>DASZIJ010000081.1:0-47142 GCA_035949155.1 Candidatus Rhabdochlamydia sp. | reverse complement strand
GAGAAAGGAGAGCTTTTTTCTGATGAAGAAAAGCAAAAGATGCACTGGCTGCTCATTCAATCTCTGTTCGAGCAAAAACAGTATCAAAAATCTCTTGATGCCTCTGAAAAATATATAGAGCAATATGGATGCTCATCTGACACATATCTATTCACAGCTCTTTGTCAAGAACACTTAAAAGTAGATACTCTTCAAATAGCAGAAAACTTCGAAAAGGCACTAGCTGATCCTAAATCCACACATGGACGCATTTGCAATCGCAAGCTTTACAATTTGTATCTATCCGCTGCTACAGAAAACTTAAACGAAGCTCTTTTCTTAAAAGCAGCAAACTGTCTATTTGCCAATATAGATGAACCTATGGAGTTAAATAATCTCGATTGGCTGGCTCACTTTTACTATCAGCAATTTGAAATTGCAGAGAAAGAGAAAAAATATTTTTATGCTAAACGAGCCAAAACCTCTTTTGAAAAACTTCTTGATCATAGCAGACTACCTGTTGGATCTTGGTTAGAACTAGAGGTATTAAAACTTTGCGCTTTATATGATTATCTTGGAGAAAAGATAAAAAAAGTTCCTCTCTTAAGTTTTCTAGCCCAGCAGCAAAGAGAGTTTTCTTCAGTAGAATGGAAATGGCAAAGAAGAGTGCTCTTTGAACTAGCTATTTCTTATCAAGAGCAAAAGCTCTATGAGGAAGCAATCAAAGTGTATAATAATCTTATTGACTCTTCCAAACATGTATTATCCTACTACGGAAGCGCTGCTCTTCTAGAGAAAGCGCGATTGCAATTTTCTCTGCTCTCTGACCAAGAAAGACAGGAAAGTTCTACAGATATTATAGCTATTTGCGATGCGCTAAAAGAAGTGCAGATTAGAAAAAAACTTTTATCAGAACCACTTCATTTAGAAGCTGCGTTAGAATACATCGAAGTAAAAACCTATATATCTTCTCGCCCTTTAGAAAGGAAATTAGAATTACTTCTGCAGATGAGAGATGATTTCTCTCGAGCAGAGGATCCATCTGTTCAACACTACCTCTCGACACAAGATCTTTTTCCAGATAAAATGCAATTGCATCAAGATTATTTAAGCTTTATTGATTTAGAGATAATCTTTATAAAGGCTCAATTAGCTAAAAAAAATCAACGTAAGAACATTTATCAAAAGTTAAGAAAAACCGCTCTTGCCAAACTCGATGAATTAGAAGCAAAAGCCTTACATGACTCATTACAAATGAGAGTACAATTGAGTAAGGAGGCTCTACAAACTATTTTATGACAGCACGTTTAAAAAATCGTTTTATTTTTCTCTTTTGCCTTTTTTTCTCTCTTGCTATGCATGTAGCTTGTATATGTATCCTTTATTCTTTTACTTTTCATAAACAGCAAAATCTCTCTGCACTTTTTTGGTTGTCCTCATTCAATCCTCATCTCTTACAAATAGATGAACAAAATAGAGAAAATACTTTGCAAGAGGTTTTTGAACAAATTTGGGTAGCACCTTCAAACTATCAAACCCCGTATGATTTACTTAACTCCAATCGTTCACTGAAAGTAGCTCCTCATTTAGAATCAGTTGATTCTTTAGCTCTTATAAAAAAGAGTTCGCTATCTTTCTCTATAGAAGAAGAATCTTCTTTAATTTCTGTTTGCCTGCCAAAATTAGAAAGTGAGCCCACCTTAACCCCTTCTGTTGCTCCCATGGATTCTTTTGTGAATAAAAAACCAGAAATCGATCCTATCATGCAAACAACATTAGCCCCTCAACTATTGCCGCAAGTATCAGAGACGTTTAATGATAAACAGCAACTATCCTTACCTAAAGAAAATATGAGCGCGACCATCTACAAAGAAGATCTACAAATCCCTTTAACAGCTCCTACAGTAGATCTATTTATTCAAAATATCTCCTCCATTATAGATCCTAATCAAATGGATCAAATAGAAAATCAAATAGAAAATCCCCCTCCTCTCTTTTCTGAAATAGGAAATTTGGAAGTAATGCGGCATTTTTTACCTGAAATTTCTCCTGTTTCTCGTTTGAAAGGTTATAGCTTTCCTTCTTTTGCCATTGCCAATGATTGGAATCACCTCTTTGAAACACACGTAAGCTATACTCCTCAAGATAAGGGATATGTATTTTCCATTGAGCTTTTCCCCAAACGGGATTTAAGCCACTATCGCTTAAAACAACATATCTGTTTTATCCTAGATCGTTCTAGCTCTGTTCCTAGACATCGCTTTGCCGTTTTTAAAAGAGCTGTTCTAAAAGCATTAGCAAGCATGCAAGAAGAAGATAGCTTTAATATTTTTATCATTGATAAAAAAGTAACCTGTTTTAACGCATCTAAGCTCAAAATTTCCAAACAAAATATTCGCCGAGCGGAAGAATTTTTAGAAGCGCAAACATTTGGCAGCAGAGCTTCTTCTTCCGATATTTATAAAAGCTTAGAAAGCCTGCTTTTAGATCTATCTCAACAAGAGATCGTTTGTAATGCTATTTTGTTAACTGCTGGTAAAAACACGTTTAACTCCACACTGCAACAACAAACGGTTAAAAAATGGCTAGAAAATAAGCAGGGTCACATAACACTTCATACTGCAGCTGTAGGAAGAGAAAACGATCTGACATTTTTTAATCTCATGAGTACCAGCAGTGGAGGATTTTTGGTTTATTCCGATACACACGCCTCTTTTCCGCGTAAACTAGCTAAGTTGGTATTAGACTTAAAAGATCCGCTTCTAACACATCTTATTCTTTCAGCTAAGCCCTCTGATATTACCTCTTTTATAGACCTAAGCCCAGCTTCTCAGTCAGTTCTCTATCAAGGAACGCCTTATACGATCACAGGATATATAGATGATCCCTGTACATTTGAACTATCCATCCAAGGTAAACAACATCGTCAATGGATCGCTATTAAAAAAACCATCTCCTTTGCTGACGCAGCAGAAGCTGATCCCTCTTTAGAAGGTCAATGGAAAATGACAAAAGCACATACGCGTTTTTTAGAAGAAGGCAAAAGAGATTTACTTAGCGATGCGGAAAAAGTGTTAAAATCCCGCTTTGAAGCAGCATTCGAATGAGCTTACGTATTCTAGGCGGCACTTTTCGTGGTCGCCTGCTTAAATCCCCTAAAACCAAGCTAACCCGTCCTACTCTAGCAGTGCTCCGCAAAGCGGTATTTGATATTCTTCACAATAAGATTAAAGATGCTCTTTTTTTAGATTTATTTGCAGGATCAGGAGCAATCGGCATAGAAGCTTTGAGCCGAGGCGCTTCTCATGTGGCTTTTGTCGATAACAATCCGTTAGCAATACGCTGCCTAAAAGAAAATATTCAACTACTACAATTAGAAAAACAAAGTTCTATTTTGCTATGCAGCTATAAACAAGCTTTAAAACAGTTACTAAAAAAAGAAATACAATTTGACATAGCTTATATCGATCCTCCTTATGAACTTTCTCTTAAAACAACTATTTTACAAGAGGTCTTTGCGTTGTTTGATCATTCTTGTTTAATAAAACCTGGTGGAATTGTCTTTATTGAAGAAACCACTCATTCTCAGTTTGAGCTTAAGTCATTTGACTTTGTGAATGTGCGAAAATTTAGTGGAACGCTTTTGCAGCAGTATCAAAAGAAAAGCACCTACTAAAGACGATATCTTTAGTAGGCTAAAGAGATTATACTTCTTCTCCTTTTTCATAAAAAGATTCTATTACTTTGCCACTCTTGTCGTATTTCTTCTTCACACCATGCAACTGATCTTCGATAAAGGTTTGAGAAATATAAGGGGAGCCATCATCGTAAAATTTATTGAATTTACCATGCCGCTTACCCTCTTGATATTCTGCTTCAAACACAAGAATCCCTGCTTCATTCCATTCTTGATAAAGACCATTCATAAGGTCATTTTTATACGCTACAAGTTTGGCAAGCTCTCCATTCAAATGATAGGTTTTCTCTAACCCCTCTCTTTTATCTTGTTGATAAGGTGTTTCTACAAAGGGCTTTTCATTAGGATAATACTGTACGCATACTCCTTCTTTATTATCTTGATGAAAATTTACAGCTACCAATAACTGCCCTTCTGGCGAAAATATTTTAGCAATACCCTCTTTTTTTCCATTTACATAAGGGGTGATTCCTACTTTTGCTCCTGTTTCGTTATATTCTATGACTTCCTTTTCCAGTTGATCATTTACGAAAAAAGACTCAAAAGCCTTGGTTCTTGCAAAGTACTCATTCGGCGGGTAATACACTTCATGAGTACCATTTCTTTGATTATCCTTATAGTGGTAAACAACTTCTCTTCCATCAGGCAACTTTTCAAAAAATCGTCCATCGAGTTTTCCATGATTGTAATTAGCCTCTTCCACTAAAACTCCATCAGCCGCCCAAATAGCTTTACTTCCATGCATTTGGCCATGTTCGTAATGCACACAAGAGCAAAGAGCCCCATTTTGATGATACACTCTTTGTTCACCATGCATCTCTCCTTGCTCATCGAAGAATAAATGCTGAGCAATTTGCAAAGGTTTTTTATCTGCGTTAACCACATCTTTTTCCTGTAATTGCGCAGTAGAATAATACTCTTTATGCTCTCCTACAGGAAGACCTTGTTTAAAAGTTTTAATCGCACAAGGGCTGCCGTCTTCATACCAGGTTTTCATGGTTCCTTCTAATAGATCATTAGCATAACTTACAAGCGCTTTTTGTTGACCATTTGGATAATACTCTTCATGCACGCCATTGAGCTTTCCTTGATTATCATAATGTGTGATCTCTCTAAGAAGATCTGTGCTCCACCACGCTTTTACAACACCTATCAATCTATCTTGATCGTAATTAGCGGATACAATCAGTTCTTTTTTATCATTCCACTCTTGGTACAAGCCCTGTTTTTTTCCTAAATCAAATCGAAGACTTAATTGTAAAACTCCGTTTTCATGCCAATGTTTCTGTTCTTGGTCCAATTTACCCATTACATGATGTTCTTGGGTTTTAAGTTGTCCATTTTCATACCATTGCTCATAAAGACCATCTAAGCTTTTATTTTTGAAAATAGCTCTTTGTGCGAGATTTCCATTCTCATACCATTCTTCGTAAAGCCCTTCTTTTTCATTCTCCACATACATGGCTTTTAATTTGATTTGTCCCGATGGGTAGTACTCTTTTTGTTCCCCATTGAGCTTTCCTATATTGTAGTTATACTCTACTTTAAGATTTCCATTATCATGCCACTGCAGATATTCCTGATGATTTTTATCATCTAGTAAAGAGTATTGAGCGATGAGTTGTCCTTTGTCATTGCATTCCATGATAGGTTCTATGGTATTACCCCCCTCATCAAAATGCGCAGATAGAATCTGTACACCATTCTCTGCCTTGCGCCAGTGTTTACCAACTGGCTTACCTTGTATGTAGTTACCTTCTCCTAGTAATTTACCCTCTGTACTAAAAAAACTCTCTTTACCCTCTTTTAAACCTTCTTTATAGGCCACCTTATAGCTCTCTTGTCCATTAGCATGATACTTGACATGTAATCCTACAAGCTTCCCCTCACAGAAATCTTGAACCTCTTGAATCATCTCATCTGGTGTGTAGGAAATCACCGCAGGATCCTTACCATTTGCATGAAGAGATCCATTTTTATATTGAAGAACGGTTTTTTTCCTACCCGTTGGATACCACTCCATCGCACACCCATGAGGAACACCATCTTCGTAAGGGATGACAGCAGCGCGTTTTCCTTTCTCATGATATCTAATCACCTCACCGATAATCTTCCCATTTTCATAGATCACTTCTTCTGCTTTCTCTGCATTTGGATGATAGGAAACCATCAACCCATCTCTTTGCCCCTGCTTAAATCCACAGGTTCCTTGTAGCGTTCCATCTGGATAAAAAAGCTTCATGGTTCCATGTAACACCCCGCGTTCATAGATCATTTGTTTCTCTAACTTCCCTTCAGCTGTGAAAAACAAACACACACCATGCGGTACAGCTTTTAATTCCTCGTTATCCTCTATTACAGATAGATCTGTTTCTGTTTTAACCTGTCCATTGGGGTAGAGCAAAATCTGCTTAACAACTTGACTCGGTTCCCGATCGTAGAATACCACTTTTTTAGGAGTTGAATTAGGATAGGTTTCTACAACCTTAGAAGACCAGTGAGGTTGACGCATTTTAGGCGCAATTTCACTGCCAAAAGACATTCTTGCAAACAAAAGACAAAAGGTTAAAAAGACAAATCTTAGCATAATAGGATCTCCTTGAAATAACTATTTTTTCACTTAAGCATAAAGCAGCTATCTCTTTCAGACAAGATCTTAAGAAGCCTTAAAAATAACCCCCTTTATTAAAGATAGATTTTAAAGGAATCTCCTGTTTAAAATATTTCCTAAATTAACAGGTAAATTATGACCCTATCTATTATGAAAGATGTTTCTTTAGGATTAGCTGCTGTGCCTATTATTAAGAAGGCTAGTGATTTGCAACAATTTGAAAAAGGTCGTATTCATTATATAGATGAGATCGTTTCTAGAACGTTTCTTGCTGTTTTAGTCAAAAATTTTTATACAATTACTCTTTGTAAAAATACGCAAAGCTCGCTTTCTCTCAAAGCTAGCCTAGCAACTATATCCACTCCTTGTATATTAGCCTTGCTAAAAAGTTCCTATGTTTCTAATTACGTAAGCCCACAGATAGTAAGCATGGCTGCTCGTACAGAAAAACATATAGGTAGGCTCTGTTATATGGCCTCTGTAATAAATGCTGTTGCATTAATCAGTTTTGGTCACCTAATAGTTGGCTATACAGCATTAACTATTTTTTCTTTAGATCTCATTACTTCTTCTACTTTCATCCAAACACGTATTCCTTCGTTAAATAAAACACGAATCATTTTTGTAAAATACATAAGTCCTTTTACAGAGTTAACAACCGGTATAGCAACAAGAAGCTACTTAACCATTGCTCTTGCTTTATTCGGATTATACAGTCTTTTCTCTGAAGAATATTATAAAACCACAGCTATAGTGACGCCCCCTCCCATAAAAAGTCTTGAGGAATTCACAACCCTTTGGAATGATTTACAGCAGAAGCAATCAGAGCTCTTTTTTGAAATGCACAGAGAAAGAGTTCCTCAAATACAAATACCAAGTCTAGATCCTTCCCAGTATCCTCAAAATCAAATTTTAGAGATTTTTGATACAATTAATTGGGATAGGGAAGATTTTCAAAAATCTTTGTGGAATAGAGTCACTGGTATAGCTGAATCTGATCCAGAAAAAACTTTTAAAGATCTTGAAAATACTAGCTTAGAAGAAACAAAGACTCACCGTCAAAAGCAGCTACCTCGAGCAATTACAATGGCAAGAGAATGGCTGCAAGCAGTTTTAAAAGAAACTACTAAACAAGATCTTATATTTTTCAAGCAGCATATTTGTAAAATGCTCTTAGAACATAGAGATCTACTAGAGAAAAACCAAACAGAAGAATCCCGCCGCCTCTTTAACGGATTGTTAACCCTCATTTTTGGTAGCGGAGGAGAATGCCATGTTGCCCAAGATATGAAAATTAAGGACGCGTATTTAGAGATCTACAGAGCCAGTAACAAAGAAACCAACCAGCCCTCCTTTTTATTGATGCTAGAACTTGCCTATAAAAATACAACAGAACAAGCCTTTAAGGATGTGCTTAATCCTATTTTACAAAAAATACTCCAAGACCTTGTTGAACAAGCAGAAAGAAACCTTGCATTTGCTCAAAAAAACCTTAGACGAGAATGGGAACAGCGATCCTTATCTAGGATACACTGTCTAGCTTCTTCTATATTCTCTTATTTATTAGCAGAACGTCATACTCTTTTATACAAAGAAGCTCAGGAAGCTTTAGATCTTAATTCTGTCCATAACTTTACTCGAGTTGCAAGATTGTTTGGAAAACCTTTTAATATTGCTACAGATACAGATGAAGTAGCGGAAAGAACCTTTTCTAATATGGCAATGAATCCAAAAACTAGTAGCCTCGTTAAAGCTCTTAACATATATATACCTTTAACTTTAGGAAAATTCTATTGGGATGTACAACTAGAAAAAATCATTCACCCTTGGCTCATCACTCATTTTGAAGAACAAACCTATTTCCAAATCAATGATTTAAGACAGTGGTTTCATCATTTATTTGAAGGATTTAGAACAGAGGGCAACACAGAAGAAATTGATGCTATGCAAGAAGGTTTGTCTAAAGTGGTCCCAGAGATCTGTGGTTTGAAACTTGCAAGATACCAAGAAAACAGCAAAGGAGAGAATATTCTTGTCCCAACAACCCAAGCTTCACTTGCCTTTGCGTATGGTATTAACTTATTAAAAAAGAAAGATCCAAACACTCCGAGTTTCTTTAATCACATCGATCAAGAACTAAGTGTCACTGAAAATGAAGATCTTGATTTTACGAGTATTGAAAAAAATATACAAAGGATTCCAAAATGGATTCCCTTTTCTAAAGATATACAAGAGAAAATAAATGACCCACTTGAAAGATACCGAATAACAAATGACATACATAGATCTCGAAGAGAGTTAACTTCCTCCATAGATGAAACCACTCTATTCTTTGCTCAATAATTGCATTGGTCCCTAAAAAAACTAGGCCGTTTAATTCTTACAATAACTTTATTAAAAGATCTAATTTTATTTAAAACTTTATATATTAATTAATATAGTTAAGAATAATCTTGTTCATTATTATTTGCTTATTTATGGTACAGAATATTGATTGCTTTTATTAAAAAGAAATATTTCTACCTAAATCAGTATTAAAAACAGGAGTAACGCCTTATGACTTCTAACATAGAACCTCGTTCTTCTTTTCTATATCAGTCGAATGAATGTGAGAAAAAACAGTCATCCAATTCTAGTGAAATAGATAAAAAAGCATCAGTTGTTGCAGATCAGGCATTAAGCAATGCCACATGGTATACTGAGCTACCTTCTGCCCCAAATAGGAAACCATCAATTACAAATAAGATTTCTTCTGAAACGGTTGCTATTATCTCTTCAACATTCAAACAAAAATCTACACCACCACCTAGACCTATTAAAACAAGATCAATCTTAACACAGGGAATTCCTAAAATAAATGCCCAAAAAAAAGCATTTCCACCTGATTTATTAGATGTTATTAATGCTAAGGCCGCTCTTAAACCTTCTAAAGGAAAGGCTCTTCCTCTCCCCCCATCTCAGAAAAATGAGTCTACAATTCCTTCTATGACTTCTCCGATACCTAGAAAAAGAACTCTTTTTCTAAAAGAGGACGCCAGTCCACAAACTGTTGTTAAGACAGATATCCCTAAACCATTTGCCCTGCCTGCTCCTCCACCTCAAGAAAACAAACCTAAATTCCAGCCTGTTTCCGTGGCTGATCTAACTTCGCTTTCTGAAAAAAAAGTTTCTTTTCAAACAGAACCAGCTAAAGATCAGGGAAACAGCTCATCGGAAATCTCGAATAAGCTTCCCAGTAAAAGTATCCTTAAAAAAACTCCACCATTAAGCAATGCAGAAGAAAATGAATCATCTAATAAAGCCGATCCCTCTACAGAAATTCATAGTCTTCCTGAATCAGAAGAAAATTTTAATTCAGCAACGGATGAACTTAATAAACTATTAGAAGAGTTTGGAATAGACCCTGTATAAAATTTTTCTAAAAAACCAATTAGTGCTTGTTGCTGTTATTTTAAGAAGAGCAACAAGCACTTCTTTATTAATTCTAAAATTAATATAATTTTCGAGGATTTATTTTTATCTAAACAACTAAAATTATTATTTTATTTACTGTTTAGTAAAACTATTATAATATAAGTAAATAGAATGTAGAATACATCTATACTTCATAAAACAATAATCTTCATTAATCTAATTATCTTCAAAAATTAATAAGAGTTTATTTATGGCTATCCCTGTAGATCCTCCCTCTATCTTGGAACCTATTTATCAGAACGTCAATAGTCCACCAGTAAAGTTAACCCTTTGCAAGAAAATATCTAAAATATTCTTTAGTTTATTTGAGAAGATATCTAATCTCTTTTCTAGAAAGCCAAGCCAAATGAAGAAAGAGATAGAGGCTATTTATGATACCCCTAAAAACAATCGACCGGTAAAAACATTAACTCTTTACGAGAGAGTATCTAATTTCTTTGCTAGAGGGCCCAGTCAAATAAAGCTATTAGAAGAAAAATTTAATAGAGAGATTGCTCAGTTACAACAAAAAAATGAAAAGCTATGTCATTACATTTATGTAAATGCTGTTTGTATTCATGCTTTAAAAGACATGGTATACGCTAAAGAAGCACAAATCTATTCATTAGAAGAAACTATTTCTGCTCTAGAAGTCGATCTCTATCGTCCAACACAAACTAGCCGATCAGATAGTGGATTTTCAGAATCTCCTCCTCCTATAAGGGAAAAAACTAAGAGCTTCCTCTCAAAAGCAAGCCAATTCTTGAAAAATAAATAGGATAAAGAAATCATTAATTGTGCCAGGACTTCTAAAAAGGGGACCCTAGCACAATCAATGTCGCTTCAAAGAGATAAACGAACCCTTATGGGGATTATTAAAACCCTATCCAGCAAAGAAGAATCCCATAGATCAGAGGGAAAATTCCATTTAACCTGATAGAAGAATGTGAACTCATCGTGCATTTGATCAAAAGCTGTGGGAAAAACAGGATCATGAGACCGCGAATTAAAAACAGCCAACCTAATAGGGAAATCAATACAAATAAGCTCATATCCCAATAGTTGTATTCATTAAGAATAAAAAGACCAATTAGTAGGTTTATAGATCCATGACAATAAAAAATAGCCGGTGTATTTTTCATAGATGTCATAATCTTATGAGCATTGTGATGATAAAACAACATCCACAATCCTAAAATTAATAAAAAGGGACCAAAAACTCTGGCCAACCCTATTGCTGTATCCACCCTTACCTCCTTAAATTTAAGTGTAGCTAATAAACTTCAACTTAAGGATTAAATAATTTAGTTGTCAATATATTGCTTATATGCGCTTATATTTACCAACTAATTCTGTTTGCGCAATAATATGTCCCTGCATAGCAAGTTCTACTTGGCTTTTACTAGCCCCTTCAGATAGATCTAACTCACAATCAAGAGCATAGAGCTTAAAAAAATAACGATGCTCTCGATCAGGCGGGCAGGGTCCTTGATAGCAAAGCGAGCCACTTGTATTTTTACCGATAATTCCTTGAGGCGTACTATCTTTGGGGATATGAGTAGTAGTTGGAGGAATATTAAATACAACCCAGTGGTCCCACATGCGATCTTTGCGAACAGATGCAGGAACATCTGGATCATCCATGATCAATACAAGACTTTTTGCATGGGAGGGAACTTCTTTTATGATCAGCTCTGGATTTATATCACTACCATCACAGCTATATTCCAAAGGAATCGATTCCATGTGATTAAAGGCGGGAGAGAGTAATTGCATAGCTACCATTTTTTTATAGGTTTTTCTTTTACGCAGTTTATGAGAAATCCTTTTTGCAAATCAATCCACAATCCTCCTTTTTCTTGTTTAGCAAAATAAATCAGTCCTCTTGGATAAATGAGCCCATTAGAAAAAATCTCCCATTTTTTGTTCTTGATGAGCTCTTTATTGTATTTGCAAACTTTTACAGCAGAAAGAGAATATTTTTTTTCTCGATTGAGAATAGAAACAGGAAAAGGCTCATGGGAATGGATCTTATAATAATAGATATCATTTTCTAAAAAAATCTCAAATGATAGATCTGTCTGATAAATCAAGGCAAGCGATTGTGCATTTTGCAAAGAGGAGAGACAATCCGTTACTTGATTGCTAAATCTATATTCAGAGATCATACGGAAGATCTGCCACCCACTAATAGAGGCAACCATACTAAAAATACAAATGGCAACCATTACCTCTAAAAGAGTGAATGACTTTTTATTCTTGGGTCTTTTGATTGGACTCATTATCGGGCGATTGTAGCTCTGTTAAGCGCTTTGAAGTAACGACAATTTGGTCGCCTTTTTGTACAATATTAAAGGGCTTTCCCCATCCATCTTTTAAGATGCTTTCTACATTTTTTACCATACCTGATTTTTCTAAGTAGGTTTCTGCCTTGTCAATTACCTCTGTAATAGAAGCTCCTTTAGCAACTTCCAACATGAGGGTATCTTCAATAAGTTGTATAGCTCGTTCGGTTTTAAACACCTTTCCTTTATCAAGACTTCCTTTCATGCTAAACCCAAGAACACCGCTAATGAGTCCGATTAAGACAATGACAATCATAATCTCTAATAAAGTGAGAGCTTGTTTTTTTTTCATAGAACTTACCTCTTTTTTAATGAAAAGAGCCCACATCGGTTAGTGGAATAAGAATAGATAAGACCACAAGACCGATGATTGCTCCTAAAGCAATCAACATAACAGGTTGCAAAAAAGCGGAGATCTGTGCAAGGTGTTTTTCCAATTCTTCCTCATAAATTTTAGAAAGATGAAAAAAAGCCTCTTCCATTTTTCCCGTCTCTTCTGCAATGGAAAGCATTCTTGTCATTAAAGCGGGTATAATAGGGTGCTCATTATAGATCCATGAGAGCTTTTTTCCTTGTGCAAGCTTTTGCTGCGCATCGATTAGCACTTTTTCCAGTAAAGGGTGCTTGACTATTTTTTTGACTAAAGTAATCGATTCAATCAATGGTACTCCAGCACTGAGCAACATAGCCATAGTGCGCGATAGGCGCAAAAGGGTATTATGAAAAAGTAGGGTACTTACATAGGGTAATTGGATCAAAATAGGATAAATAAGCTCTTTGAAAAATTTTTTTATAGCGATTAAAGTTGCTGTGCAGAGGATCAGTATGGAAAAAAAAAAGGTCCAAATATGCTGATTGAGTTGGTTACTTAAACCAAGCACAAAGGCAGTAACAGGGTGCAAAGTTCGATCTTGAAATAGCTCTTTCATGGAAGGAATGACAAATAGCAGCAATCCTAAAACAATCAGAAAAGAAAAACAAAAAAGAACACTTGGATAAGTTAGCGCAGACTTTAATTGTTTTCTTAATTTCTGTTGATGAGCAATAATTTGGACAAGCTGCTCAAAAGTAGAAACCAAATTCCCACTTTGCTCTGCAATATGTACCATAGAAATATAGATGGTATCAAAAGTATGAGGATACTTTTTTAAAGACTCCGAAAGAGGATAGCCTTCTTTCAAACGATGACAAAGGTCTAAAAATAAAGAATGCGCCTTATGACGTACGTATTTTTCTTCTATGGTTAATAAGCTCTCATATAAGGGAAGTCCTGCTTTAAGTAGTTGCGAGAGCTCTTTTGTAAAGATAAGTAGAAGAGTTGGAGCTAAAATCAACTCTTTTTGTTTATTTTGTAGATGAGTTAGAGAAGTAATCAGAAATTGTTGTTTACGCAGTTTTTCCTTGGCTGTTTCCAAACAATCCGCATCAATAGCACCCTTAATCTCTTTGCCATTAGTAGTGATTGCACGATAACGAAATAAAGGCATCTAACAAAGCTCCAAAATCTTAGTCACCCTTAACACTTCAGAAGTAGTGGTAATTCCTTTTTGGACCAAAACAGCCCCTTGCTGCCGTAAACTACTCATTCCTTGAGCTAAAGCTACTTTTTGCAGAGTAGTTGCATCTGCTGTGAGAAGCAGCTGTTGTTTAACCAAGTGATCTACATACATCAGCTCATAAATAGCGTGTCTCCCTTTAAAGCCAGAACCATAACATACCTCGCAACCAGTTCCCCGATAAAGACCATCTTTCAATTCCTCCTTGCTAAGACCTATCTCTTTGAGTTCTTGATCAGAAGGTTGATACAGAACAATACAGTGAGGACAAATCCTTCGTACAAGACGCTGAGCTAATACCCCTAATACAGAAGAAGAAAGCAGATAAGGTTCAATTCCCATATCCACCAAACGAGTTAATGCTGAAGGTGCATCATTGGTATGCAATGTGCTAAAAACTAAATGCCCAGTTAATGCAGACTGAATAGCAATCTCTGCGGTTTCTTTATCACGGATCTCACCAATCATAATGACATCGGGATCTTGTCTGAGAATATGTCTTAATCCTGTGGCAAAGGTAAGATGAATTTTAGGATTTACTCCAATTTGAGCCATACCGGGAAGTTTATACTCAACCGGATCTTCAATTGTCATGATATTCATCTCAGAAGAGTTAATTTCTGATAAAGCACTGTATAAAGTAGTTGTCTTTCCACTGCCAGTTGGCCCCGTAACAAGCACTATCCCTTCGCTTAAACGAATTAATTGATTAAATGCTCTCAATAAAGCAGGATCCATGCCAATTTTATCTAGCCCAAGAGATACATTATTTTTATCTAAAATACGCAATACAATCCTCTCTCCAAAAGCAACGGGCACGGTACTTACCCGAAAATCGATTTGTCTCTGTCCCATGTGCAGCTTAATTCTTCCATCTTGAGGCAGCCTGTGCTCTGCAATATCTAATCGAGCCAATACTTTTATTCGCGTAATGAGTTGAGTTTGTAGTTCTAAAGGAGGAGTATGGCGCATATGTAATACACCATCTACTCTATAACGCACTTCTAAGCCTTGTTCTGTCGGTTCAAAATGGATATCTGAGGAACCCTGTTGCACAGCTTCTGCTAAAATGACATTTAAGAGATGAATTACAGGAACTTCACTGACGCTCTCTAATAAGTCATAGCCTTCTTGCACTTCTAAACAGCTCTCTTGATTTTGCTGCAGACTTGCAATGTATTCCGATGCTTCATTCTCTTTTTGATGAAAGAGCTGCTCGATTGCTTTTTCAAAAGCTTCTTGAGTCGTAAAAACCACTTGCACATCTTTCTGTGTGATAAATCGAACTTGTTCTAAAGCTTCTAAATCAAAAGGGTCTAGCATAGCAACAAGCCACTTCCCCATCTGCTCTTCCACTATCACTAGTTGATTTTTGCGAACAAAAGAATAAGGAAGAGGGGAAATTTTGTTCTTAATACAGAAAAAATCTGAAAGATCTGAATAGAAAGCAATCTCTAGTTCTTTGGCTTTTTCTTCCACACTCCCTATGTAAGGACGTGCCTTGACTAAAGAAGCAGAAACAGCTCTTTGCTTAAACAAGCCCGATAACTTTTCTAGAAGCTCCGTTAGCATTGCCATAATTATTTCTCTACAAGACAACTAAGTCCATTTTTGATCTTTTTATGTCGGGCTTTTTCTTGTGCTTCTACTAAGCAATCTAAAAACTCGGGTTGATCGCCTGGTCTTTTCTTAAGCTCTTCGTACAAAATTTGTTGCAATTGTTCTTTGGCATCTAAAATGATTTTTGGAGTGATGAAAATAAACATTTCCGTATCATTGCTTCTGAGCTTTGTTGCTCCAAATAGCTTCCCTAAGCCGGGTATATCTCCTAGGAAAGGGATCTTTTCCTCTTTATCCTGAGAAGCTCTACGTCTCAACCCTCCTAAGATAATTGTTTGCCCATCTGCAATGCACACTTCGTTTTCAATATGCCGCCTATGTACCAAAGGGCGATCTTTATGTTCATCATGTCTTGTCGTATCAAAACCAACATTGGTCTTTATAGTAACAAATCCGGTTTCTTCCATATCGATCTCGTCCATAGAAGGGGGATGAATGGTTGGAACAAGAGTGATCATAATTCCATATTGAGCTCTAGAAAAAGACTTTTCAAACGCAGTCCCTTTATTGGTGTCTAAAGGAGCTGCTCCATTATTAATCGAAATCTCTTCCACAATGTTAATGACAGCGGGAGTTTGGTTTACAGTGATGATGGAGGGAGCTGCATTGAGTTGAATATCATCTTGTGACATTAAAAAACTATACGCTAAATCATAGGCTGGAAAATGTTTAGAGGAGTTATTATGTAGAAGAAACTCCAATACTCCTGACCCACTTGGCGCTACATTAGAAGTCCATTTTAAGACATTTTTTGTCCCTAATTTCAAAAGATTCATCCCTAGACTGTTTTCACAATTGAGTTGTTTCTCGAATAATAACACTTCAATTTGCACCATCTTTTTAGGAATATCTAGATTGCGTATGAGATCTTTAATTTTCCCTAAGGCATCGCGGCGCACAACCATCAATAAAGTTCCTGTTTTAGGATCTGGTATAAAATGATCGCTCCCATAATCGATCTCAACCGTCGATAACGTGTTGGAATTAATCGGTTTTGGCGCCACTACAAGAGGAGGAACAGGTGGATACCCATCAGGAGGTATTTTAAAAGGAGATCCGGGTGCTGAATAATTTAGCCCAGCTTCTTTTTTAGTATCAGAAGAAGCAGCTAGAAGAGAGGTGTAAACCTTTTCCAATACCTGCGCTAAATCATTGGGACTAGTATGACGACAGGGGTATAAATAGACGGTCATTTCAGCAGGATTTTGCATTTGATCTTCTGTTTCGCGCACGACACGCTCTGCTTTATCCACTACCTCTTTTCTGCCAATAGCTACTAGAGAATTGCCTTGTAAAAGAGAGAAAATAGTCAGTCCTTCTTGTTCATTTTTACTCAAATGAGGACGTGTTTTCTCAATAGATTCGCTAAAAAAAGATTGCAATATCTTTTCCATTTCCTTAACCGACATCTTAAGCACAGGAATCACACGAGAAACCCTGCCTTGCATCTGTCCCCATACGCTCTGGTATAAATGTAAGATCTTTTGCACCTCTTCTCGGTTAGACACAATACCGATCTTGGGGCCAATTTGATAAACAAAAGTTTGTTTAGGATCAGAAAATTTTTCGAAAAATTGCTTGATGCTTTTTATATGTTCAATGGGGGGAGAAAAAACATAAAAAACACGACTATGCTCTGGTGTTAAAAGCAGCTGTTCTAGAGAAGAGGCAATCCTTTCAATACAGGCTGGCTCCTGCTTGAGTAGATATAGCTGTCTAGCATATGGATTGATATTCTTAATTCCAATTCCATTATGAGATAGGATGATCTCTAATACATCATTCCAAGATTCTCTTGGAATAGGAACATTAGAGTGCATATTGAGCTTCATATTTGCCATTTCTGGAGGCACGATATAGAGATAATCCAATGCACCATACTCAATAATTAAATGCGCAAGAGTGGTTTCCTCTTGATCCCAAAGAGCATATCCTTCCTCTTCCAGCTTAGCTTCTTTAATGACAATTTCTCTCCACTGTTTTTCTTGCGCTTGGATTTTTTGTTTCATCAAATTCACTTCAGCCAGAAGAGCGTAAAACTGTTCTTCACCAGCTTCTGTATCATGTAGAGCTTGTACCTGACGATACCCTTCTTGTAATTGAGATCTTAAGATGTAAATCTGCTCATTGATCTCTTTTAGTAAAAGATCTGTTCTAGCAGAAGATGGGTTCTCTTCTTGTAATAACTTATCGGACAGAGTCTGTCCTGAAAGCGTAATTGTCGCTAGACAGAAATAGAGAAGAATATTCTTCATAGACTCCCCTTAAGCGTAAAAGGTAATAAGAGAAAGAGTTTTTTTCTCATTCTAGCTTCTTTTTTTTCCGTTTGAATAGGTAGTTGGATTTGTTGCATTTGCATTCTTGTTTCGTCAAAAAGAGTTCCTTTCATAAAAGAACATCCCTGCTCTTTTACAATGGCGTCGAAAATAAATACCTCCGCTATGAGACGATGATATACATAATCCTCAATATCTCTTGGTTTATCCAATCGATGCCACCCAGAAGGGGTTTTGAATAACCAATCCCCTTGCTTTAAAAACAACCTCTTCTTTCCTAAGCTACAACTAACTTGAGTAGAGCTCCTCATGCGAACTTTGGTAAATGGAATTTCTAACTTTGTTCTTTTAGGCTTTTTTTTCTGCAGGGGCACTTCCATCAGGTTGGAATAAAAACCCTTCCCATCCCAAACCTCCAATTGCATTTGCTGAGGAAGAAGTTTTTTAACTCGTGCTAGAGGTAACCCTTGAGTTTTAGTTGCTAGAGAAGCAACTTGCCACTGCTGATCTTTAAATACAAGAAGGTCTGCTTCAGAAACAAAACACGCATAACTTTGCATTTGATTCATACATTTTAATGTACCTTTTTCTTTCCATCCAGCAAATCTCGGACCTCCATAATGTTGGATCAATAAATCAAAGCTCAAATAGCTGCTATTTTGCAATTGTTGCATAAAACCATTATCTGACATTTGCAGTAATCCTGGAGAAGAAGAAGAAATAAATTCTGCATTTTGTTCTGTAGAATGAAATTGTCGAGATACCTTTATCAAAATAGCCCCATTACTTAATAGAACAGGCTGAATCCAAAGCGCGGTCTTCTTTTCTGAGCAAACAAGTCCCTCCTTGCCCTCTTCTAGGAAAATCAATTCCTCATTTTCTGCAGTAAAAGAATTTTTTCCTTTATTCAAAGAAAAAGCTATTGAGACAGGAGCTTTCTGATCTGGCCTAGTATTATAACCTAAAACCAAAAGCTCATTGGCAATACGTTTAGCCCAGCTAGAGGTTTGATATTCATTTAAGGCTAAAGCAGAAGAGCCAATGAGTTCATAGGGATGAAGAGGTGTAACCTGACAAGCCTCCTTTATTAAGCGCACTTTTAAATCAGGTAGAGGACAAGAGAAAAAGAGCAGCCCGCTTAATAAGGCAACGAAACAAACACATACCCCCATAATACAATAATTAAAAAGACAGCGGATACTGCATTTGGCAGAAAGAAGAAAAATCACAGCGCATTACCTTCTAATTCTTAGGAAGATCAAAAGTGTAGGGGATTGAGAAAATAAAAAAAAGATCAAATAAAAGAGTCAAGAAACGGGCAATAGGTTGCTAAAAAAATCGATTTACTATTTTAATGCAATTAATAAGGTACCTATTAACTAATGAGGTCGTATGGATGAGAATAAATCAAAAGAAGGAGTTTCTGTAAAAGAAATCGAAACATTTGCTAAACAACACCGTTTTGAATTTTTTTTCTGTTTAGCTTTTGCGCTAGCTTTTTTATTTGCGCTAATTATGTATTCTTGCGCTTGGTCCATAGGGGCTTCTGCATTAGGAGGGATTTTAGGCGTTCTCTTCTCTAGAAAGGTTGCCTATTTCTCAAAAGCGGTTCTAAATTTTCTCTTTAGACAAGAAAGAACCACTCAATTCGTCTTAGCCATTGTAGTTCTGATTCTAGCTATCTTTTTACCGCCGCTGATTTTTCTACTATTAGGCCTTCATGGAGGTAAGGATCTCTATCACCTGGCAAGAGAGATACAAGCTCAGCATCTTAGATAAGACTCTATTCGAGTTCTTTTTTTCTCTGCTTGATATAGTCGAGCAGGGAAAAAGACCCCGATTGAAAATTACGCGCAAGAGTAGCGTAAGCTTTTGGATCATAGGTTTTAACAGGTTCTTCTACCTTAGACCAACCAGCATTGCACAGAATTTCTTCCCATGCTGCCTTTTCTCCCTCTTTTGAACCCAATTCTCTTTCTAGGGCAGCAATTCTGATCAAGTTATAAGCATACAACAATCCACCGGATCGTTTTTGCGAATCCATTTGTTCCCATAGAAAAGCATCCTTTTCTAAATCGCTCTTTAGCTGCTTTGCTTCTTGTAAGGCAAGAGGTAGCTTATCATCGGCAATTAATAGAGTTGTTTCAGAGAAACGGGTATAATAGGGAGAAATGAATCCTTGCGCTCTTTCTAAAGCTTTCGTCATATAAGCAGTGGCTCTCTTTGTCTCTCCTGTGCTTAAAAGACGTTGTGCAATTAGACCTCCAAACTTGGTCTGTAATTCTGGATGAGAGTTGACTAATTTCTCTAGTTTATGAAAAGCCTGAGGATCTCTCCATTTAGCATACATAGCATTAGCTTCCCTGTAAGCAGATGGTGACTTTCCTTCAAATCTCCCAAACTGATACATAGCCAGCATAGCCATAAAAACGCCAGAACAAGCATATATAGCGATTTTAGATCGATTCATGGAGCGATCTAAAAAAAAGATTTTTGCAAGAGCCGCTCTGCCAAATGGTAAAGAGTCTTCTGATTTAAGTTTTGTCATAATTTGAGTAAACCTTAACTTTCAAAGAAGCTTTTGATAGACAGCTTCCATTTGATCTAAAGTATGGGTAATCGTATATTTTTGTTCTACTAACATCTTTGCGTTTTCTCCTAAACGCTCTCTTAAAAGACGATCTTCGGCCATTTTTAGTACCGCTTGAGCCACTGCTTCTGGATCAGAAGAAGGGACTCTAAGGCCAGTACTTCCATGAATACACACCTCTGGCAACCCACCTACGCTAGTTGTAATCAAGGGACGTTTTAAAAAAGCTGCTTGCAATGTAGCTTGGGAAATCCCCTCATGAGCTACGCTCAAAAGCATGAAAATATCTAAAGCGCTAATGGCTGTATAAGGCGATTCTAAATGGCCCACACAAATCACATTTTCTAATTTCATCTCACGAATCATTACAAGATATCTTTCTAAATACCCACCACCGATTAAAATCCATTTAATCCGCTGATGATTCCTTAATAAATCAGCTGCTTTTAATAAATCGGGAATCCCTTTCCAAGAACGCAGTACACAAGCTGTCCCTACTAAAATATCCGTAGGACTTAAACCCAGCTCCTTACGAAAAATAGCGATATCTTGCACAGTATCAGCAATTTTTGGATTCACCCCCGTTGCAATACACTGCATGCGAGAAGCACTTAAAGCTGCTTTTTCTTGCAATAAAGGCAATACGGAAGAAGAAGTAGAAACCACAAAATCAGCAAGCTTATTATAAAGAATGAACCCATTTATCCCCCCTCGAATAGAAGTGGATAGATGACGCGTTCGAACAACAATCTTTTTGGATAGCTTTGCAGCAATCCCCGCTATCCAAGCATCTAAAGAAGAATGCGTATTTACTAAATCAATCTTTTCTCTTTTAAATAAAAGCAGCAATTTCCCCACGGTAAAAAAAAGAGCTTTCTTCTTAAAATAAAACGTATGAACCACAAATCCTTTCTGCTTAGCGCGCTTTGCCAATTCGCTGCCAGAAGAGAGCGCAAAAAATATCTCATGACCTCTTTGGCGCATGCCTTCTGCTTCTATTAGAATCCTCATCTCTTGGCCACCCCAGCCCATGGAACTTTCTGTATGAACGATTTTCATTTCATTCCTTCTATCTGTTGGATAATTTTCCTATGTCCTGCTGAAAAAGGGAACTTTGCCAGATCTTTTTTTAAAACCCATATATAATTGCTAAAAACCTCTTTTCTTAAAGCCCGCCATATAGAAGGAAACAAAGTGACTTTAAAATGGGTAAACGTATGATTTACCACGTTTAAATGTTGTTTGTAAACCGCTTGCTCAGAAAGAAATGTAAGTAGGGTCTCTTGCTGCTGGTTTTCTTTCTCAAAATAGGGAAACTCATATAAATCAGCCATTAAACCAGCTTCCGTTTTTCTTAATAAAACACTATCCTGGTACATGAGTACAATCACGTTGCGGTGTAAAAGTTGCATCTTTTTTTGAGGAGGCTTTTTAGGCAATAGCTGTTGGCTCTTTAACTCCCTTGCTTTGCAACCTCTCTTTATAGGACATCTTATACATTTAGCTACTTTGCCACAAACTAGAGAGCCCAATTCGATCAAAGCCTCCATACAGACCCAAGGCTCCATCTCTGGTAAAAGGTTTTCTGTCTTAAGTTGTATAAGCTGTTTGGTTTTTGTCTTCGTAACATCCTCTTCTACATGATAGTAACGCGCGAGCACACGTGTTACATTCGCATCAACAGCAGCAGCTCTTTGATGAAAGGCAAAACTTAAAAGAGCCCCTACCGTATAAGGGCCCAATCCTTTAATTTCTTCTAGCTCTTCCTTACTATCCGGAATGATCCCCTCATATTTTTCGAGTATATATTTTGCGGCTAAATGCAGGTTTCTTGCTCGGTTATAATAACCTAATCCTTCCCAGGCTTTAATCACCTCTTCCTGAGGAGCTAACGCCAACGTTTTCACATCGGGAAATATTGCCATCCAGCGCTCAAAATATCCTTCTACAACGCTAGCCCTTGTTTGTTGCAGCATAACCTCTGAGATCCAAACAGCATAAGGGGTTGGACTCACTCTCCAAGAAAAATCCCTCTTTTGTTCTAAAAACCACTTTTTTAAAGCTTCTACATCCACAATAACTCAAATAAGTATGAATTTTTAAACATCTAAACTCTTAAAAGATAACCATTCTATAAATTAAGCAATTAGTTGATCTAGTATATTTTTAGCCTTTCGATTATCTAGTAGAATAAAGGAGCTTACCTCATATGGCATCGCAAAAAAATTGGAACCAGCTACACGAAGAGATTAAGATCAACCTGCAAAAAGAGGTATACTTAATGCGAGAGCTACTGGCAAATCTGCATCAAGAAGTACTAGATAAAGAACACTCTATCCAAATTATGCAACAGCGCCAATCCCTCTTAGAGCGCTTAAATCAAGCACGCGAGCTTAGATTAGCTGCTACCCAAAAACTAGAAACCCTCATAGACCCCAGCAGTAAAGACCTAAAGCTAGAGCAGATTATGCCCCTTGATGATGAACAGACAACAGAGGTTTTAAGCTTAAATGATCAGCTAGGCGCATTGACAAAAAAAATGAACCAACAGAACATAGACAATCAAAGCAGCCTTAAACAAGAGTGTCGTTTAAAGCCTAAAGCCTCTAAGAAGAAAACAGCTATCGCAACTCAAGAAAAAAATACCCAAAGTTAAAAAACATGCCTACTTCTGCCGTCGGTCTCATTTATGGGCCAGAGACCCATCATCTGGATCACTTGGCTCCTCTATGTGCTATTTTAGAAATCCCTTTAATCGTTACAGAAAAGCTACTCTTAAAACAAGCACAAGAGATCTATCCTTTCGTGGATACACTCTATCTTGATTGTTTAGAGCTTCCTTTTTTCCTGATAAAAAATTATCGATTTGTGTTTTCTTGTTTTTCGCGTCTTGTGCTCAACGAGCTTTTCTTTCTTGCAGAACTGCTTTCTAAAAAAAAGATCCAGACTATTTGGTGTCCTCATGGAAACTCTGATAAAGGCAATATGAAACCTTATACAGAAGCGCTATGCCAGGAAAAAATCCTTTTAGTATATGGGCAGCAAATGATTGATTTTTTCAATCGTCATAAGCTGATAAAACCCTATGTGACCACAGGTAATTTTCGCTATCAATTCTATATGCAGCATAAAGCCTGGTATGATGCTTATGTGGCAAAAAAAATTCCCCTAGAACAAAAAAAAACTATCCTATATGCGCCTACTTGGCAAGATTATGAGAAATCCAGTTCGTTTTTCTCAGCGATTGATTTTTTGATTGAACGAAAACCAGCTAAATACACACTGCTCATTAAACCTCATCCTAATTTGAGATTACAAAACCTCTTCCTTGTAGAAGAGCTAGAGGAAAAATGCAAAGACCTTCCCGATGTGTATTTTATTTCAGATCCAATCCCTATTTATCCTTTATTAAATCATTGCGACCTATACATTGGTGATCGCTCTTCTATTGGTTATGATTTTTTACATGTGAATCGGCCCATGTTTTTTCTAAATCAGAATGATCTAAAAGAGCCTATGAGTACCTATCTTTTTCGCTGTGGCCAGGCTATTTCACCTCAGCATTACTCTAATATTTATTCTTTAATAGATCAGACACAACAAGAACTTATACCGATTAGAGAAGAGGTGTATCAATATGCTTTTTCCTCTTGTTCATGCCTTAAAGAGCTTAAGAAAACCATTTTTCATGCATTAGATGAATGTGATAGGTAAAAAACCACCAGAGTAAACTGGTGGTATTCCTTTTTTACTATCTACGCTCGTTCCACAGAGGGAGGAATAGTTGCTTGTTTATCTTGTTCTTGTGAAACAATTTCTGTACCGGATGGCTCACTACTATCGTCTTCTGCAAATGCCATACCATGTAAAGAGATCACAGCAGCTAGTAAAAACCAAATACTACTTTTCATATAGGCTCCCTATTTTTTAAGTTTTTTTCTTCAAGCAATACAAGACATAATGCCTTGACTCTCATTGCCTGAGAGTTTTAATAATTTATCTTTTTTTTGCAATATTTTTTCTTGAAATTAAAGAAGACTTACTTCAAAGCAGGAAGAACACACACAAAATTGATCTCATCAAAACTTCCTGCTGTTGCCATAGCTTCTAAATGATAAAAGCATTGACCTTCTTGTAAAATATCTACCTTAGAAACCACCCCAACATGTAGTCCTGCAGGAAAAATACCGTCTAATCCCGTTGTGATCAAAAGATCTCCAACGCTTAACAAAGCAACAGAGGATAGTTTAGAACTCTTTTCATAGGTAAGACCAGAGCGCAAATCCCGAGCAGGCCCTTCTTCATCTGAAAAATCATAATTAAACCCTGTCCCTTTTAGAAAGGATCCACAGGAACGCCACAAAGGACGCCCTGTTCCCTGCAACTCCCCTTTAGCCAAATACATATTCTGATCTATAGGAATGAATTGATCTTTGAGACGAGTAAGTGCTGAAATTGCTTCTTGCACCTCTTGAGAACAATTGCTATTTGGTCTTTTTTCCAAGGAAAAAACTAATGTATTGAGTTGCTCTAGCAAAAAATGATCCTGCTGTCTTCCTCTAGCAGCCCTTACCGCAATGGTGAGACGATTATCGGTAATTAAACGTACACGGCTTTGTGTTTTATGGATGAGATCAATGACTCCTACAACAGAATTACCGATGAGAACAGGACTGTTTTCAGCAATCACTACTTCTTGCAAGTGTTTATTATTGGCTTCTCCTACATTTATCCAAATATAGTTGCTCCAACTCCCAGGTTCACGAAAGATGACCCTAGCAGGGATCGTCCTAGACTTTAGCTGTAGAATTTTCATGATTTCTTGATAGCGACGCTGCAAGAACAGCTCCTCATTTCCTTGAGAACTTTTTATAGACTTGAGCAACTCCATTTGTTCACGTATACGATCTTCTGCTAAAAGCCACTCCCAAATATGATCAACTTGCAAACGAAGTAAATAGTTGTCTTGCTTAAGCGTGTCTATTTCTTGTTGTGCAGCAGCTGAAGAGAAAAGATTAAGCGGATGGGTTAACAAATAGATGGGATCCCAAAAACAGGAAAAAGCACTGATTGTCATCTGGCGCAGTGCAAGAGACTTGTCTGGAGAAAAAGAAAACAATACAAAAAAAATTCCAGTAAGAAATATATAAGAACGATAATCTATTTTTCGCATATAACATCTGATAAAGATTGTGCTACATATTCTACATTGCCCGCATTTAAACCACAGAAATTCATTCTACCATTTGCTGTCATATAGATCGCATATTCTTCTTGCAATTGTTTAACTTGGGAATTATTCAATCCGCTTAATCCAAACATTCCTACCCCTTTTTTCAAATAGGTATGCTTTTGAGAAAGAGCACATAAAGAATGACGCATTTGATGCATTCTTTTGCGCATAGAGAAGAGTTCTAGCTCCCACTCTTTTTTTAAATCGCTACTTAGAATATGAGCAACAATTTGCGCTCCATGTTTAGGGGGGTTAGAATAGCTTGTACGTACAATCCTTCTTAACTGACTCATAACGCTTTTTTTTATAGAACCATTTTCCACAAGAGCCCATAAAACCCCTACTCTTTCTGCATAGAGACCAAAGTTTTTAGAACAGGAAAAGGCAACAAGCATTTCTATTCCTTCTTCTGCAAACATTCTGATCATTGCACGATCTTTTTCTATGGATTCTCCTAATCCTAAGTAAGCACAATCAAATAAAGGAATGATTTTCCTATCTCGACATACCTTGAGTAAGATCTTGGATTGAGCAAGGGTTAAATCCATCCCTGTTGGATTATGACAGCAGGCATGCAATACTAAGATGCTTTTTTCTTCCATGAGGGAGAGAAATTGGATAAGCTTCTCGAATTCTATACAGTGATTAGATGGATCATAATAAGGATATGAATAGACTTCTAAACCACAATCCCCAAAAATTCCTTGATGGTTAGGCCAAGTGGGATCAGAGACATAAACTTTAGAAGACATTTCTTGTTGTAAAAAAGCACCTGCTAACCTTAGAGCCCCTGCTCCTCCAATTGCTTGCACAGCAGCCAATCTTTCTTGATGAGCACTAAAAAAATCAGTGCCAAATACCAGCTGTCCAACCGCTTTAAGAAAAGAAGGATCTCCTTCAATCGGAAGATAAGTTTTTGTTTTTTCATTTTTTAGTAGATATCTCTCTGCTTGTTCAACGCTGGGTAAAATTACTGTCAATAGCTCTTCATTTTTATAAACCCCTACGCCTAAGTCTACTTTATTTTTACGCATATCTGCTTGATAGCTAGTATTTAAATTAAAAATAGCGTCGGGTGGTGCTTGTGGTACTTGATCGAATACCCCCATGTTTTGCTCCTTTTTCTGCATTGTATGCACAAGAGCGTTTTGAAAAAACAATAAAAAATAAAGTTCTTATCTAAATTAATTTGATCAAAATTAACTATTAAAATAATCTTTTCATCTCTTTCTATAAAAGGCTAGTTTCACATATGAAAATTACTCCCTATTTTTATACTCCATTACCCTTTGTGGATAAAATCTCAAGGGTTAAAGAGTGGGTATATAATGCTACAGAAGTATTCATCCAGTTTTGCACAGAACGTATATGGCATTATTTGGAACAAAATTATGCTTTGCAACCTTATCTGCAAAAAATCAATGAACTCTGCATTTCTGAAGAAAACCCTTCTCTTTTAGAAGTCCATCTTACAAATATCTGCATCATTCTGGAGAAAAACCCCTCTCTGATTGAAACCTATATCGATCTTGCTCAAGATGTAAAGGACATTTCTCCTGACTTACTGGAACTCCATCAGATTGCAAATGAATACCCAGAATTGCTAGAAACCCACTTGCAAGCCATTAAAAGGATGAAAAAATTCAAAACAAATATACCTCTTTTAGAAATCTATCTTAGAACGGTAAAAAAGTTAAAAAACAATCCAGATAATGCACTCACAAAGCAGATCTGTGGTGCATTTACTAGTTATCAAAACCTTAAAAAGAATAAACCTCTTCAAGATCTTTTCTTTACAACTACTAGTCATATTTGGAGCTTAAGAAAGGAGCTTGCAGAGCCTCATTTACAAAGCATTCATAACCTCTGCAACTTTAAACCCCTTATGTTAGGGCTTCATCTTTCAATCAGCCATCTCATATGCTCTGATAAGCAAATTTTTGAAGTTCATCTCAGCAACATGAATAGCCTCCAACCACAATTCTTAGAAAGCTATATAAATACCTCATTTGGTTTAAAAGATAATCAGGTATTATTAAAGCTTTATATCCACACTATCTACATCATAAAAAGTCACGCTGTATTAGATGCCCATCAGCAAAATACCCAAGCTATTTGCAAGTTGCAACCACATACTCTAGAAGCTTATTTTAACATGATTCTTTATTTAGAAAATACTAACCTATTAGAGAGCTACATTCATGGAATTTATCATATTAACCATACAAGTAATGCCCACCTATTAGCATCGTATTTTCAAAAAACGTACTCTATCTATCATTTTAACAAAGACTTATTAGAGCCACATTTTCAAAATACCTGCCATTTATATCCATGTCTCAGAAATTATATCCAAGATATATTTAAGATGGAAAATGATCAAGATATGGCATGTGTTGTCTACAGTACGCACAATGTAACAGACTTTTCTCAATCGCAATCACTATTTAATCTTTATTTGACAGTCTGTCAAATAGTAAAAAATAATCAAGGAAACATCTTTCTTTTTCATCGTAATGCTTTCTCTCTTTCTCAAAAATATCCACAAATAGTAAAAAACTATTTAGAAACGATTTTATTTTTAGAGAATACCCTTCCTAGCTTATCCTGGTTACACCTAGAAAACATCGAAAATATCTATAACATTGAATCGATTTTTTTAAGCGAATACATCTCCACAATTCTTGAATGGATAAAAGCAAATAAAGAATTTTCCCTTCCATGTTACATTAGTTCTATTTACAATTCTTTCACTCTTGCAAAAGACTACCCTGAACTAGTTGATCTTCATAATACAACCTGTCAGGCGCTAGAAGATAAAAAAGAGGATGTACTTCTTCATTTTTATAATGTTCTTCATATTGCACAAATACATCAACAACTACTAAAGGACTATCTGAGAATCGTTCTATTTTTAGTAAATACGCATTCTAACTTATTATGGCCTCATTTACAAAACACGCAAAACATCTATGCTTCTGATGCAACTCTTTTTCATGAATATATCTCAAAGATACTTAACTTAAAAAATAACCAAGAACTTCTATTCATTCATATCTGTCATACTTTCAATATACACCGCCTGAGTAAACAGCATCCTTCGATTCTACCTCTTTACCATTCTACTGCTGATGCTTTAGAAAAGCATCCAGAAAGCCTGTCTTACCACATGTATAATACCTATCGTATTAGTATATTACTTACGCACTATCTAAAGAGATATCTGAACACGATTCAAAAAATGATTCCCGTATGGATGTCTCAAGATGAGTCTAAATGTTCATGGTTAAATAACCACTTGCAAAGCATTCAGAGATATTCCTTTGAAGATACAAGCGCGCTACAAAAACATCTTCAATTGATTTCTCAAATCGATCCCATTTTTAAAGGAAGAGCATTTCTGATAGAAGAGATCCTAAAAAATATGCAAGAAGAAGAAAAAAGAGAATTTATATCTACATCCCCTGAGATCATGCCTTACGTAACAGCCAAAAGCATCTTTCTTTATGGTTTTCATCCAAAATACCATACATTAGCTCCTTGTTTTTTTAATCCCAAAATCCAGCAAGAAATCGCAACTCTTCGCGAAGAATCCCACAAACACAATATCTCCAGTCTTCAAAAAATATTTACTAATGCAATAGATTTTACAAGCTACTGGAATCAAGAGATTTCAGAAGATGGTACTAGAGCTATAGTCAAAAAAATGCAGAACTTATGGGTAGATGCTACTAAAGGAGAAGACAACCTATTCATGCAGTGTTGGAAAGAAGCAGCTAAAACCCTAGGGATTTAATCTAGCTTGAAAATAGTTAAAAATCGTAGTATTTGAGGTTTTTAAGGGGCGTTAGCTCAATTGGTAGAGCGCAACAATGGCATTGTTGAGGTCAGCGGTTCGATTCCGCTACGCTCCATTTCTTATAGATCCCTTTTTAAAATAGATTTTAATAACCTATATCTCAAAGCTTTTATTAATAAAAAAATTTTATTCTTATTTTAATATAAATTAAATCTAATTACTAGTATAATTATTGAATTAATTTAATTAGAAACCCTGATACGGCAATTACACCTATTATTAAAGATCAAACAATTACAGGACGTTTCCCAGAAATGATCCCTGGTGCTTTCTGCAATAAGAACTATAAATTTATCCGGGTTGCAGCAGACTCCATAAGTAGACTATGCCTAGCGGTTTTTTATCAGATCATCTCTTATTGCTATAAGATAGTAGGTTCTCCTACTGCTCATCATTATGAATCCTTAGCTCTTTATCAGAGTGGAAAAGCAAAAAATCTCTTTACTTATCTAAGATTTGGAAAGGAGATCATTGATTTTTGCGTCAATGCCCCGCAACAGATCAAAAGCCCTTCTTCCATCCATCATGTTAGTGAAGATCAGACTTTAAGAAGTATGTACGGAGATGAGGATATCGATAAATGGATAGAGATAATAACAAAAGACGCTTCTCCTAAACTGGAAGAGCTTTGTAGTTTGAAAATAACAGATGGCTGTTGTTTAGGGATGAGCCTAGATTTTATTTCTCACTATCTATTGAATGTAAACTCAAAAAAACCTCTAGGATCTTTTTTTGATCGCTACCAAGAAGGAGCTCCAAAAGAGGCTCAGCTTGCACAAATTTTTTATCGCACCTTGCATTCAACCAAATCTCTAACTGAAGAGAAAAGAGAACGCATTGCAATTGAAAATCATGCATTAGGAGCAACAGAATTAGGAACAATTGAAAATTTAATAAAAAGAGCATCTGACGAGAAATCAAAAAATTATTTTATTTCATTAAAATCAGATCAAATGAAAAGGGTTTCTACAGAAGGGTCGAAAGATATCGTAAAAATGGTATTGGATCGAAACCTTATTATGACAAAACCCTTTAAATTTACAATGGATATAGATAACGCAATTATCTTTGTACCTCAAGAAATAGAAGAATTACAGGACCTTGAATTTGAACTTATTATAGATGATTTGTCCGCTGGGATTTATTATGTATCAAGCACATCTGGTAATTCAGGACATTCAATGGCCTATATTAAAACAGAAGAAGGAAAACACATCATTTACGATCCTAATTTAGCAATCTTAGCAGTAAATTATAATGAGGCTGGAGCAAGATTATGGAAAATAGTCAAACGTTATATAAAAGAAGACGAGAATTTTACTGTCAGCTTTTCTCCATGCTCTCTTTTTTCAAAAAAAACATCTGAACTTTTAAATAAAATTTATTAAGAATTGCTCTCATCGCTTTCTTATCAAAAAATTTCCTTCTACTCATTACCAGTACAGAATAAATCACTATTTTTTACCTCTCAAGCAGATTCAGAAAGAGTTAAAGAAAAGAGGGTTTTTTCGTTGATACGATGTTCTAGGTCGGACAGGGAGCTCAGTATATCATCAAAACTGACAGGCTTAGTAAGATACATGTCCCTCATCAATTGGTAATCACGTCGCAATTCAGGCAATCTTTCCGCTTTAGGAACAAGACGAAAGGACCCAGGTTTTGCTTGGTCATAGTTTGCCCACGAATCACGAAAGAACAGATTTTTCCATGAAACGACTCTATCTCGGAGGTCATGGTGATCAATAGCTTTGATTGCCTCTGGATGATTCGATAGCGCTGCAGTATCAGCGTAATGACGGGAGAATCTATCTCGCATTGGCTTGTCGAGTGGTCGGTGATATTCTGCATGTAGAATAGTGGCTTTTTCCCAGAAAGTTCGCTCGATCTCTAGAGCTACGACTTCACATTGCCAATCCGCAAATGCTGTAGGATAAATTTCAGCAATCCAAGGTCGTATTGTATGGCGCCCGGTTGGTTGTTGGTCAGTTAGAGAGCCAAACTCGAGTTTTGCAGAACGTTTGATATAAGCAAACCCATTTGGTAGCGATGATGGGTAGTGGAAAAGAATTACCGGTGACTTAGTTTGAAGGTCTTTTAAAAACTCGAATCTTGTCTGCTCATTTTTTTCTAATACGCCCAATGTCGATGCTTCTAACACTGGCATAATCTGAGTTTGAACAGCAATTTCACATGCCTCTTCAGCTTTTCTCCACCATTTATCAGCTTGACTGCGATTTGCAGCCGTTTCAGGAAGCCCAAGAAAGATAGGGGATAGCGAAAGATCGATATCTTCAGAAAACCGATTGATTGCGCCAAATATTTTTGATAGGGAAGTACCCCCTTTGAATACAAGGCTGTCAGCAAACTCTGACTCGAATAGAATACCAAGTAACCAACATACAAAAAAATCTTTCTCCATAATTACAGGAGATACATTTTTCTGAATAGCAGCTTGTTCAATGTACAAGCGTCTCTCGTCATAAGATAATTTTAAAAACTCTAGATTCACTTAAGGCTCCTTAGCTAGCTCCCTGAATATGAGATGCATCCATTCCGGCACCAGTCGAATATCTTTGAGCAATTCTTGTCGTTTATCCAGTGGAAGAATCCGCTTTAAATGCTCGAGTTTTTCTGCTGTCATATTTTCCTTACCTAATTCACGAAGAGCTTGAACTAGAAGACCACTCAGTCGTCCTGTCATCGCCATATTTTTAGGAGTTGTTCGTCGAAGCTGAATGGTTGTCGCACCAACTCTTACCGTTCGACTTGGTCCATCTGTCAGAAATACAACTCTAGCTGGAACTTGTTCTGATAGCCCCAGTATATTTGCTGCATAAGCACCCGTTGGTTGAATACGTGTGCAATCGCGTCCAACCAAAGCTTCTGCTATTTTTTCCAGAGATGGTTGAAGTTTTCCAAGTTTAGGATGTTCCTCAGGAAAATCATATATTCCTCTTGCAAGGCGACGAATAGTTCCTTTTCGAACGAGTCGATAAAGAACCATATCGACAGCCTGCCGACTACCGAAACTCAAAAAGTCGGTTGGGACAAATACAGCACCATGCCCAAGAGCGTTTATCGCCTTAAGCATTTGATAATCAATACTGATCCGTTTTTTTTGATGCCTCTTCATGTAAGGAATATTGACATGTTTTTCTTACAAAAGCAAGGGTTTTTTACCCTTCATGTAAGAAATATTAGCCTCTTTTTCTTACGAAATATTGGCGATAATGCCTGTAAAGGCCTTACCTAAGAGATAAAAATTGTCCTATTCTCTCAAAGTAATCTTATCTGTATTTCTTTTGCTTCATAGAAAGCTCTCATCTCTTTATATACCTCTTCTTTTGAGCCAAAGTAATTCTTGCAAGAAGGAAGGCTATTTAAGAAAAGCTTACCATAAGATTTACTCAAGAGACGTTGATCTAAGCATACTATACATCCTCTATCTTGCTGTGATCTGAGCAATCTTCCAAAACCTTGTTTAAACTGAATAATGGCTTGAGGCACACTGTATTCCAAAAAAGGGTTTTTGCCCTCTTGTTTCATCGATTCTATATAAGCCTCATGCAAAGGATCAGAAGGAACAGCAAAGGGGAGCTTTACAATAATCACGCATTTTAGCGCATCTCCTGGGACATCAACTCCCTCCCAAAAAGAGTCTGTAGCGAGCAGTACTTGTCCTGGAATTTGTTTAAACTTTTCAAGCAATATATGCCGAGGAAGATCCCCTTGTTTAAGCAGGGGATAAGAGCTATGCAATCTTTGAAAACAGTCGTGTAACATTTCAAAAGAGGTGAATAGCACAAACACACTTCCTTGGCTAATTGCTATTATTTCTTCTATTGTTTGCACAATATTTGATAAAAAGTGTGGATCTGAAGGCAAAGGGATATCTTTGGGAACTAAAAAGAGAGCTTGAGTATCAAAAGAAAAAGGGGAAGGATAGATCTTTTCTTGAACTACCTTATCTATTTGATTTAATCCTAAGGTGCGTTTTACAAAAGAAAAGCTATTTTGAGTAGTAAGCGTTGCGCTACACAAAACAGCTGCATGTAAAGGAGTAAAAAACTGTTTACCTAAAAAGAGGGCTATATCTAGATTTGCATCTATATAAGCGAGATTTTGAGCGGTTTTCTCTAGCCATTGAACTCTTTTTGGATTCGAATCATTGATACAAAATAGGGAAATTTTTTTACTCTCTTCTTCTAAACGACTTTTAAGAGAATGCAGCTCTAGTGCATGTGTATGTAGCCTTTCTTCCGAGTATTGATCTAACTCTTGCTTTAAACTCTGAATGATAACAGCAAGTCCCATGAACTCTTTTGCTAACCTATCAAGAGAGGGTAGGATCTCTTCTTCCCAAATAGGGGTTTGTTTAAAGGCATCTGTAATGCGATACTTGGCATCTATTTTACTAAAGCAATCATGTGTAAAAACCTGCTCTATTTGCAAACCACAAACTTTTTTTTGTCCGAGTATATCAACCTCTATTTTTTGTTGGAGCTCTAAAGAATAGCGATTCAGTCCTAAAAGATCTTTTCTGATCAGTCTACATAAAGAGTTTTCTGGTTGGGTTTCTGAGAATAAACGAGACAAAAGATATAAAAGATAACGCTTATCTAATCTCTGTGCGCTGCTTTGTAGAGCAATTGATTCTAAATGGTGTGCCTCATCGACGATCAGATATTCATAAGAAGGAAGAGGAGAGTCTTTGACTTGCTGTAATCTAGATTTATAGTCAGCTAATAAAAGATGATGATTAACAATAATAAGCTGCGACTCTAAAGCTTGTCTGCGAGCTTTGAAAAAATAACATTCCTTATAGTGAGGACACCTAATGTGATCACAGCTATCTCTTTCTGCTGATACTTTATCCCAAATGGGTTGAGACACTTTAAATGGCAGCTCTGAACGAGTGCCTTCTTCAGCGTTTTTAAGTGAGGCTTGCAGCAGCCTAATCTCTTGTTCCGGAAAGAACAAAATCTGCTCTTCTAATATTTTTAATTTTTTTAAACACAAATAATTATTCATCCCTTTCGCTATTGAGACTTTTAGATCGACCTGCAATGCTTTGAGTAAAAAAGGGATATCCTTACTAATCAACTGCTCTTGTAGTGCAATAGTATGAGTGGAAATCACCGTGCGTTTTTTATGTTGAATAGCCCAATAGATCGCTGGCAATAAGTATGCTAAACTTTTGCCAGTACCGGTTCCTGCTTCAATACAAGCAATTTCTTGAGATTGATAGGCATTATGAATCAAAAGAGCCATTTCTTTTTGCCCAACTCGAATTTCAAATCTAGGCAGTTTTTGTAATGGCCCTTCTTTAGAAAAAACAACTTCAAAAAATTGCTCAGCAGAGCGAATGAACAATTTATTCCTCTTCCAATAGATCCAAGAAAGCCTGCAATTGTTTAGCACGTGTAGGATGACGCATTTTACGGAGCGCTTTTGCTTCAATTTGTCTGACACGCTCTCTTGTAACTTTAAAACGAACTCCTACTTCTTCTAGGGTTTTGGGTTTCCCATCAATGAGACCAAAGCGCTCCATTAATACCGTGCGCTCTCGATCTGTTAAGGTAGCAAGCACTTCATTAATTTTATCTTTTAAAATCGCATAGCCTGTTGCTTCAGCTGGGGATTCAATAGCTGTATCCTCTAGAAAATCTCCAAATTGGCTTTCCCCTCCATCTCCAACCTCTGCTTGCAGAGAAATAGGATGTTGAGCGATCTTATAAATTTCACGCACACGCTCAGGAGTTATACCCAGTTCTACAGCAAGCTCCTCAGGAGTAGGCTCTCGCCCTGTCTCCATCATAAGCTTCTTAGCTCCGCGCAGAACCTTGTTAATGGTCTCAATCATATGCACAGGAATGCGGATGGTTCTTGCTTGATCAGCGATTGCACGAGTTACGGCTTGACGAATCCACCAAGTAGCATAAGTAGAAAATTTATAACCACGTCTATACTCAAATTTTTCTACAGCTTTCATCAACCCCATATTTCCTTCTTGAATCAAATCCAAAAAGGACAAACCACGATTGGTATACTTTTTAGCAATAGAAATCACCAAGCGCAAATTGGATTCCACCATCTCTCTTTTGGCTTCTTGGCTCTTATCCATCCAACGCTGCAACATGCGAACATCTTTTTTAAACTCATCTAATGTGCGCCCTGCAGCTAATTCGCGATTTAATAACTTACGCCTTATCGCTCGCAGCTTCCCTGCGGCAAATTTATTTTTTTCTGCCCGAGGAATCAATTCTTGAATCTCTTTTTCCAGTATGAGAAACCGCTCATAAGCGTTAAGGATCACCTCGCCAAAATCTTCAATGATATTGTGACGAAAGTGCATCCGTCTCAAATAAGCTTGGGTTCGAATGCGGCACTTTTCGATTTCTTCTGCAAGCTTTACCTTATCGGTTTTTCTCTCTTCTGTACTATATAGTTCACGCAAAAGATTTTCTAAGATTTGATCTTCTTGCCTAAGCAACATACATAGCTTAGGGAGTACGGTTACATAATTGTTTTTGTCCTCGACTTCCTTTTCTGAGATAATCTTATCAAAACGCTCTTTGGAGGAAATAAGATAGTTAGCAATGGAGATGGTCTCACGCGTTGAATAACGAAAACGCATAATAATTTTTTCTATTTGAATTTGCGCCTTTTCAATACGCTTAGAAATTTCAACCTCTTCTTCTCTAGTTAACAGAGGAACCGATCCCATCTCTTTTAGGTACATACGTACCGGGTCATCGGAGGTTGTCTCAGATCTCTTAGGTAAACCTTCTAGTTCTTTTGCTTCTTTTTTTCGCTCTTTCTGTCTTTCTACTTCCACTTGATTAAGGATCTGAATATCCATACCACTTAAGAAAATTAAAACCTGGTCGATCTGTTCAGCAGAATCGAACGTCATAGGCAAAATTTCATTAATTTCCTCGTACGTGATATACCCTTGCTCTTTAGCTATAGCGACGAGCTCTTCGACTTTTTGTTGATGCTGTTGTGTAAACAAATTATTAAATGACCCTTTTGACATGTGACTCTAATTAATTTAAGTAAATTATGAATCGATTTTGATAATAATCTTTCTTATTGTCAAGCTACTCTATATTTATTATCCCCTTATAAAATTTTTTTTTAAAAGTGAAATATCTGTGTTATCCCCAATAAGATAAAAGTTTGTATAATTTTTTTAACAGGAAAACTTTTTCTATAGAACTCTTTTTGCGATTTTGTTTAAGATGGAGGTGATTTTAAAATTCTACTATCGATTAAGCGGCTTAAGCTATAGTAATTATTACTCACAACCTATCATAAAATAAATTTTACCTTAAAAGCATTTTGACGAATTATGCTCCTTTAGGTTATATTTCTTCCATCTTTAAGTCCAAAGGAAAACTTATGGCAAATGAAAAAAAAGACAAGCAAGTAAAGCGTCCTAGCGCAGAGAAACGCAATATACAAAGCAAGAAGCGCAATCTATGCAATCGCGCGCTTAAGGCAAGAGTTAACAGTGCCTCAAGATCTTTAAAAGAGGCTCTTTCTCAGAAAGATGCTCCCTTAATTCAAGAGAAACTCAATGAAGTTTATAGCTTAATGGATAAAAGCGTTAAAAAAGGGGTATTTAAAATCAACAAAGCTAGTCGTCTTAAGGCTCGCTTAAACATAGCAGCTAAAAAGGCTTCTGTGTGATTTAAATTTTGCTAAAAATTATTTAGCTTAAATTATTTCCTATCCTCCAAAGATACGAAAATCCGGTCATGTGTGGCCGGAGTTCCTTTTCACCATACAAATTCCTAGAAAACCCTCCTATCCGAATGGTCTTAAACTCACCGTCGGTTTGAAAATGTCCTCTAATCTTTTTTCTCTAATTTACAAACCCAACCTGCTTCTTCTTTATAAAAACGGACGAAAAAGACCAGAGGCTTAGTTTGAAATAGTTCAACCCATCCATATACAGCCGATGTAGGGATTTGAAAAGTTTTCCTGAAAAACAAACAAATGGGTCTTTCTGGAAGAAGTTGTGTTTGTGCATAAGCAATTAGCTCTTGTGTATCTAGCCCTTTAGGGGCTGCATGTAATGAATATACAAGGCGACAATACCAAGGCTGTTTTGATCTATTAGAAGAGAGAAGAAAATGCATCATGGGAAACTTAGCTGCTAAAAAAAAAGCTTTGCGAAAAGAAGCTTTTTCTAAAATAAAAATGGGAGAAGGATTTGCTTCTAAAGCAGAAAATTCCGTACGACATGGGGAAGAGAAAAAAAAGAATATTTTTGCTAAAAAGGAAAAGAAAAACTCAGACAATCGAGAGATTAATACCAAAAAAACCAGAAGGGTAAGAGCTGCAATAGCAGCAAAGCCACTAGCAGAAGAGAGCTCTAAAAATTGACTAAATATATAGAGAAGAAGAGAAGCAATGAACACTCCTGTGAAACTAAAAAAATTAGCAGCTGCAATCATTTGCCCTCTTCTTTCATCTTTGCTATTGAGTTGAATAAATGTGTCAAAAGGAACAGCAAACAATCCTCCAAATGCGCCAATTAAAATCAGAGAGATAACAACAAGTGGTAAACTTTTTGTAATCGATAGAAACAAAAAATTAATGGCGATGCCTAAACAAGCTACACAAGAGAATCCTAAAGCCGTTTTATATCGGGAAAGTTTTCCTGCTAAAAAAGCTCCTGCAGCAATACCTAAAGCAGAAACTAAAAACAAATACCCTCCTGCAATCTCACTTAAGTGCAGAGTTTGAATGGCAAAAGGAATTACATTGAGTTGCGTAAAAGCACCTACGAACAAAAAAAATGCTGAACTAAAGATAGCTGTGACTAAATGAGGTGTCAAAGAGGCAATTTTTAAAGTATAGTAAATCTCTTTTAAAAAAAAAGGATGAGCCTTTACTTTTGTCGCCTGTTCTGGTGTCTTTTTAATACCTAGAGCAGCAAAAAAACCTCCTACTGCAATCATGAAACAAATACACGCAACCCAAGTAAATTGGCTATGGGTCGTTTCTGTTAAAAAAGAAGCTAAAAAAGTGCCAAAAATAATAGCAAGATAGGATGTTGAAGTGATTAATCCATTTGCTCGAGGAACCGCATGTTGAGAAACAAGCTCTGGAATCATTCCATATTTAGAAGGGCTCATCACAGCACTATGAATAGCCAAAATAAATAAAAGGCTATAACAGAGCCAAGGGACCCTTGCTGCAAAAGCAACAATAGCAATCCCCATTGCAAGAACTTCGATCCCCTTCATAAAAACAAGCAACTTCTGCTTGCTTAAGCGATCTGCTAAAATCCCTGCATAAGAAGAAAAAAGTAAAAAAGGTATTACATAAATGGCGCCTGTTGCTGAAAGAATAGAACTAGCTTCTGCAGCGCCTAAAGTTTCAATCAGCAAAAACACCATTGTGAATTTAAAAATATTATCATTCACAACCCCTAGCGCTTGGGCTACATTTAAACAGGCTAAAGAACAAAGGCCTGTTTTGGAAAAAGAGGGGATCCTTTTAAAAAGCTGTCTAAAACGCATAAAAATAGTATACTAAGATTAAAATGGATTCTTCCCATACACTATAACAAGCTCAACAAAAGAGAGCGAGAATGAAATCTTGTAAAGAAGGGAGCTCCTGTCCTTCAACTGCTCTATACTGCACATTTAGCCAAGATATAGAAAAACTTGCCGATAAACTAAAACAAGATCTCATTGCTTCTTCTACCCACCCCTTTAGTAAAAAAATAATCATTACACCTAGTCAATCCATTAAGGACTATCTCATTGGTTTTTTTGCAAAAAAATTAGGAATTGTTACAGGCATACAATTTTTTTCTTTAAATCAGGCCATCAATGAGTGGCTATTCCCTTTTGGGAAAAAAATACCGGACTCTATAGAAATTTCTCTGGTATTAGAAGAAATCATCGAACAATCTTGGCAAAAAGAAGAAAGGAGCAAACTATATTCCTATATCGCTTGTGAAGAAGAATCTAAAAGGAGTAAAAGAATTATAGGGCTTAGCGATCATCTATCTAATATATTTGAAGAATATGGTACCTATGGACTGCATTTTTTATCTGCCTGGACTAAAACACTAGGTTGGCAACAAACATTGTGGAATCAAATATTCTCATCTCATCCCAACTGGATTTATCCTCTAGAAGCTGCTAAATTTTTGCAGACACAGAATAGATCCATTTTTGTTTTTGGGTTTTCTTTTCTTCCTCTCTCTTATTTACAGATACTCAAACAAATCGGTGCTCTTTTTTATTTTTTTTCTCCTTGCCAACTCTTTTGGGAAGATGTTCACACAGATCGCGAAAGATCCTATTTACGAAAAAAACTAGCCCAAAGAGGAGTCGGCATTGAGAAGAGAGAAGAGCTAAATCATTACGATGCAGCAGCGCATCCTCTACTAGCTAATTGGGGTAAATTAGGAAGAGCTCTCTTAAAAAACCTCGACTTCTTCTCTTTAACAAGCACAGAACTCTACGAGTTAGGAAAAAAAAATAACAACCTACAAAAACTACAAGAACAGATTCTTTGCTTTGAGCGCACAGCGCCCATCCCCCAAGCTGATTCTTCTTTGCAGTTACATAGCGCACCTACAAAGCTTAGAGAAGTAGAAGTTCTTTTTGATACTCTCATAACTCTTATGCAAGAAACCTCTATCCCTCTTGATCAAATCATCGTATTAGCTCCTGATATCAGGATCTATGCCCCTTATATCGAAATGGTTTTTGCAAATCATCCTCTTCCCTATACCATAGAAAACTTGCCTATTTTTTCTAATAGCGCAGCTCATGGGTTTCTTCTACTAAAAAAAGTATTAGATGAAAACTTTTCTCTACATTCTGTTTGTGCTCTGCTAGATGAAACGATCTTTTGTACAAAACAAAGCTGGAGTTCTGATCAGTCCAAACAAATTAAACAATGGTTGGAAGCAGCTTCTATCCGCCAAGAAGAGGAGATGTGTAATTGGGATGCTGGTATTTCTCGTCTTTTACTAGGCATTGCTACTCTAGCTCCTTTAGGATCCTATTGGCCTATAGATGTGATTGCTCTTACCGATATAGAACTTTTCTCTGATTTTTTATGTATATTTGAATCTCTACAACGAGATCTATCCTCCTTGCGATCTGAAAAAATGACTATTGGATCATGGTTGTTATATATAGAAGCCCTTTTATTGAAGTATTTTGATGTAGAAAACGATGGGTTCTTACAAGAAATCAAACAACTACAGAAAAAATCTCAAAACTTCCCTCTTTTGCGTAGCTACGAGAGCATAGAACGCATTATGGATCGGTTGCTTCATAAGAAAACCAAATTTCAAAAGACACAACATTTAAGACAAATCCACTTTCGCTCTTTACAAGAGGGTTGTATCTATCCTTCCCAAGTGATTTGGATGTTAGGAATGGACGAAGAGCTCATTCCTCGCATGCTTCAAAGTTCTTCTTTATCACAACTATCACAAAACTCAAGGCTAGATTATATCCCTACATATGCAGAACAAGATCGTTATTTATTACTAGAAGCTCTCTTTTCTGCTCAAAAGCATCTCCTATTTAGCTATGAGAGAATAGATGCTAAAGATCAAAAACCCAAAGGGGTTTCTTTTCTCATCGAAGAGCTGCAAGCCTGCGTAGCTTTGCAAATCACCGATCACCCAAACTTGCCTTTTGATTCTATCTATTTTCAAGACAGTTCTCAGATAAGAAAATCGCAAGTCGATTATCAAGCAGCTATAGCTTATTATCTTTCTAGCCCACCAAATAAACCTTTTCTTACACAAGACAAGATACAACCTGTAATCATTCCGACAATTGATGTAAAACAGCTGTACAAGCTAGCTAAAAATCCTATTCGCTTTTTCTGTCAGGATGTTTTTCAGATATTCTTAGAAAAAGAAGAACCCGACAATGATTTTTCATTTTCTAACTATCAAAAAGCCATTTTTATTAGAGAAGCGCGCACAAAACCTTTTCATGAATTACTTGCACAATTAGAAGCTCAAGGCAAGCTTCCTATTGGATTGTTTAAAGATCTCGCCTTGAAAAAATTACACGCAGAAGTAATGCAATTGCAAGAAACTCTCTCGCAATTTGATCTACAGCTAGATTCTCTTTTTTCCGTTAGCCTATCTAAAGAATGTAGGAAAATGGAACAACTTAATTGTGGCAATTGGATAGCTCCTGCTATTGAGTTACCTTTTGAGAATCAAAAGATCCATATCACTGGAACTTTAACAGATCTATCGACAAGAGGCCTTATTTCTAAAGGGTCTAACCATTTAGAAAGTTTCATTACTATATGGCCTATTTATCTGCTTTATCTGCTCCTACAGCCACAAATGAATTTAAAGGCCTCCTTGCTTTTTTTGAAAGACAGCTCTTGTTTACCTCTAGAAATCAAAGATCCTATCTCATCTATGCAAAAATATCTCAGGTATTTTTTTCACGCTCGTCAAACTATCTCTCCTCTGAAAACAACTTGGGCTAAAACCTTGCTTTTAGGAACTCAAAGCGATTTTGAAAAAATTCTTACAGATGATCACGCTCCAAGTTCAGCAAGAATACAAGACGCATATGAAAAGTGGTTAGAGCGTCGTGGATTTTATTTTGACGCCCAAGAAACTTGGAACTACTGGTCTCCTATATGCAAAGATGTATTTTCTGAACTTCTTGGTTCTCTATGAAAGAATTTGATATCCTCGATCGCAATCTTCCCATATTTGGTCCTCATTTTTTAGAAGCCTCTGCTGGTACAGGAAAAACGTTTGCGATTGAGCACCTAGTTGCCAGACTCATTCTTGAAGCAAAAAATCCCATTGCGATGGAACAAATTTTAATAGTCACTTTTACTAGAGAAGCAACGCGTGAGTTAAAACGACGCATCCGTCAGAATCTACAACGAATCTATAAGAACATCCGAGAAAATCATACAGATCTAGATTACCTAAGAGCCATTCTAGAGAAAGGCCATGCTGCGCTCCTGCAAGCGCAAGAAAGAATGGAGTCCGCTCTGATCTTTTTTGATAATGCTTCTATTTATACATTGCATAGCTTTTGTTATAAACTGATCCAGGAGTTTGCTTTTGAAGCCCAAAATGGGTTTAACCTTCATGATCCTGATGAACACGCCTATTTATCCACTTTGCAATACGCTGTGAAACAAGTTTTGCGCACAGAGATGAAAAGTCCCTTATATAGCCCTAATCAAGTGCATTTTTTACTCTCTCAATACAAGTTCAATCCTGAGCAGTTATTAAATCATTTAATGCAAGTGACCAAAGAGGACAGAAAACTAGATTCTTTTCCCTCCTTTATAGAGTTACATCAACAATTTCTCTCTGTGCTCCCCACATTACCTTCTGTATCTAGTTTTAAGTTTGTAGAAGAGGTCCAACAACTATCCGCTGTTTACAAGCAGATGACCGATAAAACCTATATAAAAGAAGCTGAGATTTGGGGGAAAATTCTAGAGACAAAAACTTGCAATCTAGAAGAGTTTGATACGCTGCTCGTGAAGAGTTCTTTCCTGGAAAAAATCACCGAGTCAAATCGTAAAATACGCGCCAAAGCGGTTGTTTCCGTCTATACAGATCTATTTAAAAAACTACAAAGCCATCTTCTCCCTCTTTTACAACAAGCCAAAGATCCCAAAAAGAACTTCTTAAGACTCTGCTCTTTATGCCAAGAGAAATCTCAACTGCTTTTACAAAAAAAAGATTTGTATTTTCCTGATACAATCATTAACAGCGTTCATCAGGCACTCATTGCACACCCCGAACTAAAAGAACTGATACAAAATAAATTTCAAGCAATTATTATCGACGAATTCCAAGATACAGATAAAACTCAGTGGCAATTATTCCATCAGCTATTCACGCCAAAAATGCAAACCTTCTTTCTTGTAGGAGACCCCAAACAATCCATCTATGCCTTTAGAAAAGCAGATTTATATACGTATTTATCTGCAGCTAAAATCATAGGTAAAGATCATTTGCGTCACTTAAATACAAATTACCGCAGCTCTTCTTCTCTCCTTGAAGTCTTAAATAAGCTTTTAACAAAAACTAAAACCTGGATGCCCATCCCTGCAATGCAATCTTATTTAGATATACATTCTGTTCATCCCATTAGTTTAAACTTGCCCTATGTAACAGCTCCTATGCATCTATTTGTAGCAAAATCCCCTTATCGTAAAAGAGCAAGATGGCCAACAATCTCTACGGAAAACCAACAGCTATTTGCCTTCATTGCTCAAGAGATTAAACAATTGCAAACCCACTATCAGACTCCAAAATCTAAAATTGCTATCTTAGTTAAAGATCGTTATCAAGCAGCTAGAGTGATCTCTTTTCTAAGTAGCCAAGAGATTGCTGCTAACTTTAAACGAGGTGTAGCCCTTACTCAATCAAATGCTTACTTTGGCTTTAAAGAAATCTTAACAGCTGTATTAGATCCAACAGATTCAAGCAAAATAAAAACCGCTCTTGGAACAGCAATCATTGGGTGGACAAAGCAGCAATTAATCCGAGACTGGAAACATCCTTGTTTTAGCCTGGCAAAGATCCATTTCCAGGCCCTTAAAACAATTTGGGAAGAAAAAGGGTTTAGCTGTTTTTTTCATTCTCTATTGCATACCTATTTTGATCCAGATATCCCTCTTTTACAAAAACTCCTCTCCTCCAAGCAAACAGAGCTTTATTTAGATTTAACTATGCTAGCGGAAATGCTCATTGAACAAGAAATGCAAGGCTACCTAGGAACTTCACTGCTTAGAGCTTTAAATGACATGCAAGACACCTTAGAGACAAGCTACTTTGCAACCCCTTCTCAGCAAGAGGAAGACAGTGTACGTGTAATGACTATTTTCATGAGTAAGGGTCTAGAATTTGATGCCGTATTTGCTCTTGGCTTAGCTTCTCGTCAAAAAATACCCGACTACATTGCAATCAAAGATCAACTCATCCCCTGTGATCTAGAAGATCCTAGATGCCAACTTGCCTTAGAAGAAACAGATGCAGAAAAAATGCGTCAATTATATGTTGCTCTCACACGTGCAAAATATCATTTATATATTCCTGTTATTTTAGATCAACTGCAAACACAAATTCAATTAGTAGAAGCATCTCCTATCGAATTATTCTTAAGTAATTGGCTATTTCAAGAGACAAATTGGCAAAAAGCCTACACTCTGATTCCTACAATAACACAAGATTCTATTGCATCCATTGTTTCTGAATTGCAACCCAATATTACCTATTCCATCTGCACACAGATAGAGCTCCCCTCGCATTCTTCAGAAACAGTAACCCCTGTTCTCATAGAACCAAAAGAAATCTTATGGAACATCTCTTCTGAACATTGGCTCTCTTTTACTTCTATAGCGCAATTAGAAAAAAAACAAGAAAAACAGATCCATCCCTTTATAGAACAAAATACACCCTGCGGCATGCCACTTGGAGCTGAAACAGGAAATATCATTCACCATATTTTAGAGCAGTGCTTTAAACTATGCTATCACTGTCCGATAGATTCTCATAAAATTTCCTTGTTGATCCATTCTCTTCTACAAAACACTCTATTAAAAGATTGGCAACAAGTGATTGAACAGACAATCCTATCTATTTTAAAAGAACCCCTTCTCATCGATCAGATCTCTCTTTCTCTCTCTGACCTAACTTCTGATCAAATACAACAAGAAATGGAATTTGTCTTTCCTACTAAAGAAGGGATGATGAAAGGTTTTATCGATCTGTGTTTTGCATATCAGGGAAAATACTACCTACTTGATTGGAAAACCAACTATCTAGGCCCTGATGAAACCCATTATTCTGAAGAAGCACTAATTACAGAAATGAACCACTGTAACTATCTTTTGCAAGCATCCATTTATGCCACAGCTCTTAAGAAACATATACAACTCTTCGAGTCTCGTCCTTTTGAATGTCTATTTGGAGGAGCCATTTATTACTTCATCCGAGGCAAAAAATTCTATCACTTTTATCCTACTTTTATGGAATAGCCATGTTACCCTCTAAAAATCGTTTCTCCCATTGGCCTCTTCTTGAATCTCTTTTAGAGCAGGGGATTTTCTGTTATTTAGATCTATACTTTGCAAAAAAAATACTTCCATCTGGGTCTGAGAATCAGGCTCTTTTACTCGCCATCCTCTTCTCGATCTCTCGTCAAGGTCATATTGCTTTACATCTAGAAAATATCTCTCTGCAAAAACAACTGAGCTCCATTGGCCTTGTAGATGTATCACAGAAGCTCGTCTCTTCTGCTTTAGTAACTCTTCCAGATACACTTATCGATCGAAATGGGCAAGATGTGCATAAATTGATCTGTTTAGACAAAGATTATTTATACCTACAGAAGTATCGAGTACAAGAGAATCAAATTCTCTCTTCTTTACTTAAGCTATTAGAAAATAAGAAATCTCTTTATGAAGCCCCTAAACAATTAACCAATGGGTTGAATCTAGAGCAAAAACAAGCAGTGCTCTTAGCCCTTACCTATTCCTTTTCTCTAATTACCGGAGGACCGGGTACAGGAAAAACATTTACAGCAGCGCAAATTATCTTGCAAGCATGCACGCAAAAAGAGAGTCACATTCTACTTACAGCCCCCACTGGTAAAGCAGTTGCTCAATTAGAAAACAGTCTGCAGAAAATCTTACCTTCCCTGTCTTGGCAATCTGGCACCCTACACGCTATTCTTAACAAAGCGCAAAAACAAAATACCCCCTTACTTGCAGACCTCATTTTAATCGATGAAAGCTCTATGATTGATGCTTCTTCATTTGCAAGACTGCTCCCTCTTATACGAACAGATTCTCATGTAATTCTCATTGGAGATCAAAATCAATTACCTCCTGTGGAATCTGGAGGTATTTTTGCAGATCTAGTAGAAATAGCTCCTTTCTTACAGATCCCCTTAACAGAATTAAAAAAAGTTTTACGTTCAGACTCTCCTGCTATTTTAGAATTCTCGCAGGCTATTTGTAGATCAGATACAAAAAAAGCTACGCAATTACTACAAGAACAGAAAATCAAATGGATAGACTCAAAGGATGGGTTGTCCTATGAAAAAATCTGGGACCTCTGTCAGAAAAAAATCCCACCTTATAGTTTTAGCTCAGCTCCTAACCCACAGCAATTAATCCCTTACATCGATTGTTTTCGCCTGCTCTCTTGTATGCGCCAAGGACCTCTTGGCGTAGATACTCTCAATCAATTCTTACTTAAAAAAACTTATCAAAACACCCCTTTACAAAACCTATGGGTCTTTCCCATTCTCATCCAACGCAATAGCCCAGATCAAGACCTCTATAATGGAGACTCTGGCATTCTAGTTCGGCAAAAAACCACTTCTGTAATTGATAAACAACTTAAAAGCACCGATTATGCTCTTTTCTACAATCGTCAAGACAAACAAGAGTATCGCAAAATAGACGCCTTAGCTCTACCAGCTTTTGAAGCAGGTTATTGTCTCTCTGTTCATAAAAGCCAAGGTAGCGAATGTGATGAAATTATCATTGTACTACCAACAGGCTCTTCTGTCTTTGGTAGAGAAATTCTTTACACAGCAGTTACACGCGCTAGAAAAGAAGTGTGTGTGATTACTTCTATGCAGACACTCACGGAAACACTAAACCATAGTTCCTATAAAGTCTCTGGTTTAAAAGCTCGAATAAAGACCATGCAATTTTAAAAAATCTGCATAAGATTTTTAAAGATTGCATTAAATATAAGCTTATCTAATCATTCTTCTTAACGCCAGTTTAACGTAAGAGCTATCATAACATATTGAAAAAGAGCCTTTTATCGTTTATGGTATTTTTGATTTACCCTAAAAATCCAAAAACAAAAAAGGCTCAAAATGGATGAACTAGCAATTATTGAATTATT
>DASZIJ010000080.1:0-27194 GCA_035949155.1 Candidatus Rhabdochlamydia sp. | reverse complement strand
AAATCATCAATGAGGCAAAATAATTCAATAATTGCTAGTTCATCCATTTTGAGCCTTTTTTGTTTTTGGATTTTTAGGGTAAATCAAAAATACCATAAACGATAAAAGGCTCTTTTTCAATATGTTATGATAGCTCTTACGTTAAACTGGCGTTAGATTAAACCTCGGCATAAGGCTTAAATTTGCGCTACTTTTGTCAAACGTCGGAATTTCTCGTTGTCTAGATCTTTTGTTGCTTCAAATTTCATAATGCTCTTGGAATTTTGAAAAGCGTTGTTTTACAGTATGTTTTGTGGGTTAGTGGTCTAAGAATGATCCACGCTGCTTAAGCGGGCCATTCTCTGCTAAGTCTTAGCCTAAATGCCTTCAAAAAAACATATCCCAATTTAAAGAATAGGCCTGAGGCCTATGGGCTATGAGGGAATAGGACTCTCATATCTTCCTATATTAAACAATCATTTCGAACAAGAAGAGAGATGAACGAAAAATCTATCTGTTTTGTGCCAGATCATTCGGGAACAGGTAGGAATTCCTTACACCGCTCTTTTGTGCCATTTCCACCTCGATTCTGAGGTGTCAACTACTCATTTGGCAAAGCTAAATAGTCGTGTAGATAAAGCCGTGTTACTACATATCCTAGTGCTTGTAGCTTGTCGATTGAATTTTGCATTTTTTGTCTTATATTTTGGGGCGCGGTTTCCCAAAGATATCCCCCCTGCAGTTCAATAATAATTACCGGTCTATTATTCCGAATGGTACTGGCCATCCCATCTAAAACCTCTTCTTCGGATCTTTCCACATCAATTTTTATGAACGACACATTTTTTAGGTTAAAACTGTCTATTGTTCTCATTTCAGCAAGATCTCCTCCATAGCCAATACCAGTGCTGCCTTCACTTCCAGGAAATGTTTCTTTGTCCATTTCGATAATTTGTTGTTGATCACCAACTGCTATACGGTGGCAAATAACATTTATCACGCCGTTTAATTCGCAGTTTTTACAAAGCTCTCTAAAAATTTTTCGTTGAGGTTCAAATGCATGCACAATTCCATTTTCTCCTACTGCTTTTGCCATAGCTATTGTAAATGTCCCTATGTGTGCTCCTATATCAAGAATTGTTGTACCTGGTTTAACATACTGATAAATTTTCTCGAGAATATGAGGTTCCCATACCTGCCCAGATCTTAAAACATTTTTAATTGTATCACTTCTATAAGGTTCGACGTAAAATTTACCTTGGTTAGGTATTTCACAAATTAGATACTCCTCTCTTGGAAAAGAGCTTATGTACTGCGCTAATTCTTGTGGATCATCAACGCAGTTTGCGTTTATAGAAGAAAAGGCTAACAAAAAACAAAACAGGGGCTTTAGTGAAGTAATGAATAGACGCATAAGACAAACCTTTTTTATCATTTTTCATGAAAACTTACTCGTTCGTCATGCAAAGATAATCAATATCTCTGATTCGATGCAATGCATATTCAAGATTAATTAACGCACTTGTATAAAATCTTTTCGACTATTTCCGGAGGAGCCAGTTTCTCTGCTACAGCCTCCTTGTATTTCAAGGATAACGGTTGGCTTGTTTGAGAGCACGGTGTGTAGGTGCATCAAATCAAGAATAGCCAGTTGTAAAATCTAAAAAGCTAACAGCTTCACACGAACCCCTGAGATTAGGTAATTTAACAACTCCCGGTTTGTCAGAAATTGCTCCTCGAAAGTGATATACCCTCTAATTTATTCGGATAAGATTGATTGATCAATAATTGTGAAGATAGGAATTAAAAAAAATTTATTGAATAGGAAGCAAACCGCATGGTATAAATTCAAGTGGTTTGATCATCTTCTTACGCATATGATATTGATACTAACCTTTAGATTTGTCATAAAAGGTAAAACCGATGAAATTGAAAGAAAGAAGCACTTGTAGAATATCTCAAGGACCTCTCATTGATGTTTTTGATCTTGGCAAAATTCCCTTATCCTGCTTTCCCCTCCCATCAGATCCTTTGCCGGAGGCTCACCCTGTCTTACTATCCTTAAATGAACAATCTGGGTTAGTTCAGCTTAAACATACCGTGGATCCAGATGAAATGTATAATCAATATTGGTATATGTCAGGCATCAATGCATCCATGAAGCAAGCGCTTAAATCTATAGTAGACGAAGCGATTGAACGGTCTCGCTTCCCCTTAGAAAAGGCGGATATCGTAGTTGACATCGCATCCAATGATGGCACGCTTCTTAGCTTCTATCCTCCCTATTTATTCAAAGTGGGAATTGATCCAGCTAAAAACATCAAACCTGAAAACTGCGATTTACATATCAATACCTATTTTAACGCTAGTGATTACATCGCCCATTTAGGAAATAAAAAAGCAAAAATTATCACAAGCATTGCTATGTTTTACGATCTTGAAGACCCCATACAATTTGCTAAAGATGTGGGTTCAATACTTAACGAAAATGGTTTATGGATTATTGAGTTAAGTTATCTTCCTACTATGCTAGAGAAAAACTCTTTTGATACGATCTGCGCAGAGCATCTGGAATATTATTCTATGACTTCTATCGAATATGTTTTGTCTGCAGCAGAAATGGAAGTGGAAGACGTTTCATTAAACGATGTAAATGGAGGAAGTTTTAGGCTGTATATTCGACATAAAGGAAAGGCAAATACAACCGATGCGGTAAGAGCGATGCGCAGATATGAAGAAACCCATGATTTCACTAAAACCTCTATTTATTTTGCCTTTGCTTCTAGGGTAGAGAATAATAAAAATGAGATGCTCGTATTTCTTAAAGAACAAAAAAATAGGGATAAAAAAGTTATTGGATATGGAGCCTCTACCAAAGGCAATACCATCCTTGCATACTATGGTATAGGGCCTGATTTATTGCCATTTGTAGCAGACCGCAATCCTATTAAATGGGGCAGGCAAACTGTGACAAGAATCCCTATTATTTCAGAAGAAGAAGCTAGAGCCATGAATCCTGATTACCTACTTGCATTTCCCTATCACTTCATGAAAGAATTTCTCGAAAGAGAGGCTGCCTTTCTCAAAAAAGGAGGAAAGTTTATCTCTCCTGTTCCTAGACTGACTATTATTCCTTAAAAAGGCAAACAGAAAAAAATGATCGACCATGCAGTAAAAAACCATAAACCAAGTTTAGCCATCGTTTCCTCTCATAATATCAATTGTGCACTTGCTCATTATGCAGATGTGTTGAAAGATTTTTTACATCCGACCTTTAACGTTGAGATTATAGATTTAAAAACCAGTCAACTTCTAAGACAAGAAGGTGAAAATTATCAAAAAATGAGCGAGGCCCACATTGACCAACTCTGTGCAAGACTACAGGAATTTGACCTTGTGAATGTACATCTTGAATTAGGCCTTTATGGAACTTCAACAGAGTCGATCCTGTCTCGAATTGTAAAGATCTGCCAAGCTGCAGGGCGTTTGATTCTTACCGTGCATACAATTGATTATAAAGAAGCTCATACTGGGCATTCTCATGTATATCAACAGATTATGCAAACGCTAAAGCAAAGACCCTCTAGTAACCCCTTTCATTTAATCACTCATTTACCTCAGGAAAGTGCTCTGGTTGAAAAAATGTATGCGATCAATAATGTGACTGACTTTCCGCTGCTGTTTTTAACCAATGAAAGAAGGAAAAAGTTTCAACAAAGCCGTAATCCTACTGTATGGAAAAAGCAATTTGGATTCAAAGAGGAAGATATCACAATTGGGATGTTCGGTTTATTAAGTGCCCATAAAAACTACCTTCATGCTTTACGTACCTTAAATCTTCTTCCGACCCATTATAAATTACTGATCGTTGGAGAAGCCCATCATATGAATATTAAAGAGTGGAAAGTAGATCCCGTGATTCAAGAGATGATCTCTTATTTAGATGATCACCCAGCCCTAGTGGATAGAGTCGTTTTTACAGGCCGCCTTGATGATGCAAGGTATTTTGAAGATCTAGCAAACATCGATTTTGTGCTTCTTCCATCTTTTGAAGTAGGACAAAGCGGTTCATCAACACTTTCAGCTGGTCTTGAACTATCTTGTGCGATTCTTAAAAGTAACACCTCGAATACACCAGGCTATGAAACCTATTTTCCTAATTGCTTTGAAAGCTTTGATATTGGAAATTATTACGAAACAAAACACAAAATATTATATTTCGATAAAACAAAACTCTCGAACCTTAATAAGAAACTAGAATCATTTTCAGAAGTTCAGCTGCGACAAATCTACACGAATATCTATGAATCGATGAAAGCTACCGTCCCCATCCAACTATCTTGGGAACCTCTTAAAACACCTCCTACCCCTCCAATTTGTTCTCTATCAACTCCTCCAACTCGTTCTCTACCAGCCAGGATAATCCTTAAAGTTCTACCTAAACCGGTTAAATCAATATTGAGAAAACTCCGCGATGCGGCAAAGGCTGCATCTTCTTAAAAGCTATTTGTGAATAGTTATAAAAATACACATATCTGTATATACTTTTGTTTTTTTAAAGATTGGGGCTTAAAAAATATGCAAGAACTTTTGCAGTATATTAATAGCGCCTAAATCCCTTAAAAGCCTTAGGCCAACTGTAAATGACTCTTTCTTTTGCTTCTTTATCATAACGAACTTGGATACAGATATAAGGATATTCGTGTTGATTGTCATGATCACGCCCTTCTTTTTTCTGATAGAGCTGAATCAAGATCTCTTTGTTGTACCATGCTGGAACAGATACATCTAAATGATGATAGGATCTTTCAAATTCTAGATATTCTTGTGAGGGATTTTCCTGATAATACTGTTGTAAAATAGCAATAATTTTCTCTGGATGCTCTTGCATCCCCTCTACATAAAAATCCACCTCTGCGCCGATCATGTGCTTAGAAGTAGAATTCAAGCTATCGGCATAGGTATTATGAGCAGGACAGCGATGCCCACAGGTAATGACCACTTTAGAGCGGGTTTTTTCTTGCACAAAGTTCAAAAGATCGATCAAAATAGGATAGATAAATTCTTTGCCTTGATGCACTGGAAGGGAATGTGTGTGACACCCACCACAATCAAAGTAGGTTTGATTCTCTTCACTTCGCGGGGGATTAAACCCTGAACCCTTACAACGAAAATACTCTTTAGTGATTTTAGTCTGCTGCCCTATATACCCATTTTCCCAAGGATAAGGCTCCCTTATTCTATGTTTAGGAGTATCAATTTGATAATGATATTCATCATGGTTACGATGAATAAACTCACCCTTAGCATTCAATCTACGTAATTTCTTCTGCTCTGATTGCTCCAATCCAGAGCATCCTATTAAAAGGATTAAGAGGATAACTGGCTTCATCCCTACCCTATAAGATTTTGCTCAACCACATATTCTAAGACCTCTTTCCAGCTATTATATTTTTCTAGAAAGTATTTAAGCATTTCTTTATCACTTCTCTTTCGTTTTTCACAAGGATCTAGTAAACGATCAAGCGTAGAATCTAAAAAAGGAAACAAAACATGCAGAGCAAGCTCTTCTTGAAAATCAAATTCCAAAAGAATCATTTTAGCAGTAGGTATACTTACCTCTTGTGCTTCATGGGTTATTTTTAGCATGCGTAGAATCATTTCTTGTAAACGCAAAACGCTTGAGTGGAGTTTTTTCTTTTCAGAAGCAATGGTTTTGCTAAAATTAGGATCTAATTGGTAGAGTTGCATTTTTTGATGAATAGCGGCATGCAAGTCTATGGGTTTCCAATCCATAGAAATCTCTTCTAATGAAGAGTTTTCTACACCTTCAAACCCAAGTCCATTTGTCGCATTGATAAATCGGCAATCTGGATGTTTCTTAGCAAAAGAAGCAATGCATTCCGACTCCATTACCCACTTTACCGTAGTGTAAACAAGTTCATCTCTAATATTCTTTCGACACAAAAGCTTTTCTGCAGCCTGCGTATTCTCTTGTAGCGTTTTAGGATCAATAGCAGAATGAGATACCACTTTGTCTGCATATCTTTGCATATCGGTATAAGATAGATCTACGCCTACAAAGACAATGGGATTGCAACCCATTTCTACAGCAAAGGCTAGGCTAAGGGTAGTTACAGATAAAGCTTCCATTCCTAATTCGGGTCCCACTGCTTGATGATCTATTCTAAGCAGACTTTCAAAATATTTTTCACAAGTACCTCCTGTATCAGAAACAAGATATCCCATCTGCCCATTACACGTATTCCAAATATCCGGATGGACTCTGGTTGCATAAATGAGTGGTGTTTCATAGGCAGACGCTGTTTTTAGTCTTTCAAATTCTTCAAAATTAGGATCAGCTGCTATATTTAAATGTGGAGTTATACCTTGGTTACTTAAAGCAGTAATGGCTGAGCCCCCTGCTAAAATCAGCGCACGATCATGCAAATTCTTTAAGGGACCTATTGCATCTAATAAAGAAGGGCCTGCTCCACAAATAATTGCAGGGACATTTACAAATTGTCCTTGAAATCGATTTGCTAAAAAAGAATGGGGCCACCTAGAGATATTCCTCATGAGGTTTGCTAGCATATGATGAGACTTTAGAATCTCTGTTGTGCCTGCATGTACAACGGTTGTAATCCTTAAGAGTTGTAGACACAGCTGTTCAAACTGAGGTTTTCTGCGATAAGAATTGGTCGCTTGGATAAAAACGTGTTCTACTGGATAGCTAGACACAATCTCTTCTATTTTTTTTGCATAAGGCTCTTCTAGATAGAATAGAAACATTTGACTATCCTGAAGTATTTGCTCGCTATAAGTAGAAGATAAAAAACCCTCTATTGCGCTGAGCTCATCCTCTAAAAAAACCACTCTTCTTGTTTTTTCTTCCAAAACCCATTTTTTCAAACTAGGGTAAGCGCTGGATCCACCAATTCCATAAATATATAGGATCTCCACAGCTTTAAATTCAGGAATAAACTCCTCTTCAGGCAAAGCTTCATAAGGGCTGGAGAAATTCAATAAAAAAACAAGTTCTGGGTATCTTTCACTTAAAAGATCTAAAGAGCTATTTCCAACAAAGCTTTTTCCCATCCCATATCCCCTCTTTTGAAGTAGTCATTTGTGCATTGCAGTAGGTTTTTTCTATATAATTGCTCTCGGATGCATAAACCCCTTCTAGGATTAGCTGTCCTTTTTGATCCCAGCGTTTACGATCATAACGCTTTGGTGTATGAAAAACTTTTTCCTCACGCAAAACTTGATTACAGAAAAAATGACGGTGTACTCCTATAGATTCTCCCTTTTCATAGCAACCTTCATCTAGAAGAATCTGTTCTTCATTCCAAAGTCGATCCCAGCCATGTTTTTGTCCACTTTGATAATCAATGGTTCTTTTTGGTAATCCTGATTCCCAAAAAAGACGTACCTGTCCATCTAATTGATGCAAGCAATAAGGAATGTGGCTTTTTATGCTCCCTGTTTCATAGAAATACTCTTGCAGTCCTTCGGGTTTCCCATCTATAAACCGTTGTATGCTCGCTGGTTTTTGAGAAGAGTAAAAATAGCGCGTTTTCCCTACTTTTTTACCCAAATAGTACCAACTCTTTGTTAAAGTTTGTCCTTGGAGGTTAAAAAAAGTAGAAGGCCCGTGTAAAAGGCCTTGATCATAAAACAGAATTGCTTGGCAGGTTTTATCTTCAAAAAACCAACGACACTCTCCTTGTTGCTTACCTTCATAGGTTAAGTAGGCTTGTGTATTTGTTAGAACCAGATTTGGTGATTCAAGAGATTGGGGAAGATAAGGACAGAAATGTTCATATTGAATATCCAATCCTAATTCTTCATCATAGATAATTAGCTTCTCTTGAGTGAACACATAGTTTTCTTTTAACATAATTTTAAACTCTTGAAAGTAGACAAATGGATTTCAACTGCTTTTTTAAAAAACAAATGCTGATGTAGGGTTCTTGTTGGAATATATTCTTCTTGTCTTAAAATAGGCCATTTCCAGATTTCCCAAAGCGGCAGAAGAAGTTTCTGTACGCAAATATTTTGCGCTAAATCAGATTCTAATAGGGCAAGTTCTCCTGTTTCCAAAATAGAATGAGGGTAATGTTTTTCCCATAATTTTAATAATTGATTGCATAAACCAAGCGCTTCTGTAAAGCTATCACTCAATTTATGTAAAACAGCTCGCACCTCCTCTTGGGTAATTTCAGATCTAGATGCTTGAGTTGTTAACGCATAACTAAAAGAGGCCGTGTCAAAAGCATTTGGCAATGATACTTGCTCTAAAGGAAGGTATTTGACATGTGCTAAAGGCATCGCTTCTTGATCGGTATATATCCATTTGATTTCTTTATTTTTTTCAGCAAATTGATCTAACCAAGAAGAGCTTGCTAGCCAATCTAGCTTTGAGATCCTCTTTTCTTTCTTTGCATTGATACACTCCACCCAGTTTCCCTGATCTGCTTGCATACCTGCTGCATACACTTGATTGCTTGGAGAACAAAAGTCCATACCCACACAAATAATGGGGTTACATCCTAAATGTGCTGCAATCAATGCACAAAAATTAGCTGCTGTAAATCCGCTATCCATTAATGGATAATGAAGACCTAGCTCTTGATAGATCCATCTCTCTAAAGGATAATTATCTGAATCAGGTATCCATAGCTTTCGACCATGTAAAAAAGCAAGCTGCCTAGATGAGATCCTGGACTGATAAAAATAGGGCGTTTCATAGCCTGTTTGGGTTAAATATCGATTAGGAGGAGGATCTGGATCAAAAGCTACCCCAAAGTGGGGATAAACTCCTTGCGTCTCCAAAGCACACATGGCAGAACCTGCACCAAATAACAAGGCTCTCTCTTGCACTTGCATAAGAGTAGGTATCTGCCCATCTAATGATGGCCCTGCCCCACAAATGATTGCAGGTATATTTTGGCAGCAATTTTCTAAAGATCTCCCAAGAAGAGACACGGGCATTTGATCTATATTTTGTAATAAGTTACCTATGATAACCTCTCCTAAATCGCGGAAATCAGAAATCAATAGATGCACTTGAACATGGATCTCTTCGAGCATTTTGGAAAAAATGAACTCTTCTTCGCATGTAGCTACTTGAGTCAAACGTAAAAGACAAAACTCCCAGGCAATTCTATGACATAAATTAGCATTAGAATCCCAATGATACAATCTAATCTGTGGATTTTGCCATTGAGCTTTAGCTTGTAAAAAAGACTGCAAATTTTTTTCTATACAAACTAAAAATCTTTTGGAGCTTTCTAAAAGCCATTTATCTAAGCGAGGGAGTAGCTTTACATCAAATACAGATAAAACATCCGCATCACAAGATTCTAAATGATCCAGACTATTTACTATTTGCAACATGCAATTAAATCCTGATAGGAAGGCAGTCCTTCTTTTATAATCATTTCATCTGAAGCTATATCTAAATATTTAAGCAAAATACCTTCTTGATTTGCTACAGCAACAAAAGGCGCTTTCACCCAATAATTATATCCGCTTACCTGACTTAATGCCTGCTTTGTCTCTCCGCTTCTTTTACACTCAATCAGCAATAAGGGGAGAAGCTGATCATGATTGAGAAAATAGCATAAAATATCAAGACGCCTTTTTGGCACACGCTTTCCTTGAAGGTGAGGTAGTTCACTAAGCGCTTTTTCTACGACAACATATTCCCTAGGGAAAAAGAGTTCTTCGATCAGAACATGTAATAATTTTTGTCTGATTTTTTCTTCAGGCGTTGCTCGAATAGCAACGCCACGCATCTTGTCGATAAGCCAAGGCTTATTCATTATTCGGGTCGGATAAGGCCATAATGGCCGTCCTTACGACGATAGAGAACTTTTAATTTAAGATCTTCCTCTGCGCGGAAAACCAAAAACTGATCACCAGAGAGATCTATTCTCATAAGAGCCTCTTCTGTATTAAGTGTCTTAAGCGGTTTGATTTTTGTATCGATAATCATGGGAGGTAAAAAAGCTTGTATTTCCCTTTCTCGGTTCTCTTCTTCTATCTCCGCATTAATCTGATCCACTTCCGATTTTTTAAAAATATCTACCGCCATATCTACTGTTGTAGGTACTTTTTGATAATGATCTTGAATCCTATTTTTATACCGACAAATTAAAGTATGCAGTCGATCAATTGCTCGATCAATGGAAACGTACATATCTGTACTTGTGGCTTGCGCTTTAATTTTAAGATGATCGAGTTTGACCATTAATACACAGGTATGTTCAACCTTATGAACTTCTAATGTGACATGTAGATGCAAGATGTGATTATGCAAACGTTCAATCTTGGAGAGTTTATTCCAAATGTGGTTCTTTATCGAATCGGTTACTTGAACCTGGCGCCCGATAATATCAATACGGTAACCAAGATCTTGTTCAAATTTATTTCTGTCGATCATAATACCTCTTATGCTGTTAAACCGATTGCATTTCAATTATATCCCCATCAAGCTAAAATGATCAATATTCATGAGGTTAGTTGTTCAAAGATCTTTTTCGTTTAAAATTAACAGAAAATTTCTTCTTCAGCTTCTTGCAAGAATAAACCTTGAGGATGGTTGGTCTTTATGACATACTTTAAATAAAAAAACATCATAAAAGCTATGCAATTTCTCCCAAAATTCTCTATCTCTCTTTCCATAGCCAATGCTTTAACCTCTATTGAGCGCACCCGCGGGTTTCTAGAAGCCGCCACACTTTCAGAAGATTGGATAGCTAAAATGCAAGCTAGAGCTCTTATTCTCGAAGCTCATCATACTACTCATATTGAAGGCACTCATTTAAGCCTAGACCAATCTGAAAAGCTACTTTCTGGAAAGAAACTGTCCAAAGTAAATGCAGAAGATGTAAGAGAATTGTTAAATTATAAAAAAGCTTTTGATTTTGTAGCTGACTATCTCTTTTCTCAAAAACCTATTACTGAAGGATTGATCAGAGAAATCCATAAAAAGCTAGTCGAGGGGGTTCGAGGAAACAATGCTCAACCAGGTCAATATAGAAACGTCCAAAACTATGTAGCTAATTCAAAAACCAAAGAAATAATCTATACACCGCCACCAGCCTATGAAGTCCCTTTTCTTATGGCTCAACTGGTGAGTTGGATACAAAATGAGCAAACAATTCCTCCTGTTCTTGTATCTGGCATTGCACAATTCCAATTAGTTCACATCCATCCTTTTCTAGACGGCAATGGTAGAACAGCCAGGCTTTTATCTACTTTATGTCTTTATAAATTCGGTTATGATTTCAAAAAACTTTTTACAATAAGTGAATACTACGATCGAAATCGAGCTAATTATTACAAAGCTATTCAGTCTGTTAGAGACAAGAATATGGACATGACTGTTTGGCTAGAATATTTTTCCAAAGCTCTAGAAACTCAAATGCACGAAATCCAACTTAAGGGCACCCATGCTATGAAGTTGGATATTTTGGCAGCAAAATACAAGCTCTCCAAAAGACAAAAACAGCTATTACAACAACTGCTGGAAACAAACGAAGATTTTACGATTCAACAATATGAGTCGTTTTACCCAAACATCAATAGACGTACTCTACAAAGGGATCTTTCTGATCTAGTAGAAAAAAAGCTGATTTGCCAACTGGGAGAAAAAAAAGTAACCCACTACAGAATAAACCTAGATTGATGTTTCTGCGACATTTCTGTGACATTTTATGCGACAGATTTTTGACTTTTTTGTCGCATAAATCTTCTAAGATTCTAATGTTCAATCTTTTAAAAAATTGCACCGAACAGGACTTGAACCTGTAACCACCCGGTTCGAAGCCGGGTACTCTATCCGATTGAGCTATCGGTGCTAAATCTTGAAGTATCCAAGATAGGTTACTCTCTTTAAAGGTAAAAAAACAATCTCAATCTTCTTTTCAAAGAGACAATAAACTATGCTTAAATTCTATGGAATATGAAAAAACAGAAGGAATTGTTTTACGTTCTCTGCCCTATCAAGATAAGAATCGGATCGTCACGGTTTTTACAAATTGTTATGGGGTTCTGCAATTTATCATTAAGGGGATTTCGGCTAAAAGGACGGATAAATTAGCGTTAAGTTCCCCTCTTTGTCAGGGTGAATATCTTTTTTATCGTGGTAAAAGTAGTCTCATGTATTTTGTAGATGGATCGGTTTTAAGCGAGCACCTACAATTGCGTACAAAAATACAACATATCCAAGCAGCCGCGAACCTAGTACAAATCATATTAACTTCTCAATTACCTCATAAACCAGCTCCCAAAATCTATCAATTTTTCTATAAATGTTTGAGAGCTATTCCCTATTTTGAGGATACAGCTGTTTTAACCAATAGTTTTTGTATAAAACTGCTCAAGCAGGAAGGATTGCTTTTCCTAAAACCTTTTTGCAGCCAATGCGAAAAAGAGGCAATGGCGCTTCATCATGGAGAGAGTTTTTGCGGCTTTCATGCACCAAAATTTTCTTATAGATTTTCACAAGAGCAATGGGATAGCTTATTGACATTAGCTTATGCAACCACCTTCTCTCAGCTCCAAAAGCTTATCTCATCAGAAGATTTAAACGAAAAAATCAATCAGATCTTTCAAGAAAATACCTGAAACATTTATTTTAAAATTATGAAGGTCTTCTTTCCGATTTTTTTACTCTATTTTATCGATAATTTCAGCTTAGCGCTTGTTATTCCTGTTTTATCTTCTGTGATTCTTGGCTCTCAATCTCATCTAATCGCCTCTAGTTTATTTTGGAAAAATATCAGTCTTGCTACCTTAGGAACAGTCTTTCCTTTGGCTTTGCTCTTTGGAGCACCTTTAATAGGAATCATTTCAGATGCAATCGGTAGAAAAAAATCGTTTTATATTACCATTACTGGGATGATTGTAGGCAACTTACTCGTTGCCTTTGCATTTCATGTTTCCCATTTTATTTTATTGGTTCTGGGGCGTTTAATCTCTGGTTTTTTTTCAGGGAATACCGGTTTATGTTTAACTGCAATCTCTGATTTGAATCCTGATCAAACTAAGCGCTCTAAATGTTTTGGTTATCTAACCGGTATAGGAGGGTTTGGTTGGTTATCTGCTATGTTTGCTGGAGGAGTTCTAACCAATCGTAAATTTGATCCTCATTTCTCTCCTTCCCTACCCTTTATTATAGCAGCTCTTATGGGGATCATTAATTTAATTGCCTTAATTTATTTATTTAAAGAAACACACCCGAAAAAGAAGAAGATTAAGTGGGAATTTACCAGGGGACCTAAAAAATTGATCAAGGTTTTCCGTATTTCTAAATTGCGTTTTTTACTTTTCATCCAATCTTTATTTTTATTAAGTTGGATGATGATTTTTCAATCTTTTTCCTCTTATTCCTTTTTAGAGTTTAATTCCCCCCCCACTTGGATTGCTTTATGTTTTTTAGGGCTTAGCTGGATCCTAGGGAGCTCTTTAATTAACCGCTTTTTAATCAAATGGTTTTCTTTAATGAATATTCCCTGTTACGGTTTATTAGCTTTAAGCCTACTACTTTGTATAGCTTCTTTTACTCACAAGTTTGTATCTTTGTCTGTTTTTGACTGTGCAGCAGCCTTTATTGCTTCTTTCACAGCAGCAAATATATTCAATCTAATCTCTTTTTCTGCTTCATCGCGTATCCAAGGAGAAATTATGGGATTGAGTCAAGCAGTTATTGCAATGACTCAAATCTTGAGCCCGATAGTCATTGGGCTTTTCTTTCTACATTATACTCTGATTTATTTGACAGCTTCAGCTATTGCTCTAGCAGCCTTTTTGCTTTTGCTGTTTCATAAACCTTCTTTGCAATCTAAAATTGATGAAATTCAAGCTGAAAATAAAACTTAAGGTGAAATACTCCTTTACTATTTTAATGGTGCACTCCCCCCCTAGATGTTATTTTTTCCTAAAAAATACCATAGAAGTTGTGGCCCTATCTGACCGGTTTCAATTTTAATCTATTTGTCGTATTTTATTGTTGAATGGTCCTCTTAATATGAAGAGATCTTGAATTAAATTTATTATTTAACTCACCTTACGCACTCTCTATAGAGAACTATGTGTTTTTATAAGAGACAGTTTCCCTCTGTACATGCGTAAGGTGAGTTATTTAATATAAAATATAATTGATGTATCAATTATATTGATTTTTAATATTGTAACACACTAAAATTGTTATTAATTAAACAAGGGAAACGCTGTGACAGTTAGTTCTATTAATGTATTTAATCAACCAATAGTTTTGAGAGCAGATGAAACCTCATTTAAAAAAATTTTAGAACAATGGATAAAAACAGCCCCAACGGGATCTAATCAATTCTCGGCTGAAACAAGATTTCTTAAATTCTTCGATGGAAATGAAAATGAGCTAGATTTTTCTCACCTAAGATTAACTTCATTACCTAACATTTTTAATGATCCTTGTTTTAGCCGTTTAAAAAAGCTGTACCTTGCTGGTAACCAGCTTACAGATCTGCCTGAATCCTTTGGATGCCTACAAGCATTGGAAACACTGCAGATTGATTCTAACCAGCTTACAGATCTGCCTGAATCCTTTGGATGCCTACAAGCATTGAAAATCCTGTACCTTGGTGGTAACCAGCTTACAGATCTGCCTGAATCCTTTGGACGCCTACAAGCACTGCAAGAGCTGTGGCTTTGCCATAACCAACTCTTAACTGGAATTCCTGTACAAATGCTAAGCCTTCCTCATTCCTGCGTAATTGATATAACAGGCTGTGGTTTCTCTAGTGATGTTCTAGAAAGGTTAAGGGAAAATGTTAACCGCCCTGATTACGAGGGCCCTAGAATTAGTTTTGGAGCATGGGAGGATAGATCTCAAAGAGAGGAAAAATCTATCAAAGAGTCTTTAGAAGGTTTGTATCGTATAATAGGTGCCTCCCCTACAGAATTTCCCAACCTTTTACCTACTTCAGAATTGAGATCTTGGTTAGATCGATTATCTTACATGGCTGATTATAAAACAGGAGGAGCAACGCAAAAGCTATTTGCTGAAAAAATAATAGCTGTTTTAAGCCAAGCAAACGAAGATCCAATATTACGTGAGGATCTCTATGCTGTTATTCAAGGAGCATCGGAGACCTGTGGAGATAGAGTAGCTCTCTCTATTCTATATTTAGGTCTTGCTTATCAGCTTGCAAAATTTGACCTTAAAGATATGCATAAGCTTGCTGATTTTCTTATTAAAGGCCCATGGACTATTCAGGAGCTAAGCAATATCGCTCGCGATAAAATCAAAGAACTACGTTATTTTGATGAAATAGAAGTCTATCTTGCGTACCCCATTAAACTTAAAGAAAAACTAGAAATTCCTATTGATATTCAACATATGCTTTACTTCTCATGCGCTGGATTACAGGATGAAGATTTAGAGTGGGCTAAAAAGGTAATCTTAGACAAACGGAAAAAGAAGAAAGAGTGTTTGGATTTCCTTATTAAACACCCTAAGTGGCTAGAAGCTCTTGAATGTAATTATCCTAAAGAGTTTAAAGCTATAAAAGATGAGAGAGATAAAGCTTCGGAGCTTATGGATAATGATGGAGCTGACATTCAGAAAATATTTGAGGAAGGTTTAATAGAGTTAACAGAGAAGGTTTTAGGACCTGATTTTTAGGTTTTATTATTTTCTGTGATAAGTTCATATCTCCAAGTTTGTTTTACTTTTTATTTAAACAAAGTCAGGTTAAATCTCAACTAGTACACACATTAACCTCTTTAGAAAATTGTTATTTTATATAGAGACCAGTTCTATTTTTTTAATTTGTTTTTGAAAAAATTCTGCATTCCAATTTTCGACGAATTTCCTTTCTTCTAATCGAAGAAAATTCTCCACATCGCGTTGAGCTATCTTCCAATCCATAGCCGCGATTTTTTTTTTAAACTCTTTATAAAGCCATTTTTTACTGGAGGGTATATCTTTTCCTTTATAGGGTCCGGATTGATAAAGGGCATTTTTGAGTAAGAGATAATTAATCGGCACTTTTTTTAAGAGATACCATAGAAAATCAAACCAATCCCGTCCTTTTTCATATTTTCTACAAAGTAAAGCATGGCATTTACCTGCAAATAAGCTTGGTAAATCTTGTATCAGGATGGAAAAAGGATAAGGATATGTTAAAAAAACATCCTCAAAGCCAGAACCTTCAGGGGGAAGTGTATCGACTTCCAATTTAATGGTAATTTTCTGTTCATCAGAAGGCAGCCTGTCGTAAGTTAATTCAAGAATGCGAGCAAAGGAATCTTCTTTTAAAAATGCTGTTTTTATCATCCCTTTGGCATCAGCCCGATCTTTAATTTCTAGAATTACGCCTAAGGATTTAAATTCTAATTCAATAGCCTTTAGATAAGCTTCCCACTGAAATTCATCTGGCGCTAAAAGCACGAAGTCCAGATCTTCTGAAAATCTTTGTAATTGATGAACAATCCTTAAGGCTGTTCCTCCCTGAAAAGCAGCTAATTTAAAAAAATCAGTTCTTGCTAAACCAGCTAATGTAATTTCCTGATAGATTTCCTTCAGTGCACTAAGCTCTTCCCTCTTAGAATGTGGTGTATAGCTTTTAAGCTTTTCTTGAATAATTGAAATTGTCATAGTTGTAAATCCTTCTGTAAAGAATAAAGCGCCTTTTTTACTCTAGGAGTTGGATAGTTTTCAATAAGACCCGCTAGCAATTCCTTATCAGAATTTTTAAAGCTTTCAGGTTCTATGCGAAGATCTTCAGAAAGATCCTCAATCGATAGCCAGATTCTTTTTCTTACATAGATGAAATCTGCTAGAGCTTTTATAGGGGCTGCGATAAATAAAGTTACTCCGTTTTTTTGCTTATGTTGCCCGACTCCAAAAGGAAATGCTTCAATAGGAATATGCTCATAGGAAAAAACTCCAATCGGCGTTTCGAATTCCTTGGCTCTTTTAACCGATGCACAGGTCGTTGTTCTAACAGCCTCTGGAATCCACCCGTGATAACTTAAAGCAGATTCAAAACTAACATAAGAGGGCCCATAGATAATAGTGGCGATCTCAAAAGAATCTACAAGAGGCTGTTTTAAATTTTGGATTACGTAAAAATCTCTCCGAATGGGAATAAGATAATTTTTTTTGATGGCTCTTTTAATAATTCCATGGCGAGATCCTGAAGACTTATTCAAAATATGATGCAAAGCGGTTCCTGAAATGTAGGGTCTTGGCCAATTCATTAAAATTTCGAAAAAATTTTTACTCATTTTTTTAAAACCTTGCAACTAACTGTCAAAAAATGACAGTTCCTAACATAAATATAAGAAAAAAACTATTTTTATGCAAGATATAGGCAAAAAATGACAGTTTCTTACATATATTTATAAAATAAATGCTTTATTCTGGGAAGTTTAGTGCTTTTTGCCAGAGGCATTGTTTGAATATAATATTTTAACTTTCAAATGCTTATATGTTTCATCACATCAAAACCCGGAAATTCTTGACTTCTTGGTATTTCTGGGTTCAGGAAAAAAATTATTATGTCTGATTCATTAAACTTTGGTTACCTTTTTAAGTCCCTAGATTTTATTAATGATAAAGAAACATCGACAGCTGAAGAAAAAACATCCAATGCGAGAGGGGGGACTCGAACCCCCACGAGAAAACCCACTACCACCTCAAGGTAGCGCGTCTACCAGTTCCGCCACCCCCGCAAGAATATCAAGAAAAGATCTTAATGGTTTTGTTAAAATCAATTCAAGTAAAATTGCTCTTGCTCTATTCTTAGATTTAAAACTAACCGATATGAAAAAACTTATGCGTTGTACCTGTTATTGCACAGCTTCCTCTTATGATATCCCTCGTTTATTCCAATACCTACAGAGGATGGGCATCTGCCAACTATTTCGCGATGTAATCCACCTCCAGCTTCAAGAAGATAAACAGGAAAAAAAAGATGTTTTTTGCTTTTCTTATGGGGTTATTGTTTGTTGGGGATTTAGTGAAGAAGAAGAGAAAGAAATTCTGGATTCTCTAAAAACCTTTGAAAAAGATCCTGGTAAATTAGAGCTAGATGAATTCACCTATGTCTATGGGGATATTTTCAAGATCGAAGAAGATGAAATTATGCTACAAAATCAAAATGATTTGACCAAATTAGCCATCTCACATGGCTTGGCTCAGTCGGTTAAATTGATTATCTTTGAAGATCTTGTACAAAAAAATATTGAACGAACAAAACACCTTCCTAGTGATTTAGCTCAAAAAGGCAAAATTCCTCTTTCCCGTAAAGAGATTTACCAAAAAATGGGTTATATATTCATTGAGCGTAATTTCATTAATTTACATAGCGAAAGTCTTGATACTCCAGAATTTTTTTGGGACTACCCCGAACTAGAGCCTTTCTATAGACGCACTTCTCATTATCTCGATATCAACAAACGTGTTGAGGTCCTCAATAAAAAACTCAATGTCATGCATGAACTCTTTCAAATCTTATCTAATGAGATTAATCATCAGCACAGCTCTCGTTTAGAATGGACGATCATCCTACTGATTTTTATCGAAGTAACTTTAGCTATTCTCCACGACCTCTTCCACATTATCTAATTAAATGAAAAAATTTTTATGGCCTATGAACCGCCATTAGTGTATATATATAATTTAATTTAATAAATCTTAATTTGTTATTACAAAATGTCAAGTCATAGATATAGCCTTGTTAATGCACTATTAAAAGCCTCCATAAAATTATTTCCTTCTCTTCTTCCCATATTTTTAGGAGAACTTCTTCTAGTTCATATATTTTTGATTTTAGGAAAAGAAAGACTTTCCATAGAATTTTTTGCGTATATAATGCTCGAAGCAACTAGCCTTTGGTTTTCAGGAAAACTATCAGATATATGGTCTAGAAGAAAAGTCTTACTACTTATCCACTCCTCTACATTAGTAACTCTTATTCTTTCTTATTTTTTCAGAAATGACTTGAAAAGACCTTTTTTACTGCTTCTGGCCTCTGGAATATTATTTAACCCTGGACCCGCAGCTAGAGCTATTCTTATCGATAATTTTAAATCTACAATTATTAAGACCTCAAACAACTTTTATTCAAAATTACATCTTACAGAAACAAGATTAATTGGGATAAGTTGGATAGTTCAGTACCTTCCATGGATATTTGGCCCCTTTTTTATTTTGTTAAGTGAATATCAGCGTTTATTTTTAATAATCGGTTTGCTGTTATTTAGTATTCCTCTTTTATATTATCAGCTAAGCGATTCCCTGGAAAATAGCGTGCTTTCCAAGCATAGATCTTTTATAAAAAACTTTAATAAAGCCCCTCTTATATTGTCAGGCTTGCTTTTTGCTCAACTTGTTTTTTTTACTACATTTGATAAAGTTGATTTTCTTAAAAACAGCTCTAACCTCTTTTCTTTGATTGGTATTGGAGCATTATTAGGTACGATCTTTAGTTTGTTTTTTAGAAAAACCCCGCATTTATCTGTTGTCACATACTCTTATGCTTTTGGTATGATGTTAAGCTTTACAAATTTTCTTTATTACTACTTCCCTACAAATGAATTCCTTGATACTGGGTTGTCACTTATTCATTTAGCTGCAGTTGGGGGTTTTTATTTACCATTTGTTTTTGACATTATTATCAGTAAAAGCAATGCGCAACATAGAGGAACACTATTTGCTTGTGCAGAAGTTGTACAATCATTAGCTGCAGTATTGGGTGTAATAGCAATGACTTTGATTGGTGATAATCCTATTTTTCTATTTGCAACAACAACTATATTATTTATTATAGCTTTATCTATTACAGCCAAACACGGGACAATAAGTTGAATATACCAATCGATACAAAAGTTGGCATTGCGTACCAAGACGCAATCGATGAAGTCCTCGATTGCTATGGAAAAGATACCTGGCTTCAAGAGACAAATGAGTTATTTCCTCCATGTAGACTGGGATGCATTAATTTTGGATATTGGGAACGTGTACCGGATACTATTCCGTTAGAAGTTCGAGAAAAAAGCCAATTAGATTTATATAAAAGTCTCTTTGATTTTTCAGGAATTAATAAAGCTTCAACAGCTAATATACTCGAAATAGGTTGCGGAAGAGGGCATGGGGTTCACTTACTTTCTGAAAATGGCCATCATAGCTATGGTATAGATTTAGTTGCTTCTCAGATTCAAAAATGTATGAGAAATTACCCCAATCTTGCATCAAAGTTTAAACAGGGTTTATCTAATCATTCAGGATTTTCATCAGATACCTTTAATTTTGTAATTTCTATAGAAGCAGCTCAACATTTCTATAGTTTCTTTGATTTTGCGCAAGAAAGCTATAGAATATTAAAAGAGGATGGGGTGCTTGCTATTACTACCTTTTTTTTTACTAAGGAGACAAGTAAAAGAGAAATCAAAGATCTCATTCCCCCAAGTATTATAGGAACTCATTTTGCCATTCCTATTGATGAAGCTAAGAACTTTTTAAAACAAGTTGGCTTTAAAAATATTAAGATAGTTCCTATTGGAGCTTTTGTTTTCCACGGGTTTTGTAAGTGGGCCATGCAATCTATGAGTAAGAAAAACCATACTCCAAAATGGGTTGAAGCATATGAAAAAGGTCTCATCGATTACTATATGATTAGCGCAGAAAAAAAAATATCATGCTAAAAAAAATCCCCATTCTATGCATCCGTTTATATCAGTTTACCATTAGCCCTCTTCTAGGGGATTGTTGTCGCTTTTCTCCTAGCTGTTCTGATTACGCAATAGAAGCCATCCATGCTCATGGATATAGAGCGCTGTGGCTGATTGTAAAACGTATAGTAAAATGCCATCCTTGGCATCCTGGAGGCAATGATCCTATTCCTTAGCGAATAGGAATTTGTAAGCAGCGTCCTGGGCGGATCTTATCTGTTTCCAACTGATTGATCTGCATGATCTCTTTAATGCTCACTTTGTGCGTGCGTGCGATCTTCCATAAGTTATCTCCTGCTTGTACTTTATATGTTTTATAAAGAGGCTTTTTTATCTTGGGCTTTTCTGCTTTTTTTGCTGGAATTTGTGAAAAACCCAATGCTTGGGCTGCTAGTTGCCATACAGCATCTGTACGCGGAGCTGCAAGCAATCCCTTAGATAAATTTTTTAATAGACAAGGAGAATCATTAAATAAATCAAAAAAAAGTAAAATATGTCGATCTTCTAACTGCTGTAGACAAAATTCCGGACTGCTTTCTAATAGAAGAAGAGCGGCTGTTTTAGATCTTTTCTCCAAATAGGCCAACAAAAATGAACGGCATCTTTCTATGGATAGATCTAAAGCTACCCTTTGGGATAAACTAAAGTTTGTAAGGTCCACCCATTCTCCTTCGCAGAGTAGATCGATTAATTGATTTGTTGAGCAAGAAATCCCTGTCTTAGAAAAAAGCATATAGACACTATGGTATTCTGAGGTAAGAGAAAAAGCGTTAATCAAAGAAGAGTGATAGGGAGGAGTAGAGCGCTTTAGTTCATAAAATAAACCTTGAGAGGTAAAAGGCCACTTTTCCGTTTTTGCAAAATGAACAATTGCTTGAAATTGATAGTCTGCTAGTCCTGGGAAAACAGGTACTTCTATGATCTCTGATCCTTTTTCTTGACTGAGGAGAATCGATCTCTTTTGTAGAGGAATTCCTCCTAAAGCCTTATCCAAATTAAAATGATGAAAAGCAACAAGACAAGAAAGAGCCAGATCTCTTTTCTTAATACCCTGCTCTATAAAATCTGGTTTTTCTAAACAGATGAGGAGTTGTTGATAGGATAAAACAGAATAGGAGCGCAAGATCTCTAAATTGCTAGCAGATGGCAATTTTTTTTCAGTAGCCAATGGTTTTAATTCAATGGATAAAGAATCATTTTTATCTTTAATAACAAAATAAAAAAAGGTACCTAAAAGACTAACATTCAATGTTCCACTAACAATTAAAGCTTGGGTAAGTTTCTTTGTACGAGTAATCCAGGGGCTATTTTCAGAAGTAGCGCGCATTATTTCCTATTCCGAGATATGCAAATTTGGTATAAGATCTACAGTTTAATACTAATTTGTCTTTTTGTTTTATGAAAGTCTCATTGTCTTCTTTAAAAGAATATATAGATGTTAACTTATCTACCCATGATTTATGCCAAGTACTAACACTAGGTGGAATCGAGGTAGATGAAGTAATCGAAACCCCTCTTAAATTTAGCAATGTTGTAGCAGCAACTATTCTAGAAGTTGTTTCCCATCCCAATTCTGATCATTTAAAAGTGCTTAAGGTAAGCAATGAAAAAGAAACTCTGCAGATAGTATGCGGAGCTGAAAATTGCCGCGCAGGAATGCGTGTAGCCCTAGCTCAAATAGGCGCAATCCTTTATTTTAATGATAAATCTATAAAAATAACCAAAAGCAAACTACGTGGTATTGAATCTCATGGAATGCTCTGTGGAGCGGATGAATTAGGGCTTTCAGATAGTGCAGATGGCATTTTTGAACTTTCTGATCAAATAGAAGAAGGCACTGACCTAAAAGAGATATTTAAAGATACTGTTCTTCAACTGTCTTTGACTCCAAATTTAGGTCACTCTATGAGTGTCTATGGGATTGCACGGGATTTATCTGCTCTTCTACAAATTCCTTTGAAGTTTCCCTCTTTTTCTCTACAAGAAGAAGAAGTATCGATAGAAAACCTTATTAAGGTAGAGCTTCTCGATCAAACGCAATGTGAAAGATATGCCTGTAGAATGCTGCAAGGAATTTCGGTAGGGCCTTCTCCTCTTTGGCTGCAAAAGAAATTAGAGCAAGCGGGTTTTCGTAGTGTTAACAATGTTGTTGATGTGGGAAACCTTATCTTACAAGAGCTAGGGCAACCTTTACATATTTTTGACTACCAAACTATTGCAGAACATACTCTTCAAATCACTTCTACAACCCCCTTTTCAGAATTAGAAACACTCGATTCAGTCACTCGCCTCATTCCTCCAGGTGTTTTGATGATTTGCGATAGGGAAAAGCCTTTAGCATTTGCAGGTGTCCTAGGAGGTAAGAGCTCTGCTGTTTCCGATAAGACATCTGATGTGTTAATTGAAGCTGCTTATTTTACTCCCCAGTCGGTTCGCAAAAGCAGTAAATGGCTTAAAACAAAAACCGATTCCTCGCAAAGATTTGAAAAGGGAACAGATCCTAATTTTATTCCTAAGACATTAGATTACGCTGTCTATCTCCTACAAAAGGTTGCAGGTGGCAAAATTGTTAAAGGAATGATTGACCAAAAAACAAGTTCTTTTCCTCCAAAAGAAATTATCTGTAGACCAAAACGCATAAATCACATTTTAGGTACACAACTAAACCCTTCTGATATTTTCAAGATTCTCTTTTCTGCAGGTATGCACGTAACTGAACAATCTGTAGAACAATTTCAAGTCCTTGTTCCTTTTTTTCGACATGACTTAAATTTTGAAATCGACTTGATTGAAGAAATAGCTCGTTTATATGGCTATAACAATATCGTCCAAACAGCACCTGTGCACATTTCTTCCCCTCTTTTACATTGTGCTGCTTATCAGCTAGAAAAGCAACTTCGCACTTATCTGCTAGAAGAGGGCCTTCAAGAGTTTATAACCTGTAATCTGATCAGTCCAGGCCAGTCTAAGAGGACTTCTGAAAACACACTCCCCTCTAGCTTTTCCATTCCTGTTCTACATTCACGCTCCCTTGATCAGTCTGTTTTAAGATCTTCTCTTCTGCCAGGCCTTCTACAAGTGGTTAAACACAATTACGATCGAGAAAATCAAGACCTATCAGGATTTGAAATGGGTAAAATCCATTTCCATCTAAAGGATGAATATATTGAGCAATCAGCTATTGGAATGATTCTAACGGGGAAAAGTTCTCCTTATCATATCGATCCCAAGCCTCGAGCTTGGGATTTCTTTGATTTAAAAGGAATCATTGAGAACCTGTGCGCGCTTCTTCATGTTGAACCCATTCGTTTTAGTCCTTCACACTTACACAATTTCCATCCTAACAGACAGGCGATTATTATGTGCCAAGACAGCATTATTGGCTCTTTAGGAGAGTTACATCCTAGGCATAGCTCAGAGCTTGGTATTGAACAACGGATCTATTTTGCAGAAATAAATATAGAAGAGCTTACGCCTTTTATTAAACAAACCTCCTTTGTTAAGCCTCTTATTTCTTTTCCTGGTTCAGAAAGAGATTGGACAATTACTATAGCGGATAAAACACCCATCGGTTCTATTTTAGAAATTATAAAAACAAATTCTTCTTCTCTTCTTGAGAAAATTACTCTTTTAGATCTTTACAAAAGCTCTCAAATCGGCAAAGATAGAAAAAACATAACTTTTCGTCTATTCTATCGCGAAAAACTTAAGACCATTGCCTTTGAAACCGTTGAAAAGGAACATAGCCGGATTATAGAAACAGTGATGAAGGAGTTAGAACAATTACATATTTTATCTTAAAATGAGGTTTATCATGAAAAGACACCTGTTTATCCTTATGAGCGGTACGGCTTTTATCTTATCTGGCTGCGTTCATGATAGCAGCGATAAAACAAGCGTTATATCTAAGCGTTACATTCATAAATACGGCTATCCTGTTCCCAAAGAAGAATGGCAAGAACGCAACTACCCAGGACAAGTAATCACAGCTCTTAGCGATGGAGTGACTGTTACAGCAACCTATGAAAATGGTAAATTACACGGCCCTACCACTCATACCTTTGCCCATAGTCAAGCGATTGAAAAATGCATTATATATAACCAGGGACAAAAAGTTAAGGAAACAAGTTATAATTCTAACTCTATGCCTTTACAAGAGTGGATTCAACTCTCTCCTCAGCGCTACTCTCTTACCAGCTGGTATGTAGAAGGTTGTCCTATGATGGTTGAAGAATATGCAGGAAATGAACTCATAGAAGGACAATATTTCACTGCTTTAAATGAGATAGAAGCACGAGTGGAAAAGGGAGATGGTATTCGTATTTTCCGAGACCAAACAGGAACCCTACTTTCTAAAGAAGTGATTGAAGACGGTTATACAGTAAAAAAAGAGACCTATTATCCTAACGGAGCTCCTGAATCAATTTCCTATTACGCTTTAGGCAAACTCAATGGGAATAAACAAACATTTACAGCTAGTGGAGAGCCCCTTGCTTTAGAAGAATGGGTGAATGGACAACTACATGGGAAAGCTACTTACTTTAGAAACGGCAACCGCTACCTAGAAATTTCTTATTTAAATAATCAAAAAAATGGAACTGAAAGACATTACACAGATGGTGATTTACTAACTCAAGAAATCAATTGGGAAAATGATCTTAAACATGGATCTACTATTTATTATGCAGATTCCGATATCCAACAACATTGGTTTTATGCGGGACAACTTGTCAGCAAAAAGAAATTTGATGATTATAACCAAATGGATCAAATGGTTGCAGATATCTCAGAAGATGTAAAAATACACATTCGATAGCAAAGCAGCGAAGAATACTTCTTTGCTAAAAAATTTATGCAACATTCATTTAATCAAGGACCCTCTATTTGTTTGCAGATAGAATGTAAAGGTAGCATTCTATCTAAAGTGACCCTGACCAAGTCATCGCATTTTGCATGTTTTATTTCAGAAGAATGCGATTTTGATACAACACAAACCATTATAAAATGGCTAACCCAGTACAGCTATCGAAAAGATCCTAGCCCTTTAAATCTTAACCTGCCTAAACTCCCCTTATTTTATCAGAAAGTATTGATTCACCTGCAACATCTACCTTTTGCACAACTAGTCACTTATGGCAACCTCGCTTCTACAATCGGTCACCCAAAAGCAGCGCGTGCTGTAGGATCTGCTTGTAAAATCAATCCATTTCCTCTTTTCATTCCCTGCCATCGAGTAGTAGCAGCTGACAATATAGGAGGCTTTGCCTACGATCTTTCGATTAAACAAGCTCTATTACAATTCGAAATGGATTTGATACTTTAAATAGCTCTCTTACCTTTAGCTAAATCATAGGATGATCCAGCTAGAGCCGCAAAAATCGTAGAAGAAAAAAAGATCCCTGTCGCTGTTAATAAGCCAATCGGTTTTCTCCCTAATACACGTAAAGCTGCATTCCCTGCTGCATAGCTTAAATAGACATTTATAAATTTCATGGGTTGTTTTATCAAGGGCAATTTATTTCCGACTAAACCTACCCAAGAGGAAGCCAGACGGCCACTATTCTTTTTTAGCCTATCGAGATAGCTAGACTGATTGGAGTTGGTTTGAGGTGTTTTACTTAAAATTTGCTCGCCAAAACTAAAAATTTTGTTATTAAAATAACGAAACGCTTCTTTATTAAACTTCTGAGAAAGCAGATAGGTAACCCTGATAGCAGCCATATAAACAGCCCCATCCATAGGAGAAATCATTCCCATAGACCTACCTAATAAAAACCCACCCGCTGCATATAAAGCAGTTTCTTGAGGCGGGCAAGCTTGCCTGCAAAAATCGATAATATTCATAATTGTACTCCTTATATTGTTTAGTTAGACAATTATTATAAAGTAATTATACTTTTTATAAAAATATAATAATAAATTATAAACCCAATATAGTTCAAAGAAGTACATATATAAAAATATTTTTTATCCCCTCATATAATCAATTAATAAACCGGAAAAAAAGCCTGTAATCCCTGAAACAAAAGAAACTTTTATGGCAGTCTCTAAAGCAAGTGGTCTTCCTATTAAAGAAAGAGCTTTATTACCCGCTGTATAACCTAAGTAAACACTAGTCATCATTAAAGGCATAACCATAAGCTTTCTAAAGCTTCTCTTACATTCCCATTTGGAGAGTTTAGCATGACACTTAGTGAAGACAAGATGAGCAATTCTACCTGCAGCTTGATAGGTAATACGGCTAGCAACTGCATAGACCGCCCCATGTATAGGAGAAATCCCATATAATTTTCCTGCTACACATCCACCTATTACAGTTAAAGTGTTAGTTCTAGTATGAAAAATCTCTTTGCAAAAACCATAAATATCCATAAATACTCCTTATTGTTTGTTATCAGCTGATCCATAGGAAAATTAAAATATTTTATTTAATTGCCTTCACTAAATTAGCTTCTTAGATTTTTTGTGGCAAAAATCAATTATAG
>DASZIJ010000079.1:0-10648 GCA_035949155.1 Candidatus Rhabdochlamydia sp. | reverse complement strand
ACGAGCATTCTTTCCCAACTCGTCCGAAAATCTTTTCATTCCATCTAGCTCCTCAAGAACAGCAAGAGGGATTACGACATCATTATTATGAAATTTAATGATAGCATCAGGGTCATGTAAAAGAATATTGGTATCTATGATAAATGTTTTACGAACCACTTGATTTCTCCTTTAGTTCAGGTTAAAGTGCAGCATAGCGCTCTCTTTTACTAGACTCAACTAATTTTTTCAGTGAAATTTTAAGAGTTTTATTATTAATCATTTATGAAGTAATTTCAGCAATTGACTATTTCGAGTGCTAAATTCTTGACGCTGAACTTGAGGATCGCTTATAATGGATTTTGTACTTGAAGGAGAAATTTATGAAAATTAATCAGAAAATGCTAAATATACCCCCTTATATATCTACCTCCTGGAAAAATGTAGCGGCTTTATATGTTGATAATCAACAGAATAAGCCTGTTCTTAGCATCGCTCTTCTTAATGGAACCTGTGTACAAATTCCTAACTTACAATCTGGTGTTCTAGAAGCGGTTTTTTCTATGCATTCTCAATACTTAGAGCAAGAGCAGTCTTTATCCAATAAAGAAAAAATGACTTTACCCAAAGGAGTGCTAGGGATTATCCCTGGGATGGAACTTGTCAATACTTCTGAGCTAGCTGAAGACCCTGAATCTCTTCAGAACCTCACAACCTTTTTAAAAACCTTAAGTGCCTCATTTAAGGGAATATTACCTGGAATAGACTTGCTTTTGCAGCACAACTCTCAATTGACGGAGGCACCTCTTCTCTCTAAGGATATTTTAGAGCATATTTTTTCTTTTTTAAAATCCTTAGATGATGGCTCTACGCTAAATGGTTTTCTTACTAAACCTGAGCATCCTCATTGCAACTGCCCTTATTGTCAAATCAGTCGTTTTGCGCAAAATAAAGCAGAAGAGATTGAAGAAGAAGTGTCTGATAAAGATTTAAAATTCAAAACTTGGGATATCGAACAGACAGGTGATAAGTTATTTGCTGTAACAAATCCTTTTGATGCAAATGAAAAATACAATGTATATATTGGTGATCCCATTGGATGCACTTGCGGAGAAATGCGTTGCAAACATATTCATGCAGTATTGAGTGCAGATATTGCTTAAATTTTTCTTCTTCTATTAATGCTTATAAATAAGGTTAAATCATATATTTTCTTGTAAATGTTTTGTCATACTCGATAAATTTGTGGTAGGAAAAAACAATTCTTCCTAGAATGACGACTAGATTATTATGATCAGGAGGAATGTAGTAGCATGTCTAAGTCTTTTAAGTTTTTTTGCGCATCCTTGTGCGTTTTTTCCTTCCATGTACTTTTTGCAGATGGATTTGCACAAGAAGATGTATTTAATGATTCCCCACCAGCTGTTCAAAATTCTGAAACCCCATCAATTTCTCTCTCAACGCAGCAAGAATCATTTGAACCTTTTACTGGTAAAGTAAGAGGAAGAAAAGTCAGATTACGGTTAAATCCCAGTTTAGAAGGTGATGTGGTTGCAGAAATGCAAGCAGATGAGCTTTTATCCATTGTTGGAGAAAAAGAAGATTTTTGGGTGATCTCCCCTCAAAAAGATTTCAAAGTATATGTTTCTCGTAAGTATGTATTGGATAACTTTATAGAAGGTAGTCGCGTCAATATTCGCTTGGAACCAAGCGTTGATGCTCCTAGCGCTGGTTTCTTTGATCATGGCTATGCTGTAAATAATCCCTCAATTTCTTCTAAGGATCAAAAGTGGTTTGAAATTGATTGTCCACCACAAGTGCAATTTTATGTTGCAAAGCAATACATAGAATATATAGGAGGCCCTGAAGTAAAAGAACAATTCGATATACGCATTGCTACAGCAGAACAAAAACTAGCCTCAGCAAACTTACTTGCAAAATCAGATCTACATAAAACTGTAGATGAAATCGATTTTACAAAGCGAGTAGATGCCTATAAGGAATTAATCCATGAATATAGAGATATTGCTTCTGTTTCTGAGCAAGCCAAAGATGCTTTAGTAGATTTTCAAGAAAAATATCTACATAAAAGAATTCAATACTTAGAAGCTATGCAAACCCAAGATACTTTTGGTACAGAAGATGGTAGAGATGATGCAGACAATGCGGTTTGTATCAACCAAACCGATAAGATGAAGATGTGGGAACATGTAGAAGAAGCTCTTTTCTTGACTTGGACCAACATGAACTACAACAAGAACATGCAAGACTACTATCAAGAGCAACAAATAACGGCTAATGTCATTTCCGGAATTGTTGAGGCTTATAACTCTGCTGTTAAAAACAAACCTGGCGATTTTATCCTACGCGATAAAGATATTCCTGTTGCCTATGTATATAGCACTGTTGTCAATTTACAGGATTTAGTGGGCAAGAGAGTTTCTCTTGTTGCCACGCCACGTCCTAATAACAACTTTGCTTTTCCTTCCTATTTTGTTTTAGACGTTAAGTAGTTTTTAAGAAGTAAAAGGGGCTTAATTTGAGCTCCTTTTTTTTCCTTAAGTTCTTTCAAGCTCAGCAATTTGAAGATCTCTTGGTTTTTTATCAATCTCCGATAATGGTTCTATTTCCACTTCTTCAGAGAGCAATTGTAAATCTTTAAATTTGCGCGCTGTTACTAAAACACGAGTCTCTAAAGATCCTACTGCTTTATTATAGGATTCAACGGCTTGAGCTAGGCTTTTACCCATTTTAGACCAATGCCCTGTCATATCAAACAATCTTTTATATAACTCTTGACCTAGCTCTCTTACTTTCTCTGATTGTTTGGATAAGTTTTCCTGTCTCCAACCATAAAATACCGTACGCAAAAGCGCAATGAGGGTTGTTGGTGTTGCAATGATCACTCCTTGTTCTGCACCTACTTCAATTAAAGAAGGGTCGTACTCAAGCGCTGCGCTAAAAAAGGCTTCTGCTGGTAAAAACAAAATGACAAATTCAGGAGCGGGTTGAAAGTGCTCCCAATAACTCTTTTTGCTTAGAGCATTGACATGCGCTCTTATATGGCGTGCATGATCACGAAATTTAGCTTCCTTGATCTTCTCATCGGGATTGTACATAGCTTCTAAGTAGGCTTCTAAAGGAACTTTGGCATCAATGATAATTTGTTTACCGCCAGGCAAGCGAATGAGAAGATCTGGTCTGATGCTTGTCTCTTCTATGGACTTATGTTTTTGCTCATAAAAGTCACAGTAATTAAGCATACCAGCTAATTCAACGATTCTCTTTAATTGCATCTCCCCCCATCTACCACGAGACTGCGGATTTTTTAACACTTGCACAAGGTTGGCTGTTTCTGCTTTAAGTTGTTTTTCACTATCGGTTAAAGCACGCACTTGCTCTTTAAAAACCTCTCGCTCAGATTTGCGTTCATTTTCATATTTACGCATCTCTAGATCGAGCTTGATCAGGGTCTCTTTAAAAGGTACAAGCATTTCTTCTACGGACTGTTTGCGTTTATCCAGATCTGATTGGGCAGAGATACGCCATTTAGCAATTTCTGTTTCAGCAACAGATAGAAATTGTTTGTTATTATGCTCTAGTGCTTGAGAAGATAGAGATTGAAATAGGAGCTTAAAGTGCTGTTCTGCTAATTCCATGGCTTGTTGCCTTTCCTCAGAGCTTTTTTGCTGCAACAAAAGCGTAAAAATCTCTTTCTCTTTTTCTTTTAGTTGTAGATCCAAGGCAGACGCTTCTCCTGCTTTTTGCTGAGCTAGAGCTAAAGAGATCTCCAGTCTTTTTCGACTCATAAGAGCAAAAGCCACAAGTCCCCATCCAATGATAGCTAATAAAGTAATAAAAAGGTCTTTATTCATTAGTCCTCATGCTCAGGCTCAAAATCCACTAAAGTTTTTGATTTCCTGCCTGCGATCAAGCGGATAATCGATAAGGTCCATCCCAAAAGAATATAGCTCCATGTCACAATGGCTAACATAATGGGGAAAAAGTAAAGCGTTCCATAAAAAATAAAAATAGCGGTGATAACAGTCCCAAAAACCAACTGAAAAGAAGGGACTCGAAAATGCAGAGCTTTGGAGCTGGGAAACTTCCAACGACTTACCATAAAATACCCTAAAATAATCATTACAATGCTTAAGGTAATGGCATGTGCTTCTTCAGATAAGGGGAAATAGTTATGGAAGAAGTCGGAAGCAAATAAGAGATTTAGAGAAACCGCGGCTAAAGCAGCAGCAGGAATGGGAAGACCTGTAAAATGTTTTTTTGCAGATAAAGCTTCTGCATTTGTTTTAGGCTCTGCTGTTTTTACATTAAAACGAACAAGCCGTAAAATACCACAAATGGAATAGAGCATAGCTCCTAAAACGGCTAAAAAGGACAATCCTGTTCCAGGCTCTAGCGATAATGTTTTTAGAAGCAAAACAGACGGCGCTACTCCAAAAGATATGGCATCTGCTAGCGAGTCAAAAATAAAGCCAAATTCGCTTTCTGCTCGAAATGCTCGAGCAACAGCGCCATCTAATAAATCTGCAAAAGCTGCCACTAATAATAAAAGCACCGATATACATAATACTTGAAAGAGTCCAGAACCGGGCTCTACCATATTTACTTTAAAAATAACAAATAATCCACAGGCTAAGCCAAAAGCTGTGATCATGTTGGGAATGAGATAAACTCTTCGCATAAACCTCCTTTTTATTCTTAAAAATTTAAGCTACCTTTTGTCTTGTCTTTTACATATAAAATCGTATCAGTTTCTTAGAATTGTTGCACTCTAATCACTTAAGTTCTTTGTTTAGAAAAGCATAAAAATAACTTTTTAAAAAGTATATTTTTTACTAGACAAGTAGCTTTTGGCTACTATATATGGTGTGTATGATTCAAATAAACTACCATATGTAGTATAATGATCTTTTATTTTTTAGACTTCGCTGTAATTGCTTAAAACGTTAATCTAGGGCCATAATGAGTAAACTTAAAGATCCTAGCACCTTTATAAAACACTAAAACACTTGGAGCAAAAAAATATATGAAAGGTTCAATGACTCAAGAAAATCCTGTGCAATTAAAAGAGCGTACACCTCAGATTGTCTCTTCCCTACAGCATTTCACTGTTGTCAAACGCAATGGTAGCATTGTTCCTTTTCGTCGAGAGAGAATCTTAAGAGCTATTGAATGTGCTTTTCGCGATACCAAAAAAGTGGGTAAAGAAACCCCTCTTAACCCTTCCTTGCACCAATCTATCGATCAAATTGCGAACCTAGTGATTGAAGATTTGTATAAATTAGCTGTCCAAGGAACTTCTTTAACAGTTGAGGGAATTCAAGATCAGGTGGAAGTTTGCTTAATGAAAGCAGGTCATCACGATGTAGCACGAGATTATATTATTTATCGCGATCAACATAAAGCCTTGCGCGATGATTCTGCTCAAAGCTTAAAAGTGATTAGAGAAGATGGTATAGAGGTGCGCTTTAACCCCATGAAAATCGCCTCTTCTTTGGAAAAGGCCTTTCGCTCTTCTATGGAAATCACAGGTTTTTCTCCTAAACAAGTGGTAGAAGCCATCAATTTACTTACACAGAATGTAGTTGCCAGAGCACTGAGTCTTTCTAAAACAGGTGCTACCCTTAGCTCTATTCTGATCGAAGATGAAATCGAGCAACAATTGATGAAAGCGGATTTTTATAGCGTAGCAAAACACTTTATCCTACATAGAGCTTTGCTTGGCAGGCAAAATGAACTCAAGTTCTCTTATCCTATCTCAGAAGATAGAACTACACGTGAGTTTACCATTCTTGATCAAGATCAAAACAAGCGCGTAATTACGGAAAAGCAATTATTTACCCGTATTAAAGTAGCTTGTCGTGGGTTGGAAGAGTTGGTATCTGTTGATGAACTCCTAGAAAATACAGTTTCTAATTTTTATGAGGGAATTAAGGAAAAAGAAGTTGATCTAGCCCAAATTATGGCAGCTCGTACAAAAATTGAAATTGAACCCGCTTACTCTAAAGTAGCCGCTCGCTTATTATTAGATGTCCTCTATCGGGAAACCATGGAGATTAGTTCTTCAGATCCTGATTTAGAATCATCTCATCGCAGCTACTTTAAAAAGTATATCAAAGAAGGAATCAAACTAAGCAGATTACATCCTGATTTATTAAAGTTCGATCTTGATCTACTCTGTCATGCTATGCAATTGCAGCGGGATGATCAATTCACCTATCTTGGATTACAAACTCTATATGATCGCTACTTTATCCATCATGAACTGCGCAAGCTAGAAACCCCGCAAATTTTTTGGATGCGTATTGCCATGGGCCTTGCCATGCAAGAAGAGCAAAAAAATGAACGTGCTATCGAATTCTATAACGTTCTTTCTACTTTTCTCTTTATGTCGAGCACTCCTACATTGTTTAACTCAGGAACACTTCACTCGCAATTATCCTCTTGCTATCTGTTAACGGTACAAGACGATCTAGGCTGTATTTTTAAAATGATCGCTGATAATGCACAGCTATCCAAGTGGGCAGGAGGAATTGGCAATGATTGGACCAACATTAGAGCAACAGGCTCCATCATTAAAGGAACAAATGGGTGTAGTCAAGGGGTTATTCCTTTCTTAAAAGTGGCCAATGATACAGCGGTTGCTGTCAATCAAGGTGGCAAGCGCAAAGGAGCTATGTGTGCCTATTTAGAAACGTGGCATCTAGACATCGAAGATTTTCTAGAACTGCGTAAAAATACAGGCGATGATAGACGGCGTGCTCATGACATGAATACAGCTAACTGGATTCCTGATCTATTTATGAAACGAATTCAAGAAAATGGATTGTGGACTTTATTTAACCCAAGCGATGTTCCCGATCTACACGACCTTTACGGAATGGATTTTGAAAACCGATATAAAGAATATGAGCAGATGACAGCATCTGGAAAAATTAAACTGTTTAAACAAGTTGAAGCGATTCAGCTTTGGCGCAAAATGCTCAGCATGTTATTTGAAACAGGCCATCCTTGGATCACTTTCAAAGACCCGTCCAACATTCGCTCTGCGCAAGATCACGCAGGCGTTGTGCACAGTTCCAATTTGTGTACAGAGATTTTACTCAATACTTCTTCCGATGAGACCGCTGTATGTAACTTAGGCTCGGTTAACTTAATCCAGCATATGACTTCTCAAGGGATCAACGAAGAAAAATTAAGCGCTACCATTCGCACAGCTGTACGCATGCTGGATAATGTAATCGATATCAATTTTTATCCTACACTAGAAGCGAGCCATGCCAACTTAAGGCATCGCCCCATCGGTTTAGGAATGATGGGATTTCAGGATGCTCTTTATGCATTAAGTATTAGCTATGCAAGTCATGAGGCGATTACTTTTGCGGATAAAAGTATGGAAATGATCTCTTATTACGCTATTTTAGCCTCTAGTGAGTTGGCACGTGAAAAAGGCACCTATTCCTCTTACAAAGGTTCAAAATGGGAAAGAGGGTTATTACCTATAGATACGATTTCTCTGCTTGAAAAGCAGCGTGGAACCAATCTTGATATGGATCAAACCTCTAGTATGAATTGGAACATTGTACGTGAGTCGATCAAAAATTATGGTATGCGTAACTCTTATACTATGGCAATTGCTCCCACAGCAACCATTTCCAATATCACAGCGGTTACGCAGTCGATTGAGCCCTCTTATAAAAATCTATTTGTTAAATCTAATTTATCCGGTGAATTCACCGTTCCTAATGTATATCTTGTAGATCGTCTTAAAGAACTTGGCATTTGGGATCAACAAATGCTCGATGACCTTAAATACTTCGATGGTTCTGTTGCAGAAATTGATCGTATCCCTCAAGAAATTAAACAAGTCTATCTAACCGCTTTTGAAATTGATCCAGAATGGCTCATCGAGTGTGCTAGCCGTCGGCAGAAATGGATTGACATGGGGCAATCTTTAAATCTGTATCTAGCTGAGCCAAGTGGTAAGAAGTTGCATCAAATGTACTTCTTTGCTTGGCAAAAAGGATTAAAAACCACCTATTATCTACGCTCTTTAGGTGCTACCCAGATTGAAAAATCGACAACAGATATCAATAAACGAGGGCTGCAGCCTAGATGGATGAAACACAAATCCGCCTCGAGCAATATTGCATTGCAGCGCAAGAGTTGTAATCTGGACGAAGGATGTGAAAATTGCCAATAACTCTTTAAGGAGATCATAACTATGAACGAAACTACAGACACAAGAAAACGGGTTAATGTAGCACAAAAAAAACTGATTAACTGCAATCAGGTAGATGTCAATCAACTCATGCCTCTTAAGTACAATTGGGCATGGGAACATTATATGAATGGTTGCGCCAATCATTGGATGCCGACAGAAGTTCCTATGGCTAAAGACATCGAGCTCTGGAAGGCTAAAAATTTAAGCGAAGATGAGCGCAGGGTGATTATGCGCAACCTAGGGTTTTTTAGCACCGCTGAGAGCTTAGTTGGCAATAATGTCGTACTCGCTATCTTCAAACATATAACGAACCCTGAAGCACGCCAATACTTATTGCGCCAGGCATTTGAAGAAGCCATTCACACCCATTGCTTTGTTTACATTTGTGAATCTCTAAACCTTGACCAAGGTCTAGTGTTCAATATGTATAATGAAATCGCTAGTATTAAAGCTAAAGATGAGTTCCAAATGCAGCTAACAGCTGAAGTTCTAGACCCTAATTTCTCAACTGATACAACCCAAGGAGCTCAAAAATTCTTAGAAAACCTGATTGGCTATTATATCATTATGGAAGGAGTTTTCTTCTATAGTGGTTTTGTCATGATCCTCTCCTTCCATCGCCAAAATAAAATGACGGGAATTGGTGAGCAATTTCAGTACATCTTACGCGATGAGACCGTCCACTTAAACTTTGGCATCGATCTCATTAATGGAATTAAAGAAGAGAATCCAGACCTCTGGACTTTTGAGTTTCAAAATCAGATTATTCGAAAAATTAAACACGCTGTTGAATTAGAGATCGCTTATGCGCAAGATTGCCTCCCCAGAGGAATCCTTGGCCTTACCTCTTCTATGTTCCGCGAATACGTACAATATATTGCAGATCGTAGATTAGAAAGAATTGGTCTTAAAGCGGTCTATCACTCAAAAAATCCATTCCCTTGGATGAGTGAAACAATGGACCTTGGTAAAGAAAAAAACTTCTTTGAAACCCGTGTGACAGAATACCAATCAGCTTCGTCCCTTACCTGGTAATCAAGAGCAGGGAGAAATCCCTGCCTTGCTTAAATTTGTAGTTTTAACTTAAGAACTATCGAACTTTATCAGATTTTTAATAAAGAGATAAATTTTTTAGTTTGAGCTAAACATTCTGTGAATGTTTCTATATCTGCATGCAGTTGAGCTGCCTTTTTTTCAAAACGATTACCTATATCTTCAAGCTCTTTTTGCTCATTGTTCAACAGTTCTTCTAATTCATTTAATCTATCAAGATAAGCTTCCTTTGATCTATGAAAACGAATCTCTTCTGATAAAAGATTTTGGTATGCGGCATTTATCTCTATATTTTCGATTATTTGAGCTTCTAAAGATTGGATTGCTTCCTCGTTTTCTCTAATTTTCTGTTTTAGTTCTACATTTTTAAATGAAGGATCTTTTAAATCTTCAAACGTTTTTAGGTTCGAAAGCTTTATCAAATTAAAAGTTAAATTAGAATCGAGCTTTCTGTTTAAAGAGTTAATCCATTCTTTACACATCTTATTTTTCTTTTCCAACTCTTCTATTTGCGCATGTGTTTGCACAAATATAGAATCAGGCTCTTCTGGCACAATGGTTTCTGTGGAACTACAACTTGACCCTTGACTGTCATAACCTGATTCTTTAGATATTCTACGAGCATATGTAGGACCAATCTCTTCTGGTACGATAGTCTCTGTTGAGCTAGAGAAGGAATATCTTTTGATAGGTTCTAATGGCTGGTAACTATCTATTGCATTAATCATTTCTACATTGTCTTTCTGTATTTTTTCTAATAATTCTTCTAAGGATGAAACCTCTTTAGCTGTTCTCTCACACCTTTCTGTTAAATAATCATTTTCACTATTAAGCTCTTTTAAAACGTCTTCTATAGAATTTTTCCATCCATTTTTATAATCATTTATTCCTTGTAATGCAGTTTTTATGTTTCTAATCCAAGCTCGATATTGCCTGTTTTCGCATTCAATATCTGGTATTTCTGAAATGGAATAAGGGATATCTAGACATGAAATCTGTCGATTAGTAACTAAAGGAGCGTCTTCAATTTTTTGCTGAGGAAAAGATGCTCTAACAATACTATCTACATCTTCACGGAAGGGAGAATCTAGAACCTGATAATCACCATTAAACTGCATTTCTTCGCTAATTTCTTGTAAAACAGGAATAATTTCGGAATTTTTGTTTATAAAAAAGTTAAGCCACTTCGGCATAAATTAGGTATAGACCTCTCAATATTTTTTTTAATAAATGAACGTATCTTGAATTAAATTTACTATTTTAATAATGCTCGTCGACTTAAGAAATTCATCCAATATCCCAGTAGTCCAAACATTAATAGCCCCTTCCAATATATCATCTTTCTTTCCCAGCGTACTGTAAGACGACGAA
>DASZIJ010000078.1:0-20632 GCA_035949155.1 Candidatus Rhabdochlamydia sp. | reverse complement strand
ATGCAGATTACTACTTTAACTTCGATGATGAAAGACTCGTGCAGTTCCAAGTAAAGGACTTTCAAACGCTGCTGGAAGTCTTCATCGAGCTATTCGGAGATCAGCCCAGCTTTTACTTTGATGAAATTCAAAACATTGAGGGCTGGGAGCGTTTTATTCGGAGGTTGTATGAGCAGGGAAAAAAGATCTATATCACAGGATCGAATGCAAACCTCTTGAGCAAGGAATTGGGAACGCATTTAACAGGCAGGTACATTCAATTGGAAGTGTATCCGCTCTCTTTCTTGGAAATCATAAGTCATCAATATCCCGAAGCGCTTTCTAAAAAGGCCCTATCGACAACTGATGTGGGCATGATTCTGCGTCATTTTTCCGATTATTTAAAAAATGGAGGAATTCCAGAATATGTAGAGTTTGAAAAAACCGAATATCTGAAAGACTTGCTGGAAGGGATTCTTTATCGTGACGTCATTGTTCGCTATAAAATTCAGGACGAAAAAGTGTTGCGAGAAACGGTCTACTATTTAGCGAGCAACATAGGAAAAGAGTTTAGCTATACAAATCTGGCTAAAACTGTCGGTGTGAGCAGTCCTCACACTATCGCAAATTATTGCGATTATTTGGAGCAATGTTACCTCTACTTCTTTGTCTACCGCTACAGCCACTCCCTGCAAAAGCAAATTCAATCCAATAAAAAATGCTATATGATCGATTCGGCTCTGATTCGAACAACTGGATTTCGAGTAAGCGAAGGTCGAGGGCGTCTCTTGGAGAATGTGGTATTTCTTCACTTGAGAATGCAGTCAAAAGAAATCTATTTCCATAAGGAGAAGAAAGAATGCGATTTTCTTCTGAGAGAAGGGAATCGGATCGTTCAAGCTATACAAGTGACGACAAGTCTCTCGAATCCCCAGGTGAAGAAACGGGAAATCGAAGGGTTGGTGGAAGCTATGAGAACCTATGATTTACAGGAAGGGATCATTCTTACGGAAAATGAAAACGATACAATTGAAATAGACGGGTTTCGGATTTTGGTGATGCCGATTTGGAAGAGGTTGTTATTTCAGCAACAAGCCTTGGCATGAAAGAGATTTAATCAATAGGAAACCCATAAAACTGCCTTTCAACCTTCAGGAGATTTGAAATTGAATGGGTATTTAAATGGAGGCTGGATGCTAATGCTTCCAACCAATTGGAGGAGGAGAAACGCATTTAGAACTGTTCTGCGATGGAATTCAAAAGCTTATCGATCAAATTCATAGGTTGATGGGGTCTCAGAACAGAAAGCCCTTCAGATCGGATTTTAAGCGAATTTTCGACTCCAACCTCGAGATGCAAGTGAGCACGAAAAGATTAAATAATCTCTGAGAGAGGAATCTTATTGCGACAACTCTTCTAAGTGCATCACGACTATCACAAATGTCACAAGAGAAATAGACAGGAATGCAAGGTGAGCTCGAATTATTCAACTTATATAAGTATTTGACTATATGAATGTTTCAGCATGGGTTTAATATGAGACAATTGAAACAATTTATTTTTATAATTGACTCAATTGTCTCATTATTATACCATGGAGTCAATCTATAGAGGAAGTGAGAAGATGAAGTACCCTGGCATGGAGTCCTCAACTTTAGAGCTGAAAAGGGCTCTTCCAAAAAACGATCAGATTGTGAAAACCGTCATTGGATTCTCGAATCAAAGTGGTGGGAAATTAATAGTGGGGGTAGCCGACGATGGAACCATTGTTGGTATTTCAGAAAAGGAAGCGACTTCTGCAATTGAGTATCTAAATCATGCCATTTACATGGCCTCAACCCCGCCTATTTTACCAGATGTCTATATCCAAACTATTGAGGGGAAGATGCTCCTTATCATCGAAGTTTCTTCTGGGTCAAATAAACCCTATTTTCGGAAGCAGGAGGGGCTAGAAAACGGAACCTACATCCGACTAGGTAGATCTACTGTGAAGGCAACAATAGATTTGGTTGAAGAGCTTAAATGGCAAGCTCATGGTAAGTCTTTTGATTGCATGCCTGTCTATCGAACAAATGAAGACGATTTGGAGCATAAAAAAATTAAGGAGTTTTTAGAAAAAAGAAAAGATAGGGGTTCTAAAAAAATCACTAAAGATACTTTGCTGTCTTATTATCTGATTACTCAAGAACATACACATACCTATGCAACAACTGCCGGTATTCTTTTGTTTGGAAAAAGGCCTCAGCATTTTTTTAGTGAGGCAATGATTATTTGTTCCCATTTTAAAGGAATCGAGGGGCGAGAAGCGATAGCTTCGATAGATTGTATGGGAACTTTGTTTGAGCAATTTGAGACTGCTTATGAATTTATATTAAGTCGTTTATCAAAGTCCTTTGTGATTAAAGGCCCTCGACGCGAAGAAAAACTTGAAATTCCATCCGAGGCGATTCGTGAAGCTCTCCTGAATTTACTTGTGCATAGGAACTACCACTATAGCAGCCCTAGCAAAATAGCGATTTATCGAGACCGCATTGAGTTTTTTAGTCCGGGTATTTTCTCCAATCCTTCAATTGTTAATAATCTACAGTCCGGGTTTAGCTATATTAGGAATATCGCTATTTGCAAAGTTTTTCGCGAAGCGGATTATATTGAAAAAATTGGGTCGGGATTTATCACAATTTTCAGAAGTTATAAAGATAGGGGATTAAAAACTCCTTCAGTGATTGAAGGAGAGGGTTTTGTAAAATGTATTCTTCCTCGTATAGAGGCTAAAGTAGAAGAGGGCGATGAGTTAAGATCTATTATGGATCTATTTGAGACGATGACCGAAATCACTATTTCTGATGTTATGAGTCGTTTTCGGCTTACGCGTCCAACGGCAGGTCGAAAGCTCAATGTTCTTGTTAAAAAAGGATTAATTCAGAAAAAAGGCAAAGGACGGGGATCGATTTATACCAGGCGCGCAACTTGAAAAGTATAAAAAAGGCCAGGATTGCTCTCGGCTTTTTTTTTGTTTTTTGGAGGTGGAGAGACATTTAGAACTTTTGACTGGGAGAAAATTGAAGATTTTTGCAAGAGCATAATACAAATTCAAGAAGCGCAGACCCACTCTAAAGTCTCTCAGCGGTTTGATCTAGCCAGCCATGCAAAACAATCAAAATAGCGTTCTAAATCTTTAAGAGATGTTTTGTATTCGTCACTTTTAAGAGCAGCGGCAGAAAACAGTTCGCGAACTCGTAGAATTTCTCTTAGACGACCCTTCCATCGAGGATCTTCGATGGTGAGATAAAATAAATCCAAAGCTCGTGCAACAGCGCCCCAGTATCGTGCTTGATTGTCATTGGCTCGAAGAGCTCGGCCTACTTCGCTTCCGATATTGGCCATTTGCTCATCGAGAGAAAACTTTGCCCAACTTACTCTGACTGATTCCAAGTGTTCTAGATTTACAACCATGTTTACTGAACTAGTTGATTAACGATTTCTTGAATTTTTTGGCGGATTTTAGGATCATCAACTCCTCGAGAAACATTGCCGTGAGACGGCCTGAGATTGATTACCGAATCGTATTCAATCCATTCGTCTCCGGATTGCTGCAGGTAGAGGTTAATTCCCCAGAGGTCTGCTTGTTTTGATCCACTTTCTAACAGGACTTCCTCTCCGTCCGAATGCATTGTTATTCCAGCAATCATAATCGCTCGTTCTATATCGACGACTGCTTTAACTAATGCACCGTATGTGCTTTTCAATTCCAGGTCAAGCAGATCAGCTTTTTGTACTTGCTGTTCAATGATTTTAGTGGGCATATCAAATCCTCGAGAAATTTTGAGGATAGCATGAAATGCTATGGAAACGCAAGAACATCTTACGCTTTCTGTTAAAAGACGGCTATAGCTTTTTTTTAAATATCTCGCTCCATTTTGACGTCTGCTAATTCTTTTTTAAGAAAAAACATTTCTTCATTGCTAGGTCGAATGTTCCCTTTGCCTCTAAATCCTTCTTCTCCATCTGCTCCGTAATCTTTAATCCATTGATAAAGGGTTTGCTTGGGGAGTCCTAAATCATCTGCTATTTTTGATTCTGGCTTACCTGAGTTTTTGCAGATCTGCACTGCATTCAACTTAAATTCTTTATTGTAGTTTCTGTTTTGTCTAGACATATAAAATCTCCTTCTAAATTGATTTTATTTGTCTGTCTTCTACCTGTCTACAAAAGGGTAGCAAAATCAGAGAAGGATGTTATGGCCCCATGGAATTTGGCCAACAACCTGTTGGTTAATTGCAAATTCTGGGTATTCTTTTGCGAATTGAACCATGTACTTTGTTAGAGAGAAGCCCTTCATCTCTGGAAAAGTGGATTTGAGGTCCTTGGCTAAATTTTCGATGGTCTTAGCGCCCCAGCCTTCGTCTTTTTGTTTGAGATGGATTTTAGAACCTATCTCTCAGTAAAGATTGATAGGTTCGTGATTAACAGCTAAAGCAGCTTTTACCTGAGAGGTTAAGATTTTTTCTTTAATCTCTTTGTATTCTTTCAGGTCTTTAGTCTGAACTTTCTCGACTGTATTAGATGACATTTTGCTCTCTTAGTGTAAGTCGAAAAATGTAATAGGAAAGAGCGAAAAAAATAAATAGTTTTTACTGCAGTTTCATCCAGTCTAGTGCGTAAATACTGCGTAATTGAGTTTTATGCAGTGGAAATTTTCGGTGAGATTTTTTATGTCAAAGCTACTAACAAAAGGCTTCAGTTGTAAAACTGAAGCCTTGATTTGGAATGGAGGTGGAGAGAATCGAACTCTCGTCCTTAGCAAACTCCCTACAAATGACTACATGCTTAGCATCTTCAAAATAACTGATCTTGAGGAAGGTGCCACACAATAGACCAATTTGCTTCTTCTAATCTCGGGCATCTTCTTGAAGAAGCGAAGAGAAAAGCCCATACCAGGGTTAATGACAATAGTTCTAACGCTCCTAGTCAGGCATTAGGCTATCGAGTTGCAAAAAGCGGTTAAGCCTTAAGCAGCCAACAAAAGTTCCTCGTTAGAGGTTTGGTTTTTTGCATTTATAGTTATATCGGATGATTTAGGAGGCCAACCGACGTCCTCCGCATGCCACTCATACTTTGTTTCCAAGTCGAAACCAGTCACCCCCAGACGTAATAATAGCAAAAAAAGCCATTATTAGCGATAGGGGATAAATTAGCAAAAGGTTTTACCGTTGTATGGCTGTAATTTTATTAAGAAATCATAAAGAATTCTCGGTTTTCAAATTCGTATCTATAAAAGGGATGGTTTTGTCACAGGCGATATATTTTTCTAAATATTCTTTCGCAAGATCCCAATCGACCTCAATTTTTCCTTCTATTCCCTGGCTATATATTTCAGATAGACGCTTGCAGGCCTGTGGATGGGATTTTTCTGCAGCTTTTTCATAATATTTAATTGCTTGCTTGAACTCTCCTTTTTTAAAATGAATATCAGCTAATTGAGAATATATAGTCCTAAGACGAGAAGAAGATACAGAATGGCTAAGTTCAGCCGCCTTAAGGAGGGGGGAAGAAGCTGGAGAAGATCCAAGTTCAGCTTTAAGGCGAGAAATTACAGAAGAGCTAAGTTCTACAGCTTTTTCAAGATAATCAATTGTTTTTTCTATGTTTTTTTCTATGCCTATACCATAGAAAAAGATAGGGCTAAGTCTTAAGTACGCCTCTATGCAACCCGCTTTTCCAGCAATTTCGTAGTAGCTAATTGCTTCGCGCATATATGTTTTTTTTAAAGACGGCTCTGTTTCTAATTTAATACTGTCTATAAAGATCTCTGCTAGGTAAAAATATTTGTCCTGAGAATCTAGCCCTCTATTTTTCCAAGAATAAATTTCATCTGCTAAACCAGAGCGTAGAGACCCCGCTTTCCCAAATAAGTCGATTGCTTTATCTAAGTTTTTTTCTGCTAAGTCGCCATAGAGATAAATATATCCCAGTGCTAAGCTAGCTTCCTTAACTCCTAGCTTTTCTGCTTTTTCATAATATTTAATTGTTTCCTTACTATATTTTTTATCTTGACCTGCTTTCTGTTCGTATATTTTAGCTAAGTCTAAATAGGACTCTAGATGATTACTTTTAGCTGCCTTAATTAAGTATTTAATCCCTTTTTCTTGGTCGACTTCACTTTCTTGATTTATATATTTTTTACCAAGGATATAGAATCCGTCTGCATAATCGCGATAACCACACTTCGCATATTTAATGAAACATTCTTCAGCCAATGGAAGATCATTATCGTTTAAATATTTTATTGCTTCTCCCAAGAGCTTATCTGCTTTTTCTGATTTTTTTATTTGCATGTGGTTTGCGATTTTTTCCAAAAAAGGAATATTAAATAATTTTCCTTTTGGAAATTCTTGAGATGAGGCTTGGTTAATTGTTCTACGGGATGGATCAATTAGCATAGTTTATCTCGTTGTATAAGAATAAGAGATTTAAAAAATCAAAGATAATTAATTTAATTGTTATTTATTACAATTAATAAGAGTTGAGTCTATTTATTAATATAATTTATTTTTAATTTATATTAAATGGATTTATTCTTTATTATTAAGTTTGTTTTTTAATTTTTAAGAGATATGAGCTGGTGTTTTAAGGGGTATTTGGCTTATGATTGGTTCTTTTAAACCCCTTTTTATTTATATGTTTGATATCAATTCACAAGAGAGTTTTCCTGAGAGGGAAGAGCGTGTTTTAGCGTTTTGGCAAAGTCAGAACATTTTTGAAAAATCTGTAGAGCAGAATCGTGCAAATCCGGTTTTTTCTGTGTATGATGGTCCTCCTTTTGCAACAGGGCTTCCTCATTACGGACATATTTTAGCTGGAACCATTAAAGATGTAATTCCTAGATATAAAACTATGCAGGGCTATTTTGTACCTCGTCGATTTGGCTGGGATTGTCATGGATTACCTGTAGAAAATGAAATTGAAAAGGCTAAAGAGCTATCGGGGGCCTCTTGTATTGAAACATTTGGGATTTCTCAATTCAATGAAGAATGTCGCAGTATTGTTATGCGCTATACAAAAGAATGGGAATACACAGTGATGCGCATGGGACGCTTTGTTGGTTTCAAGGATACTTGGCGGACCATGGATCTTAGCTTTATGGAGTCTGTATGGTGGGTTTTTGCTCAATTATACAAACAAGGGTTGGTTTACGAAGGCTATAAAGTTATGCCTTTCTCTGCCCAATTAGGCACTCCTTTATCCAATTTTGAGGCTAACCTTAATTATAAGGAAGTAGACGATCCCTCTCTTACCGTATTGTTTTCTCTTGTAGATGAACCTAATACTTCATTTGTCGTATGGACAACAACTCCTTGGACTCTGCCATCTAATTTAGCAATTATGGTGAATGAGAATTTTGAGTATGTAAAAATCAAACGAGAAGATCATTATTATATCTTAGCGCATAATCGACTAGGGCATTACTTTAAAGAAGGGGAGTATGAAGTCATCGCTAGCTTTAAAGGCTCTTCTTTAGTTTCTAAACGCTATCATCCACTGTTTCCTTATTTTGCTAGTTATGAGGGTTTTAGAGTAATTGCAGAAGTGTCTATTAGCAGTGAAGAAGGGACAGGTCTTGTGCATGCCGCTCCAGCATTTGGAGAAGTGGATTTCTATGCATGCAGCAAAGAAGGCATTGAGGTGGTGTGTCCTGTTGATCATAATGGTAAATTTACTAAGTTAGTTCCTGACTATGAGGGTCTGTTTGTAAAAGACGCTGATAAGGAAATCATTCGGCGATTAAAAAAAGAGGGGAAAGTTTTACATCATACGCAGATTCGTCACCGTTATCCTTTTTGTTGGCGCTCTGATACCCCTTTAATTTATCGAGCTGTCTGCACTTGGTTTGTCGCAGTGGAAAAAATCAAAGATCGAATGATTGAGGCTAATCAAAAGATTCACTGGGTTCCTCATCATCTTAAAGAAGGTCGTTTTGGCAAGTGGTTAGAAAATGCTAGGGATTGGGCGATCTCAAGAAATCGCTACTGGGGAACACCTATCCCTATTTGGCGCAGCGAAGACGGAGAGATTATTGTCTTGTCTAGCATTGAGGAGCTGCAACAAAGAACAGGAGCTACGGTTTCTGATTTACATAGGCATTACATTGACTCTTTAACATTTATTGCAAATGGCAAGGAATTTAAGCGTATACCAGAAGTATTTGATTGTTGGTTTGAATCAGGTTCTATGCCTTATGCGCAAAATCATTATCCTTTTGAAAAAAAGCAAGAAACATTAGATCGATTTCCTGCGGATTTCATCGCAGAAGGATTAGATCAAACACGTGGTTGGTTTTATACTTTAATGGTGATTGCAACAGCGTTATTTGATAAGCCAGCTTTTAAGAATGTTATTGTTAATGGAATTATCTTGGCAGAAGATGGCAATAAGATGTCAAAGCGTCTTAAGAATTATCCAGAACCACAATTGATATTTAACCGTTATGGGGCTGATGCAGTGCGTTTATACTTGCTAAGTAGTCCAGTTGTTCATGCAGAAGATTTGCGTTTTTCAGAACGCGGAGTAGAGTTAGTTCTGCGTCAAATGCTGATTCCTTTTTGGAACTCAGTGGTTTTTTTATCTACCTATGCAAAGATTTATCAATGGGATCCCAAAGAAGTAGAATTTTCTGCTCCTCAGATCGACATTGATCGTTGGATCTTGTCTTGTTTACAAGGATTGATTCAAGAAGTAACAGATGGGTTAGATCGTTATGAATTGCACCGAGCAGTTGATCCTTTTATAAAATTTATTGATCAATTAACCAATTGGTATATTCGTAGAAATCGATCTAGGTTCTGGGCGGAAGAAGATACGATAGATCGTAGATTAGCATTTGAAACATTGTATACCGTATTAGTTAATTTAGCCAAAATCGCAGCTCCGTTTATTCCTTTTTTAAGTGAAGGAATCTATCTCTATTTAAAAGCTAGCCAAGACCCGCAGTCCATTCACCTGTGTTCCTTTCCCATCTATAACCCTGCATATAGAGACCAGCTTTTAGAAGAGCAGATGTCTTATGTGCAAACTGTAGTAAGCATGGGACATGCATTGCGTAAGGAAAGCAAATTAAAAGTCCGTCAGCCCCTGCGCTCTGCCTTTATTGTGTCTTCTGAAGTTAAAATTATTAAGCAGCTTGAATCGCAAAAGCAGCTAATTGCTGATGAGCTTAATGTAAAAGAGGTGGTCTTTAAGGAAAATGAAACAGCATTTGTTCTACTTTTGGTAAAACCCAATTTTCGTGTTTTAGGCAAAAAAGTAGGTAAGCTAATGAGCGCTGTTAAGGTAGCCTTAGAAAATCTCTCTCAAAAAGAGCTTAATCGACTGCTTGAAGAGAATCACTATGAGTTGATTGTTGAAAATGAAACAATTCTTCTAAGTTCTGATGACATCCTAATAGAGCGTCAAGTGAAAGAAGGACTAGTAGCTTCTGCAACAGGCTTGGTGATTGTTGCTATTGATACTGTTTTAGACGAAGAATTATTATTAGAGGGATTGGCAAGGGAATTGGTCAATAAAATTAATACTATGCGCCGAGACTTGAGTTTTGCAGTGAGCGATCGAATTGAGATTTGTCTTAATACCACAGAAAGAGTTAAGCAAGCTTTGTCCATTCATCAAGACTACGTGATGACGCAAGTGCTAGGGGTAAAATTAGAGTATAGTTCTAAAGAAGAAGGAAGTGTTTGGGATCTAAATGGAGAAAAGACCTTTATTGCAATCGCGCGCTTCTAGATGAAACAAACCCTAAGAATTGGGGAAAGATCCAAGTCTTAGAGTTTTACTTCTGTTTTTTACAGAGATTATCTTAAACGTCGTCTTTTTGGCTCCGGACTTCGACTCCTGCCTCTGCTTCTATTCCTACTTTGTGACTTGGAGGAAGAATCAGGATCATCGATGAATCTTTCCACTTCTCCAAGCATTTCATAATCTTTAGAAGAAGCAAATGAAAAAGCTTTTCCTTTGGCCCCTGCACGACCTGTTCTTCCAATACGATGGACATAATCATCTAATGTCTTAGGCAGATCAAAATTGATTACGTGGCTAACTTCTGGTATATCAATTCCACGAGACATTACATCCGTTGCAACGATTACTTTAATATCACCACTGCGAAGTTTCTTCATAGTCCTTGTTCTTTGCTGCTGATTCATACCGCCATGTAGAGCTGCTGCTACTAGACCCTTATCACATAGTTTATCAGCAATTTGCTCTGTCTGTCTCTGAGTAGAAGAGAAAATAATAGCTTTTTCTATATTTGGATCAGATAAAATCTCATCTAAAAATTTATACTTTTGTTCTAAGTTGCTTGTTTTACGAATATGTTGTTCGATGAGATCATAGTTAGCAGCTTTCTTTTCAACAATAATTTCCGTTGGATTGGTTAGCAGACTATTTGCCAGGGTTAAGACTTTTTTGTCATAAGTGGCAGAAAACATCAAGGTTTGACGAGACTCAGGTGTCATAGAAGCGATATACTCAACAGGTTCAATAAATCCCATATCGAGCATTCTATCCGCTTCATCCAAAATGAGCATTTCCAAATTAGATAGATAAATGCGCTTTTCTTCCAAGCATTCAATGAGCCTGCCAGGAGTTGCAATCAAAATGTCAAAATTTCTTGAAAGCTTTCGATTTTGGACATGATAAGGGATCCCTCCGCAAATAAACACACTGGTTATATGGCGAAGATGACGACTTAGTTTGATGGTTTCTTCAACTACCTGCATGGCTAGTTCGCGTGTAGGAACTAAAACTAAGATTTTTGGTCCTCGAGCGGAAGATTTCTTTAATAATCGGCAAAGAGCGGGTAGCATAAAAGCTGCTGTTTTGCCTGTTCCTGTTTGTGCAGAAGCGCGTAAATCTTTCCCCTTTAGAACTTCAGGGATTGCTTGTTGTTGAATATCTGAGGGAATTTTAAACCCTAAATCTTGAATTGCTTGAAGAATTAACGGTTCTTGAATGAGGTCTTCGAAATTTTTACTTGTCATTTTTTTTACTTACCTTAAAGTAGCATTGCATAGATTAATCATTTGCAACGACTAAAGAGAAGGTGCAAAAGAATAATGAGTAGTTTAACAAAACTAAATAATATAAACAAGATCTCTTAAATTCTAAAAAAAGAATACTATTTATAAATAACTTGCAAAAACATAAAAAATTTATAGAATAGGCAGCTTGTTTTTTTGGATCCAACGATACAAACAGAAGATAAGTCCTATAGCTCCACAGCTATATATAAGGAGATTTGGTGGGCTTACCCAAGGATAAAGAGGTTGATTAGGCCTTCCCCATCGAGATCCAGGAGGCCAAAAAAGTAAGCTAGGACTTCCTTTTAAATTATCTTCAGGAACAAAACCAAAGTCACGGCTATCTGAGCTCATCGCGTGATTATCGCCTAAAACAAGGTACATTTTCAGAGGAATAGTAAGGCCGTATTTTTTAATAAACTCCACATCAAGAGCACCATTTTTCAGGAAAGGAGGGCCATAATCCATAAAAGATGTAGGAGAAGAGCCCTCTTTTTTTACAAATTCTATAAGAGAGGGATCATCATGTTTTAAAATAGGTGCTCCCATTAGATAAAGGTCTTGATTGCGAAAATATGTATAACGAGCCGGTGCTAATCGCTGATCTTTCTTTTGTTTTAAGAATCGATTATCCCAATCTATTCCAAGATTGAACAAAAGCTGCACATTTTGTGGACTATATGCATATAGAGGATGAGAGGGTGGTAGTTCTTGGTTTACTCCTTGCCAGAATACGCGATAAGCCTTTCCATGATAAAATTCATAACACCCATCAGGTACATCGGAGAGAATAGGAGCAAAAGCTTTTTTCCCAAGACAAGTATCGGGATAGCGACACACTTGATGATTTTTTACGACAAAACGCGCTGTATATAAGTTTTGCATCAGCGCTTTTAGATGGCTTTCTTGTAGTGCAATGATAGACGTGCTTAACTGTATTTTGGGGTATACATTTTTATACTCATCTTTTGTTAATTGCACAGACTGCAAAGAAGGGTGATGTTTAATCTCTAAATATAAAACCCCTTTTGGAACTTCCTTTAAATAGAACTCTTCTAGTTCCTCTTGTTTAAGCAGCCTTGCCATGCCAAAGTTTTTAAAACCCCATAGATCGCTATAATCTGTAATAAAGCCAGAAGGACTAAGCATTTTAGCTTGGTTTTTCTGTAGATTAAACTCTGCAACAGGTTCATTCATTTGATAAAAAACAAGGGAATTGTTGTCTTTATGAGAGATCTCGACTTTGCGCTGAAAATGAATAAAAGGGATATGTTCAATTTGCTTTAATGAGGATAATTGTAGCTCTTGGGTAATATCCTTACCGTCTTTATCAATCCCATAAATCTGTCCTCCATAAAAATAGAGAGTATCCCCTGGTTTGCCAATTAGACGTTTGATGTACTGCTTTTTGCCGGGGAATAGATAAAAATACATAGTATCTACATCGTAGATATCCATATTTTCCCCAGTAAAAATCACAATGGAGTTACGTTTTATCAAATCGGGATCGAAGTACAAATGTTTTGTTTTTAAGGGAATATTGATTCCAAAATCTGTTTTAGACACAATTAAGCGATCTTTTTCTTTAAAAGTAGGTCGCATCGATCCAGATGGAATTTCATAGAGCTCAAACCACATTTGACGGATTAAGAGTGCGATGATTAAAGCAATGAACACTCCAAATACAACATCCCGAAAATAGTCAAAGGATCCTTTTTTTAGACAAGTCAGACCAAAGCCTTGAGCTTCTTTAGCTAGTCGATCGGCTAAGGATCTATCTTTTTGTAAAATCGCATTTTGTAGAGCGGTTAAAGAAGTCTCTATCTCAACACGGGTATCCACCGATAATTTGTATTTTTTCTTTTTATAGAGATGATATGTTTGGATCAGATAATGCTTAGACTTTCTTAAGGAATACATTTTTTTTTTAGAAAAAATCCACATTGTTATCCAAATTCTTTAAATAAAATAGAATGGTATAGCAAGAGAATTTACGGGTTTTTTAGAAAGAGAGCAAGCTTTTTATCTTCTATAGAAAAAATTCCAAAAACTTCTCTTTAGGGCCTTTTTCAAAGCAGTAACCCCTGGGTGTAAAGGGTCCACTTCCTCTGCTGCTAGCCTATGTTTATCCGCATAATCTCGATCCCTGCATGCAAGGTGATAAAACCCCATACAAACCATAAATCCACGAAATTCAGAGTAATGAAAAGCAAAGCGATCTGGATAAAGTTCTAATAAATCACGTTTATGGTTAAAAATAGCTGGGATTTCTTGGATTTTTTTAATCCGCAAACACTGATCTGCATAGTTGATTTTAGCACATAGGTAAGAAGGGTGCATCTCATAAGTGATTTTAATAAGCTCTTCTGCTTGTTTTCCTTTTTTTAACCTCAAGTAAGCAAAAGCTAATAAATTAGCTACTTCTGGAACATTGAGATGGTCCCTGTAAAATGCTTCTAAAGCAGATAGATATTTTTCGGGATTTTCTTGAATTTGGCTGTGAATCTTTTGAAAAAAGACCTTTTTTGGAGCATCTAGTTTCAGATAAGAGAGGTTAGGCGAGAACGTAATTCGATAAAAGCTACCGGGGAAATAGATCGAAGGAATTTCTAATAAAGTAGAGCTTTTCATACTTATTAAGTATAAATCATTTGCGTTTTTTTTAGCTTCTCTCTTGTGGAAAAAATGTTCATAACTTAAATGGATAGCCATTGCACAAGTATTCTATTAAGAGTAAATCAAGAGCATTAGAAAGAGAAGACTAAATCTTTATCTTTCTAATTATCAATAAGTTAAAAAATACTTGCTCTTTCCTTTTTTAAATAAGCAAACGCTTGTGGAGTAAATTAATTTTGTTGTGGAAAGCTTGTTTATAACTACCTTAAGTTACGAACAACAAGGAAGAAAGAGGCTTATTCCCAAAGGAAGTTTTCTCCTGACTGAATCTGTACAAGATTTTCTGATGCTGGGATTAAAAGCCATCGGTAATAAGAGCCTTTTTTTAATATTTTACTTAAAGCATTAGGAGAAATATCCATAAATGCTTCTTCACCAGATCCCAGTCTTAATTGGAAAGGAATCAAAACGGCCTCATTAAAGGAATCTGATTCTATAGCATAGAGCTTAAGGTTCTGACAGTATGCAGGAGCTTGAATGGAAATGGTCCACATTTCAGGGCTGCGTTTTGTAGCGCTAGTAATACTAGGCAATCGATGAGGTATTGTTCCTTTGATAGGAGAGAGCAATTCTTTTCCTGAGTCGATTGCACGGATAGTTAAGGTATAATGAGCACTTTGTATTTCAAGCCAATGAGGAAAAGGGAAAAGAGGGTCTAATGAAGAGAAGTAAAAATCGATCAAGCAATCCTCAATAATAGATTGATCATGAGGCCATTGTCCTTGATATACTTCAAAACTAGGTTTTTTAAGAGCTTTTCCAAAGCAAACCAAGGGGGGATTCCAGACCGATCTAAAATCTTGTTCTCCAGAAGGCGGCGGAGGTCCAATTTTCTTTCGTGCTTCTTTATGCACTTTATACAATGGTAGTTCTAATAGCTTAGCTAGAAGAAACTCAGAAGAGTCGATATATAGCCAGCTTTGCTTACTTACTGAATAGGATTCAATGAGCTTACCTTGTTCTAGATCAATTTCAAAAAGAGACCAAGAAGTGTGTCCTGGTGCTTTTTCATCTAGCCAGTTTTGCCAGTGAACTTTCTTGATTTCCAATTGCGCTTGAGGAATAGAAATTTCCTCTAAAATAAGCTGATTCTTTTCCCTATGACGCAGAATTAAAACGGTATAAACCCCTTCTTGAGCAGTTACGATAAAGTCGCCAGGAGAGCCTTTTTCAAAACGATTTTTCAGGGTAGTCTTTTGTGCAGAATAAGCACTAAAAGGCAGGGAAAAAATACAAAGGGTTAAATAGATCAATTTCTTCATGGTTTTGGCAATTGTACGCAAAAAAGCTTTAAATCCCACTCGATATTTTTTGATAATCGCAAAAAAAACCGGAATGGATTTTGTACTTTTACAAATATATTTTTAATAAGTTATTTTTATAACTACTCTATAATCAACTTACTATTTTAATTATCATTAACTGTAAAGAATGTTTTTGAGCCGAAAATAGAAATTTATATCCCAAGAAGTATTTTCAAAGCTAAAAGCTCCTATCTAATTACCAGAAATTAAGAACACAACAAGAGTTTATTGTTTACTCTATGTGAAGAAAGTGAGTACCACCTGCGAAAGTTAAATTCTTTATTATCTGTAGATAAAGATTTTGTGCTTACAAAGTGAAGCCTAATAAAAAAGGAGTTTTTATGACTGTACCTGTAGCTATACTCGATGGATTTTAAATTACGGATTTACAATCCATCGAGTATATCATCAATAAATCCAAATGTGATAAGACCATATAAGTACTTCTAAATGAAGGGTATTTTATATTGTATGGACAGCATTAAAAAAGTGATTTTTGGCCTTTGTTATTTGCTGGCTTCTTATACTTCAAATGCTATCTCATCAGAGATAGCTTCTTTCTACGATTGTCAAAATGAACTATCGCAAGTCAATGAGGAAATCATCTATTTAGAAGAGGTAAAAACCCGCTATCTCGCCTTGGTTTTAATCCATGAAGAGCAAGCCATGCGTTGGCAATTTGATCCTCATTTAAAGCAAGAAGCCAGACGTTCTTTGAAGCTAGCAGATTCTGAGCGTAGAGTGATTCAAGAGATTCAAGAGCGGATTGATCATTTATGTATTCGTAGGGATCAGCTTCTTAAGTCCTCTTAAGAGGTTTTTTCATGAGCCAAATCACAAGATAAATAAACGCTCCGGATAGAGCTAGGTTTAGCGTTAAACTAAGGCCTGCTAGTTCTAAAGCAATAGGAGGGAGCTGGTATTGAGTAGAAATCATTAAAATTCCAGCCCCTACCTCTCCTCGAGGCCACATGGCAACACTTAAAGCGGTTCGCTCTCTTAAGCTTACTTCATTTTTATAGCAGAACATGGGGAATAGTTTGCCTAGATTAGCAAGAATTGTCAGCATAAGCACATGAAAGACGAGCATCACCCAAGAGATAGGACCAAAAGATATTTTAGCTAAAGAACACCCTACAAGAAACATATAGATAAATTTAAGGCTATTATCAAACTTAACAGCAATAGGAGGATCTATTTTTTTATGGGGAGCTTTGAGGATACATCCTAATACAAAAGCTGGTAGTAAAATTTCCAAATCCAAAACATCCACTGCTTTAAGAAATTCTACGCAGCCTGTTAAAAGCACCGCATAGATAAAAATACACAATTTATTTGTAGGTAGAGATACTCGATGTAAATAGCGGTAAGCAACTATTAAAAGAAGAATGGTAATCAGTAAAATAAAAATGATTTGAGATTGCAGACCGATGTATATGAGCTGAAGGGGAACGATAAACAATACAGTATCTAAGTCATCAAATATAGCTAAAATTCGGACCTTTTTGAATACCCAAGTGCCAGCTAGACCTGCAGCCATTAACATGGCAAATAAAAGACCTGTTGAAGTAGGCGCAGCAAATCTTCCAATTAAAGCCGATTGCTGAAGGGTTAGATCAAAAAACAGAAAAAAATAAGCACTACAAAAAATCCAAGGAAAGGCTGCTGCAGTCATTGCAATAAGGTAATCTTTGCCATAGCTTTTGAGATTTTTTTTATTTAAATCAAACTCTGTCCCCACTTCAATCATAATATAAGCCAGAAGTGTTAGAGTAAAAAAGTGTAGATAGCTTCGATAAGGAGCTAGATGAGCGGTTTGAGAGACAGTAATACCAACTATTAAAAGCAAACTGTATATGAAAATCTTGTGCATAGGGGTTTTTCCTTTAAGTCTGATTCCTTAAGTAAAAGATCTATGCACAAAAAGCAAGCTAAATCTAAAGATCGGAAGTAGCAGCTTTCAGGGCAGTTTCAAATAGAGAATGTAAGCTATTTTCTACCGTCTCATCTTCCAAGTGAGGTTCCCACTCTAGCTGAGTATGAGAATCGCTGATCACAACCATTGCTGCTAAATCGATTTGACGAGCATGAGCAATAGCAAATAAAGCAGCAGCTTCCATTTCAACAGCTAATACTCCCTCTTGTTGAAAATGTTGGATTTCCAATGAGGTTTGTCTATAAAAACCATCTGTTGTCCAGGTGCTGCCAATGTGATAAGAAGTATTTGTTTGTTTTAATAAGTCGGTTAAAAGATTGGTCATACGGCGAGGTGCATGGATATATTTACTAGCCTCTATATAATGATAGGAGGTTCCTTCATCACGAACAGCTTTTTCAAAAAGCACAATATCACCAATACCTACTTTAGCCTGAAGCGTACCGGCTGTACCTATGCAAACAAAACGGGTGACTCCCCAGGCAATAAGTGCTTCCATTTGATGAGCAGCAGCAGGAGCACCGGTTCCTAAGTAAGCGATGGCAATCGAAGGGAAGTCATCTAGAAAGAAAACCTTTTTAAAACAACCCTCATAACTTTTATGTTTATATTTTTGTAAGATGGTTTCTAAAAAACGTCCATGAGAGCAAAAAATAATGGCTTGAGGGGCATTAATTGTAGGCAGTAATCCTTTCTGACGATTGTATTCTAGCCATTTAGCTGGGGTAATCAAAGAAGGGTGGCCATATTTTTCATGCAATTGAGGCAACATATTTTTTTAACCTTTTTTAAATTATAGAAATGATAACATAAATCAAAATAAAATATAACTAAATTCACTTAACTAAAATAAATTTTATTTATTTACGGGCTTTTAACCATCCATAGAATAGACCTAAGATCCCTCCAAAAACCACATACCCTAATAGTAAAAGAGGTTTTATCAAGAAAGACCCTTCAGATAGGCATTCGGTTTTCATTTTAGCCATAAGCATGATAAGATTGATTATCCATAAAAGGACTCCATATAAAGCTCCCCAAATAATGGCTCTTATGGGCTTTTTAGAGATTTTACAAACAGCTATAGCAAATATAGCTCCTAAAATAGCTGTTAGAAATAAATAGAAAAATAAACTGCTAAAGATATTGGATAATCCAACTAGTTCCCCAATAGTTATAATAGAATCAAAATGAAGTAAAGCAAATGCGAGAATTATTCCTGCAAAAATTCCACTTAAAACACCAATAAGTATATTTTTTTGAGAAAAAGTCCTAGTTTGCATGAAACCCCTCTATTTATTTTTGTTATCATCTTATGCAATTTACTGCAAAAAATGAGTTGTATCAAAAAAAAAAATCTGGAATAGTTTCTATTTAAAAAGTTAGTTTATAATTTATTTAGAACTTATATGATTAAAGAAAATAACGTAGAATTCTGTCCTTGCTCTAGTGGTCTGTCCTATCAAACATGTTGTCAACCTCTTCACAACGGCGCTTTGGCAAAGAATGCCTTGATGCTTATGCGTGCGCGCTATGCAGCTTATGTACTTGATTTAAGTTCTTATATTATCAAAACTACTCATCCTGCAAGTCCACAGTATTTTGATGATCGAGAAGAGTGGGTAAAAGAAATCTCTCATTTTTCCAAAACTTTTCAGTTTAATCGGTTAGAGATGCTGTCTTTTAAAGAAAAGGAAAAGATTGCTACTGTAACTTTTGTAGCGCATATATCTCAAAATGACCAAGATGCTACATTTACAGAGAGGAGCTACTTTGAGAAGATTAAAGATCAATGGCTCTACAAAAACGGACAGCTCTGTGAAGGACGTGTTCCTAATTTGATGACTACAGAGCAATTAAAGGTATTGCCTCTTGCCTATTATGATGACCCCATCCTCCGAAAAAAAGCCGAACCAATTACAGCAATTACAGAGGATGTAAAAAATCTTGTCGAAGAAATGAAAGAGACAATGGATGCTTGTAATGGGATAGGGCTTGCCGCTCCTCAAGTCCATCACTCAATTAGGCTCTTTATAATCAGAGAGCCTACCAATAAAGAGTTAGATAAAAACAAAGTAAAATGGGGAGAAGTGAAGGTATTTATAAACCCTAAAATCTCTTTTCCTAGTAAAAAGACATGGAAAGAATCAGAAGGATGTCTATCGATTCCAAATATTTATGCAGATGTAGAAAGAGCTCAAGAAATAACCGTTGAGTATATGAATATAGAAGGAAAAAACATCAAGCAGCGTATTTCAGGTTGGGAAGCTAGAGTAGTTTTGCATGAAAATGATCATATCGATGGCATCTTATTTATCGACCGATTAAATCAACAAGAAGCTGAAAAGCTTACTCCTTTTTTAGAAAACTTGAAGAAACGCATACATAATAGCTTTATGTTGTAATCAGTTTTCTATATTTATACATAGTCATTAAAAAGAGAAAATACAATGAGTTTGGCTATTCCTACAAGTGCTTTCGAGCCCTTTATTCGAACAATTCCTACCAGAGTTGCAGGAATGGCGCTTGGCTATTGCGCCTATGAAAAGTTTGCACAAATCATAAACGCAAAATCCCCTAATGTACCTACTAATTATTTATCTTATATGGGGCTTATTGCTGGTGCTTTAGCGATCACACAGCAAACCATTGTTATCTATGCTGTGGCACTTCTCATCTTGATTCCTTTAAAATATGCAATATCAAAAGAACAGCTCTCAACTAAAATCCCTTCTTTTTTAGAAGATATGCACAAGACTGTGGGCTCAAAGGATTACAATTATAGTCCATTACCGAAAAAAACTAAACAGATAGCAATTTTTATTAATAACTCTGAAAAGCGCAATGTGATAATCACAGGTCCTGCTGGTTCAGGCAAAACAGCTTTAGTTGAAGGTATTGTTCAAAGAATTTGCAAAAACGATCCCACTTTGCCTAAAAATCTTATGAACAAGCAATTTTATAGAGCCTCTTGTGTAGATCTCATAAGTGGTACAAGCCTTCGAGGTACTCTTGAGGAGAAAATTAAAGAGATATTAAAGTTCACTAAGAGCCAAGAGAATGTTGTAATTGTTTTTGATGAAATACATGAACTTGCTATGGCTAATAAAAATACCATAGGGAATAACAACCCATCTGTTTTAGGCCTTTTTAAGGCAGATCTAGCAAGAAGTGGGATTTCTATTATTGGCATGACTACTGATGAGGAATTTGCACTCCATTTAAAAAATGATGAGCCTCTTCAACGCCGCTTCAAAAGAATTGAATTAAAGCAACCTTCCTTTGAAGATAGTTTAAAAATGCTAAAAGAGCGAACAAAGGGTCTGTTAAAAGAATACCCAAATGTTGCTATTGCAGATGATATATATAAGGAAGTATTAACATTTGCGTCAAAACTAGCAGATCAAAACTCTTCTCTCATAGATCAAGGTTTTGATCTTCTACAAACAGCTTTTACTGTTGTTGATTCCGAGGGTAGAAATCGTATAGATAAAAAAGAAATGGAAAATGTCTGCAAGGATTATTTTATAGTAATTTAACTTTAAACTTTCATGATAAAGAAGTATAATACTTACATATGGCATATTCCTATGATTTAAGAAAAAAAGCACTCGACTATATAGAGAAAGGCTATTCAAAAGAGGAAGCAAGTCAAATTTTTGGCG
>DASZIJ010000077.1:0-25807 GCA_035949155.1 Candidatus Rhabdochlamydia sp. | reverse complement strand
CGCCAAAAATTTGACTTGCTTCCTCTTTTGAATAGCCTTTCTCTATATAGTCGAGTGCTTTTTTTCTTAAATCATAGGAATATGCCATATGTAAGTATTATACTTCTTTATCATGAAAGTTTAAAGTTAAATTACTATATCCTGCAGTTGTGGTTTCAAGAAGATGTCTAAAGAAACTTTCTAAGTACTGGTTTTCAAGTTCTGTTAATTTCTTATGGGGATGCTGGAAACATCCTACAGCTAGGCTAAGAAAAAGAAAAATACAGCGGCTGCATTGAGAAACTAATTTTTTTTTCATGTTAATCATAACATGTACAGTTCATGGGGCATAGTAGTACACCACAGCCGCCACATATTTTACACCAACGATTATGGATTCCACAAGGGCCTCTTACAAGTTGTTTAATATAGAGTCCTTGATCATCAAAACCAAGGCTTTTCCATCTAATGACCAAACCAATATGGCTTGATCGGTTATTTCAATTTGTTCTGGATTGACATAGATTTTTTCTTCTTTTTGATGGCTACAATGTGCAGTGTTAGAAATCCAGGCGATTAAAAATACTGAAAAACATAAAGAAGCTCTGAAAACTTTTTCTAGTTTGTTCATAAATTTTTCTTTTTTTCAATTATTTTCTTATCTTTTACTAGAGGAAGTGTCTTTTGTCGAAAAAAAAGAAATCAAGTATATTTTTAATTTATTACGCTCAAAGAAAGTGTCAGTAAAAAATACGTCAAATCAATAAATGGAGTTTTTTTCTAAATTAGTGCTGATTAAAAAAATTCTGAACTTTAAATCTTACTTTGTTATCTTTATTCATATTGGAATCCGATTTTAAAGAGGATGAGCCTTGAAAGAAATTCTTATGATTGCGGGCCCTAATGGAGCTGGAAAAACCACAATGACCTTAGAATTAATTTCTAATCTTCCTATGTTTTATGAATTTATTAATGCAGACGAAATTGCAAAAGCACTTGCTCCTCTTCACCCTGAAACAGTTGCATTAACTGCCAGTAAGCTCATGATAAAAAGAATAAAAGAGCTATTACATGCTAATAAGAACTTTACTTTTGAAACAACAGCTGCAGGGGTAAATTATATTAAGCATTTAAAGGCTGCGCAATTGCAAGGATATGAAATTACTCTTACTTTTTTGCGGCTTTCAAGCCCTGATGAAGCAGTAAAAAGAGTAGCAGAGAGAGTAAAACAAGGGGGACATAATGTGCCCAAAGAGATAATTATAAAACGCTATTATACAGGCTTAAAAAACCTTTTTAAGCATTACTTTCCTCTTTCTGATAATGTCAGTATTATGGATAACTCTTCTGAAAGAACCCCTGAAAGGCTTATTGCAAAGAAATCTGTAGATGGTTCTATAGACATTTATAACAAGGTTATTTGGGAAAAATTATAAAGGGCTGCCAATGAGTGATGCATTAAATAAAATAATTCTAGAAGCTCACAAGCGAAGCTTTCAAAGGGCTTTTGAAACCGCAGTTCGTACAGGAACATCTCTTATATTTACTCAAGATGACAAAATTGTGGAAGTTAAGCCGCCTTATCGATATGAGCTTGTTCGAATCAAACAGACTAAAAAAAAGAAAAAGTAGCAAATCTCTTTCTATATCCGTCTTTTAATCTTAGTAGTTTCTGCAATCTTTTGGTTTGTAGAAGATCTATTTAAATAATACTTTATTTTTTCTCTGAAATTCGATTAGAGTTTAAACAAATGTATAATATTTTTTGATCACTTACAAACACTCCGAGGTGCTATGGCTCAGTTAATTACAGTTGAAGAGGCAAATTTACAGGATTATAATCGAAGATATTGTGAAGAACTAGAAAAAGGAAATATTCTTTTTTTTCCGAAGTGCCCCTTTGATTTTCCTCAAGAAGAGTTGGATTTTTTACTTTCGCAAAAGCAGTCAGGTGCGGCTAATCGCAAAAACATTGCCTATAAACCGCAATCTAATAAAATCACAAATGTTGTTGCTTTGTCAGAAGAGCAAATGATGAAGATGTTAGATATCATGCAAAGCTATTCTCAAAAAACAATGGATTTGTTAGCGCATCTTTTGGCTCCTTATGCAGATAAATGGAAATTGGATTATGCGAGCTTTCGACCTTTTCAGGAAAAAGGTAGGCAATTAAGAACAAGAGCACGTAACGATCTTTTGCATGTGGATTCCTTTCCTTCTCGTCCGGTACATGGAGATCGTATTTTACGGTTTTTTACTAATATTAATCCTTTGGAAAAACGACATTGGATTACTTCTGATCCCTTTGAAACTTTAGCAGGACTTTTTGGGGGAACAAATAAGTTGCCCTTTCCTCAAGGGATTCATGAGACTTTTTCAGGACGCTTAATCCGAGCTTTTAAAAAAAACGCTCATAAATTAGGTTTGCCGATTACCTTGCGCTCTCCTTATGATTCTTTTATGTTGAATATGCATAACTTCTTAAAAGAGAATCAGGAGTTTCAAGAAAATTGTCCGAAAGATTACTGGGAATTTCCCCCGCATTCTTGTTGGGCTGTATTTACTGATCAAGTTTCACATGCGGCAATATCAGGACAATATGCATTAGAGCAAACTGTGATTGTTCCAAGATTAGCTCTTGTTATGCCAGAAACCGCTCCTGTCTCTATTTTGGAGAAAATCACAAAGAGCTCTATGGTAGACTCTTTGTTTTTAGCTCATTGATCTAACTTTTCTATTAAAAGGTCTAAAAAAAGCGCTATTTCTTTTTTTATATCGCTTGGATGGCCTTTATAGTGGTTACAAAAAATGGAAAATGCATATTGTTTTTTAGATCCAAGAGTTAGATAACCTGCTAAATTGTAGATATTACCCATGCTCCCTGTTTTTGCTCGTAAATGAGCATGTGGGATTTTTGGGAAAAACCGGAGTGTTCCTGTTTGACCTGGTTCTGGTAGAGAGGTGTATACAGAAAGATATGCATTAGAGCTTTTAATGTGAGATAAAAGCGTAACTATTCCTTTAGGAGTTAATAAATTAGTTCGAGAAAGCCCTGCTCCATCATGGACTTGAGAGGGGATATGTAGGTTTTTCAAAAAATTTTCTATGCATCTTGTCCCTTGTTTGCTATTGCCTTGACCAATTGCTTTCAAAAGATGTTCTGCGTAAAGATTAATGCTAAATTGATTCATGGATTGCAGCAATTCTTTTAAAGAAACGGATGTATAGCGAGTAATCACTGTTTGTTGTGGGATACTTGTATTTTTTTCTCTAATAAGCTTAATGCCTTTTGTTGGTTTTAGCTGTTCGCTCAAAAGTAGGCCACAAAGTAAAGCAGGATCGGGAATGGCAGCTTTTATAGTAAAGCTAGTTTGATCTATAGGAATGGTTCCTCGATAAAATTGGATAGGGGAGTATTCAGATCCAAAGACACATACTTGATCGCCAGAGCCAGCTGGGCCTGTAGTTACTTCGTTATAGAAAGTTAAATTAGGAATAGGAGGATCTATTTTAATGACAGTTGCAGGGTCGTTTTCTTTTTTGCCTGGTTGGAAGGTAATATAATAGGTATTTTGATTTAAAGTAAGCCCTGAAGCGCCAGCTCCATAGTAATTGCCCAAGTCCTCAAAACTCCAAAATCTAGAAGCTAACGCTGTTTCAAAACAGCTCGTATCGATAAAAAGAGTTCCATTGATCTTAGTAATAAAAGATTTAAGATCTTCTTCCCATTGTAATAGGCTTGTTAAAGAAACAGTAGGATCTCCTCCTCCTCGAACCCATAAATTTCCTTCTAAAGTTTTTTCATCATCGATATAGCCTTCATATTCTAAACTAGTTGTAAATTGATAATCTTCTCCTAAAAGAGCAACTGCTACTGTGCTAATAGGAATTTTCATCAAAGAGGCAGGTATAAAAAATTGCTCGGCATTTCTTTGATAAATGGGTTTTTGCGTGTTAAGGTCTAATACATAAATACCGATGTGTGCTCTTCGGAATTCTTCGCTTTGACAAAAACAATCGGAGAGCTCTTTTGCTGAGAGGTTTTTTGCTAAAAAAATGAGGAAAAAAACAAAATACTTATACATAGATTTTAAACATTTAAGGTTCTTAAGAATACGATCAACTTTTAATCTTTTTTCTGCTATTGTTTTTTACTGTTACTTGTGGACACTTTTAAAAAAGGAGATACATGGATATAAAAACTTTTATTGAGTATTTTACTTTATTGATAGTTTTTCCAGCTATTGTTTGTTCTGGTACGTATCTCACTCTAAAACTGCGTTTTATTCAAATCTTTCAACTGAAAAAAAGCTTTCTTTGTATTACTAAAAAAAATACAGGGCAGGAAGGCAACATTAGTCATTTTGGTGCTATATCTTCTGTTCTGGCGGGGAATTTTGGGACAGGAAATATATCAGGGATGGCTGTGGCTATAGCTACAGGAGGCCCAGGTGCTTTAGTATGGATGTGGGTAATGGCCTTTTTTGGAGCAGCCATTCAATATGTAAGTTGTGTTTTGAGCATTTCTTTTCGGCAAAAAACAGCAAAAAATGAGTATGTAGGCGGTCCTATGTATTACTTAAGAGATGGGCTAGGTTATAAAATGCTAGCTATCTTGTTTGCTATTTTTACTCTTTTTGGATCTATTACAGTAGGAAACTTTGCGCAGATTAATTCTGTTGTTCTTCCTTTAGAAAAAATGGGATTCAATCCTTTATATTGTAGTCTAGTTCTTGCAGTAGTAGTGGGCATAGTGATTTTAGGGGGCATTCAAAGAATTGCAAGCTTTGCTTCCTATATAGTTCCTTTTAAAGCACTCATTTATTTAGGCACCGCTTTTACCATTATCGCTTTGCAATACGATAAAGTCCTACCTTCTTTTACATTGATGTTTCAACATGCTTTTGGCCTCTCTTCCTTTATAGGGGGAGCTCTAGGAATTGGGGTGCTTAAAGCAATGACTACAGGATTTGATCGAGGGCTTTTTGCAACCGATGCAGGAACAGGGATAGTGCCTATTTTACAAGCAAGTGCTCATGCTAAAAATCCCATTATTAATGGAATTACCACTTTAATTACTCCTTTAATTGTTATGATTGTTTGTACGACTACAGGGCTTGTATTGATTATAACAGGGGCTTGGCAGATTCCCGATCTATATAGCACCAATATGGTCACCTTTGCTTTTTCCCAAGGATTACATTCTGCAATAGGAGGGTATATAGTCATTATAGCTCTTGTTTTATTTGCCTATACTACTATTTTAGCCTGGTCCTACTGTGGTGAAAAAGCTTTAGGCTTTTTAATAGGTAATGAGAAAGCTCATTATTTTAGATTTTTTTATGTGCTTTTGATCCCAATAGGAAGTGTTATGAAAGTGGATATGATTTGGAGTTTAGCAGACATAGCTATTGCTCTGATGTTAGTAACTAATTTAATAGGGGTTATGAAGCTATCTAAAAGAGTGATTGCTTCTAGTCATCAATTCGAGCTATTTAATTGATCTTGCATCTTTTCATAGGCTGCCTTAATCGATGCAGCAGTGGGGCTAAAGGTTGTAATTAGGACATCTACATCAGGGAATAAAAGGGCATCGATAGGGTCTTTTACAGAGACTAAAATAATGGGTTTTTTTGCTTTTACAAGGGATTGAATCAGCATGGTTTGTTCAGGATTTTTCCATGCATCATAACAGAAACACACAAAAGAAGAGGCTTTCTTTGCGAGTTTTTGTGCCTTTTCATACTCATCTTGAGAAGGATTGAGGCTAAAAAAGAAGCAATCATCAGCTCTTTGAGAAAAGGGGGTTTGCTCAATATCTGTCTTAAGAATTTTAGGAGCAAATAGGATCACTTCTTTTTTCAAAGGAGCAGATCTATTTTTTACTATCTGAAGAGCTAGAGAAGCGATTTGTTCAGAGAGCTCTTGGTGCTCTAATCCGTTATATTCTACTTTAGAAAAGGGAGGTATTCTTTTTTTCAGATTAAGGATTCTTTGCACGGCTTCCTCTAGTCTTTGTTTAGAAATAACCCCTGTTTGTACCGCCTGCAATAGCGCTTGATGAATTTTTTGAATCCCTTCTTTAGTAAGTTCTAAAGAAGAATCAGTATTTAGCTGTCTTCCGCCGAGTATTAAAAGATCACAACCAGCGTTTATGGAGCAGATAGCGGCCTCTTCTATAGAATAGCCATTGTTTAATAACCCTTGCATAACCAGAGAATCAGAAATGATGACTCCCTGAAATCCGATTTCTTCTCTTAAGAGATCTGTTAAGATTTTTTTAGATAAAGTAGCACAATTTTGAGGATCTAAAGTGGGAACAAGAAGATGAGCTGTCATAATGCTATCTGCTTGATCTGCTAATTGATAAAAAGGGATCAGTTCGAGTTTATCTAGTTGCTCTTTGGTTTTTCTAACAATAGGCAGGTCTTGATGGGAGTCTATAGTAACATCTCCATGCCCAGGAAAATGCTTTAGACAAGTGATAACCCCTGCTCTACGATATCCTTGAAGAGCATGTTTTGCAAAAAGGGTCACCTGATCTGCTGAAGCTGCAAAAGAACGAATTCCAATAATTGGATTATAGGGGTTGTCATTGATATCGATAACAGGTGCTAGGTTCATATTAATTCCAACGGAAAGAAGCTCTTGTCCTATAGCAAAAGCGGACTTTTCTGCTAATTCTGGCTGTTTTGTTTTTGCTAAAGCCAGATTACCTGGAAAGATGGTAAAGTCTTGCTTTAATCTATTAACAAGGCCTCCTTCTTGATCCACTGCAATCAAAAGAGGGGTTTTAGCTAGTTTTTGCAGCCCTATACTTAGATTGCGCACTTGTGAAGCGGAGATAAGTCCATTGCTCCAATTGTAATAAATAATTCCTCCAACATGCAGGTCTTGTATGAGCATCTTAGCTTCTTGATTAACCTCTTCTCCATGCAAATGTACCATAAGAAGCTGACCCACTTTTTCTTCTAGACTCATTTCAGAATGTGCACAAGAGATCAGACCGACAAAGGTTAATAAAGCGCAACAGAAGCTCTTATTTTTGTATTTCATCATTTTACTAGATAAGGGATTTTTGTATGATTTTTTGAAGTTTTTTATTATCATTTATCCTTTGTTAATTGCACTCAGGAGAAAATAAGATGTTATGGAAATTTGCTTTAAGCTCAATTGCTTTTTTAATGATGCCTATTTGGGCTATTGCTTCTCTTATGGTAGGGATCTCAAAAGAAGAGATTACGCCCCCTATGAATAGCCCTTCAGCTGGATATGAAAGAAATGCGAATATGATAGGAGTACATGATCCTCTATGGGCAATGGCGCTCTTTATTGATAATCAAGAAAAACAGATTGTTTTGTGTAGTGTAGATCATTTAGGTTTTAACTATGAAATGGTTCAAAGGGTTATAGAAGAGGTTCATTTAGAAGAAGGATTATCTAATTGTGAGATATATATAGCCTCTTCTCACACCCATTCTGGTGGAGGGGGATATTTAAATATTCCAGGATTAGGGGAACATTTAGCAGGACCTTATGATCCTGCCTTAATTGAGCTATACATAAAACAAACCGCTAAAGCTATTATTCAAGCATGTAAGAAACCAGTTCCTGCAAAAATAGGAGTTGGATATGGCAAAGCAGAAGATATAAGCCAATATCGAGGTACTTGGCCAGTAGGAGCTACTCCTTTATCCGATGTGACTGTGATTAAAGTAACCAAATTAGATGATAGTCCATTAGCTGTGCTTTTTAATTATCCTATGCATCCCACGGTCCTTAGTAATGAAAATCTGCTTTTCTCTGCAGACTTTGTAGGATATGCAAGAGATTATATCTCAGAGGAAAATGGACAAACGATCTATTTTAATGGAGCCCAGGGGGATATTATTCCTCGTATTAGTGAAGAGGAACAATGCTTAGTTGTAAGTAAGGCTTTAGCTGAAATAACACAAAATTTTTTTACTTCGCTTAAAGAAAAAGAACAGACAACTGATGAAAAGCAAGAGTATATTCATTGTGATGTTTTAGGTAAATCTTTAGCAGAAACAGTAAAAAAGATTTTAGATGTAATCGATACTAAGGAATCGCTGCACATTAAAACAGATAAACATGTCTACTCATTCAAACCACAACCAACACCCTTTGGACTCGCTCTACCTATTGAAGAGTATCAAAGTGAAATTAACCTGCTTGTCTTTGATCATATTCATGCCTTTGTGACTATTCCAGGAGAGCTTAGTTGTTTCTATGACCAAAGACTCAAAAAACTAGGAGAAACACTTGGCTACCAACAGGTATCTATTTTTGGACTAGTAAATGATGCACATGGTTATATGATTCCTCCTAAGGCATTCAATACCTCTTCTGTAGAAGCTCACTTTTCTTTTGGAGGAGAGCATTATGCAGAATCAGTGGAACAAAAAGTATCAGCTTTATTAAAGCTAAATAAAGCTTTGTAAACCCATTTCTTTTGAGCTGATTAGTAAAAACTTTAATCAGCTCAATCTGTAATAAATCATCTTATTTTATTTGTTTTAATATTTTATAATTTGTAATATTCGATCTATATTTAGTATTAAAATAAGAGTTTTATTATATGATTAGTCGTTTACCAGAACATTTTAATTGTACTAATAAATTTATTCCTGTTTCAACAGATTCTACAGTATTAAAGATAGTTAAGTTAAGTGGTCTCATTTTTTTTGGACTCCTTGCCTTTATTGTAGATTATGCACGTAAGGTATTAGCTGACAGAAATATTACGAAGGAAGAAGGTCCAGATCGTTCTGCTCTTGTGGAAAAAACACTGGATAATACAAGAAAAATTCAAGATACGCCATCAACTGTAGAGCAAACTCCTATAGAAACAGAAGAAGATAAGCATTCAGAGGGCTTGCCAGCACAAGAAAAGGCATTAGGCGTAGATCTTCTTTCCCTTGTAGAAAGTAAGCTAGGTAATACAGAAAAAGCTCAAGATAGGCTATCAGCTATAGAAGAGACTTTTACAAAGATAGATGATCAAAAGTATATTCTTAACTTTGTAGCACAGAAAAAGACATTAGAAACATGTTTGAAAGACTTTAAAATAGATCCTAAAGATTTTTTGATACCTATATACAAACACTTGACTAAAGTTGCAGAAAGATTGTTAAAAGAATATTCTAATAGTGAACTACCCAATAATTATAAAGAGTATACATGTATTTTAAGAGACGCTATTAGCACAAAAGAATATAAAAACAATAAATATCTAAAGATAGCGCTTATTATTCAAGAGCTCTGTTTTGCTAAGTTTGTTCGTACAGTTCTTACTGATCTTCAAGAAAAGACTCTTGAAAATGCTATCAGATTTGATCCATCGCGAAATATGACCTCTAGTAATATAAGCAAATTGATAGAGGTAGATAATAAAATTTTACACAATAAGCCTAAAGGGAAAAGACAATCCTTTTTATTACTTTGCGAAAAGATTCGTAATGCTGCAGGTATCAATTCTGATCAACTTTGTAGTGCAAACATACCCGAGCTAAGGTCGATTCATAAAGTTAGTCAAGGTGCCGAACCATATGATATTTATTATATCCGTTATCCAACACCAACCATTGAAACAACAAAATCGTTTTACGCTCGAGTTACAAGAGATAATGCTACTGCTGTAGCCCCTGAATTTATAGGTTTTTTGGATAGTATACAGAGAAAAAAAATCCCCTTTCTACATGTAAATCACCAGTACATGGATAAGGAAGACAATGATATTTTACGATCCGCGGATAATAATCGCGCAGAAGCTATCCAAAGACTTGAAGAGACACATGCTGAGGTTTTTCATTTTCTTTCTCTACCCTTTGATGGTGATGTTATCGACAAAATAAATGTAGAAAAAGATCTTACAAAATGGAAACAAAGCTTAGTAAGTAATGTAATAGGAGAAAGGCAAGGATTTAGAATTCCTAAAAAATTTAGAAAGAATGCTACAAGCAAAAATAAAGAGATGGAGCAATTACTTGATAATTTGCACAACCTCTATTTTTCTGGAAAATCAAAACTTAATAAAACAGAAAGAAAAGTTTTATTAGTCATTTTTTATTCTTATTTGAAGGAGTATTTTAAAGCAAAATATGAAATTCGTATAATGGCATCTGTTTGTAAGGATAACAAAGATCGAGGAAATGTGAGTGCTTGTATTGATGAGGCCTTGTTTAACCTTAGATTGGGAAGAGAAAACAATGAACAAGCTCTAAAAGATCTGTATTTACGCATTCTTAGCCCTTTTATCTTCAGAGAAGAGGGAATTGTAGGGCATAGACTGAAGTTTTTAACAGATCTTCTCGATCATATTGCTGCATTAGATAATGATCAAAAGAAAAAGATTCGCGACTTCAAGGTAAATGAGCACTATCAAATTGTTGATCAGTGGGTACCCAGATCCAATGAAGATATGAAGATTTAACTTACCAGCTCTTCTTCTAGTACTACTTTTGTATTAAACATCTTCTTAAAAGGATTCAGGATCTTCTTTATACCTTTTTCTGGATTTTTGATTACACCCTTGATCAGGTTTTGTAGATTTTGTTCTAGTAAGACATGCTTAATCATCTCTTGTATGACAAGAGAGGTGATTTGATTAGCGGGAATGCCTTCTTCACTGCTGACATCGTTTAGCTCAATTCGGTCGATATGGCGAAGGCGTTTAACGGAGTTTCCTTCAGAGAGATAGACTAGATCTACATCAATATTGGTTAAAATCAATTTGCGGATTAAAACGGTGCGGAAAGTGCTTGTAGAGGAAGTGCTAATTTGATCTATAATTTTGGACCAATTTCCATCTGTGCTTAGAGGAGATTTAAATTCTAAACCTAGGTATACATTGTCAATTTCGATTTGATCAATAACAACGTGTCTTTTTAGGTAGTTGGTAAAAGGAGCTAGGGAAAATAACCGATCGCAGGAAAAAGCTTTTGGCAAAACAGACCCCGATGGGTTACCGATAGTAATTTTATCTATATCGACCCTATTCCAATTGAGATGGATATCATCTATCTGCACAGGTACGTTGATTTTTTTGGATAAGTTATTAGAAACAATATCAGGTAGTCTAGACTTAGCGATAAATGCAAAAATAATTAAAGCAAGAAAGATAATAACAACTAGCTTTACCAATCCAAAGCAAAATGATTTCACGAGAACCTCTTCTTTTCTATCTTAATTTTCAAGATAAAGAAAAAAAATCTTTGATGCAAGAAAACAAAAAAAGGCGCTTAAAGATTTAAGCGCCTTTTTTGCAATTTACAGATTAATAATCTGCGCCTGGCATGCCAGCTGGGCTTGGCATCTTCTCTTCTGGCTCTTGCGCAATGATCACTTCCATTGTCAAAAGCATCGCAGCAGTAGACGCTGCTGTTTGAATAGCGAAAATAGATACGTTTGCAGGATCGATAATCCCTTTTTCCAACATATCGCAATAACAATCATTTAAAGCGTCCCATCCTTCATACGTGCTCATTTTAGCTACGTTTTGAACGATAACAGAACCTTCACAACCTGCATTCTCAGCAATTTGACGTAAAGGTGAGCTTAACGCTTTTATAACGATATTCACCCCTGCTTTTTCATCAGGATCGGTTAAATTATCGCATAGCTGCTCTAATTCTGGGATGCAGCGAATATAAGCAACTCCACCACCTGGCAAAATACCACTTTCTACGGCAGCCTGAGTTGCATGAACCGCATCATCTACACGATCTTTTTTCTCTTTCATTTCCACTTCAGTAGCAGCTCCTACACGGATAATTGCTACGCCGCTTGCAAGCTTAGCAAGACGCTCTTGTAGTTTTTCGCGATCGTAGTCAGATTCAGAATCTTCAATTTGAGAACGCAATAATGCTTTTTGCTCTTCGATTTTTGCTTTATCGCCAGCACCTTCTACTAGAGTAAAGCTATCTTTACCTATAACAGCCTTTTTAGTTTCGCCTAGCATATCAAGGGTTACTTTTTCTAGTTTGTGGCCAAGCTCTTCTTTGATTAATTGACCACCGGTTAGAATAGCAATATCTTCTAGAATCGCTTTACGTCTATCTCCAAAACCAGGAGCTTTTACAGCACAGATTTTAAGACCTGTAGTAAGACGGTTATAGACAAGCGTTGTTAAAGCCTCGCCTTCTACATCTTCTGCAATGATTAGGAAAGGACGACCTGTTTCTGCAACCGATTGCAAAATAGGGACAAATTCTTTAACAGAAGAAACTTTTTTCTCATAAAGTAGAATATAAGGATTTTCAAAAACACACTCCTGTGTTTCTCGATTTGTCGCAAAGTAAGGGGATACATAACCGCGATCGAGGCTCATCCCTTCTACAACATCAAGGATTGTTTCTAGTCCTTTGCCTTCTTCAACTGTTATAGTTCCATCTTTACCCACTCTTTCCATTGCTTTAGCAATCGTTTGTCCAATATCTGCATCTCCATTAGCAGAAATTGTTGCCACTTGCTCAATTTCGAGTTTATCTTTAATGGGCTTGCTCAGATTTTTAAGTTTTGCAACAGCTTTCTCTGTAGCTTTATCCATTCCTCGTTTAATTGCTGTAGAATTAGCTCCAGCTGTAGTGTGGCGCAAACCTTCGCTATACATGGCTTCAACTAGAACAGTAGCAGTAGTGGTTCCATCTCCTGCTTTATCAGCTGTTTTACTAGCTGCTGCTTTAATCATTTGAGCGCCCATATTCTCGTGCTTATCTTCTAGCTCGATTTCTTTAGCAACCGTCACGCCGTCTTTTGTTACAACAGGTGCACCATAAGATTTTTCGATAGCAACATTTCGCCCTTTAGGACCTAGGGTTACTTTGACAGCAGAAGCGAGCGTGCGCACTCCTTTTAGAATCTTCTGACTAGCTTCTTCTTTAAATTTCATGTTTTTGGCCATATTAGATAACTCCTTTTTGGCTTAATTGATAAGTGCAATAATTTCGTTTGCTCGTAAAATAACGAACTCTTCATCTTCAATCGTTACTTCTTGACCAGCGTATTTATCGATTAAAACCTTATCACCCTCTTTAACTAAAATGGGGATTGGTTTTCCTTCAGATGTGGTAGCACCTGTGCCAACAGCAATGACTGTAGCAAATTGCCCTTTTTTCTTGGCTGTATCAGGGAGTACAATACCACCTCTTAGTGTTTCTTGTTCTTCTATATGTTGTACAAGAACGCGATCTCCTAAAGGTTTAAATTTTTTTTTAGTTGCAGTTGTCATTTTCATCTCCTTTTAAGTAAAGGGTTTGAAGGAAATCATAACAAAGAGAGGGGATCTCTCTTTGTAAATTTGTTAAAAACTTCAGGCCTCATTGTAGAAAAACAAGGGAATTTTGACAACGTAAATTAGCACTTTTGATGTTATAGTGCTAAAAATTATCAATAAAAATTTTTAATAACAAGAACCATGCAGAGATAGAGTTGACTAATCAAAGAGATTTTGAGTATGATGGCATCTTAAATATTATCAAGTTCTTAAAAGGTGCTATGTCATGACAATAGAACAGATTTATACCCCATCTTTCAACTCAAGGGAACAAATGCAAAAAAACGATTGCTGGGATGTAGAGCAGCTATATGGTTCCTGGAGGGTTTGGGAAAGTCAAATGCAGCTCTTTGGTAGAGAAAAACAAACTCCTCATTGGCCAGAGATTGCAGTTTTTGAGTCTAGTTGGCAAAAAAGCCCGGAGCAATTAAAGGGGCTTATTGAGACCTGTATGGAGATTGAACGACAGTTATCTAAGCTTTATACCTACGCTCATTTAAGGCATGATGAAGATGTAGCAGAAGAGGTTGCAAAAATAGCTATGTCGCGTATTAGTACGATTTTATATGCCTTTCGTCAAGAAACAGCATGGATTGAGCCAGCGTTATTACGGGCATCGGAAAAAACATTAGACGCTTTTATTACAGATCCCATTCTGGCTTCTTATCGTTTATATCTAGAAAAGATCATCCGCCTGAAAAATCACACATTATCTCAAGAACAAGAGGAGCTAATGGCTCTTGTCGGTAAATCTTTAGACACTTCTAGCCAGGCATTTGGAGCTTTTAATAATGCAGATTTAAAATTTCCAGATGTATGTGATAGCAAAGAGAATAAGCACGCTTTAACTCATGGTAGATATTTAACCCTTTTGAAAGAAAAAGATCGCACATTAAGGGAAAATGCCTTTAAAACGCTCCACCGTGGGTTTTTAGCTTACGAAAATACGCTTAGTGAATTGCTACAGGGGCAAATACAAAAGCATGTTTTTGAAAGGAAGGCGCGTAAATATCCCTCTTGTTTAGAGGCTGCTCTTTATGTGAATGAGATCGACCCTCAAGTCTATTTTTCTTTGATTCAATCGGTGCATGAGCACCTGCCTTCGCTACATCGCTATATTTCTTTGCGTAAAAAACATTTAAAAGTTTCAAGTCTGCATGCCTATGATCTATTTGTACCACTGGTAAAAGATGTGGAAATAGATGTTGATTACGACACAGCAGTGGAATGGATTGTAGCTTCTTTAGCTCCCTTAGGAGCAGATTATCAAGAAATTGTCAAAAGGGGGCTAACGCATGAACGTTGGGTAGATCGTTATGAAACCCCGCGCAAACGCTCAGGTGCTTATTCAAGCGGATGTTATGACAGCATGCCCTATATTTTGATGAATTATCAAGGAACATTTAACGATATGATGACCTTAACGCATGAAGCAGGCCATAGTATGCATTCCTATTTCAGTCGCTTAAACCAACCATATCAATATTCTCAATATGGTATTTTTGTAGCAGAAGTGGCTTCTACCTTTCATGAAGAGCTGCTCTTTCGCTATTTGTTTAAACAAGCAGAGACGAAAGAACAGAAGGCATTCTTGGTCAATCAAAAGTTAGATGCCATCCGATCTACTTTAATTCGGCAAACTATGTTTGCGGAATTTGAACTAACCATGCATGACAAGGTAGATTCTTCTCAAGTTTTAACACCAGCTGTCTTAAAGGATCAATATCGGAAGCTCAATGAAGAGTATTTCGGTAAAGATTTTAGCTTAGATACAGAACTAGATGTTGAGTGCTTGCGGATTCCTCATTTCTATTATAATTTTTATGTATATCAGTATGCAACAGGGATTAGTGCTGCTCATGCTTTAGCAGAAAAAGTTTGTAGTGAAGGGGCTTCTGCTCGAGAAAAATATTTACAGTTTTTATCTGCTGGTTCCAGTAAAAAACCCTTGGATCTTCTAAAAGAAGCAGGTGTAGATATGCGCTCTACAGAATCCGTTAAGGTTATCATGCGCTCCTTTGATCAGCTAATAACCCAACTGGAAGAGTTTCTTGAAGGATCTTAGAAAAGCAAAGTTTGAGCAAATTTTGCTAGTATGATAGTTCCATATAAAGTATAATTTTTTATAGCAGCATTGTTTATTGAATCAAAAAAACACAAAAGCTGCTTTACTGTAAAAAATTATATCAACTACCGTTTAGCCTTTGTTAAAAAACAAAGCTTACTTTAAATAAGTGTTTTTAATTCTAAAATGAAAAAAAAATACAAAGACTTTTTTGTTGTAGTTAATGAAAAAGGTTTACATACACGTCCTTCAACGGAATTGCTTAGATGCGCTACAGGCTTTAAAGCAGATGTTACATTGAAATATCAACAAGAGATTGTGAATGCTAAATCTCTTTTGGGTATTTTAATCTTAGCTGCTGATAAGGGGGCTAAAATTAATATAGAAGCTGTTGGAGAAGATGCAGAAGAAGCTGTAAAGGCAATACTTACATTAGCTCGTAATAAGTTTAATATTAAGTACTAGCTTTATTCCTCAACAGGGATAGCTTTTTCGAGAACTTCTTTTCTACAAAAGACAGGAATATTGTTTAAAAGAGAAAGAGTGATACAATCGCTAGGTCTAGCATCAATTTCTAAGATCGTTGTTTTTTCACCGATTTTTTGTTCCAAATACAAACGTGCAAAGTAGATTGTGTCTTCTACATCATAAATGACTATTTGTGCTGTACGAATATCAAAGCCAGAAAAAATAGCATGGATGAGATCATGGGTAAAAGGACGTGGTTTTTTTTTCTCTGTTAGGTGCATTTGAATGTTGCTTCCCACTTGGGGATCTGTATAGATAGCAAAACGCTTTTCTTCCGTACCGAGGATAATCACGGTATAAGAGCGCGATTGCATGATTTTATTGAAAGTAATGGGAATTAGCTCAGAGTCCATACTTTTTCTCTTTAATTTGACTATTTATTATTCAATTACAATTTGTCCATCGAAATATCCAGTAATTACTCGTTTAGCTAAATTAAAAAAGAAACCAGTGTCTATAACCCCTGGAATTTGAATCAATTTTTGATGTTCTTGTTCCGGAGAAGAAATGAATGTAGGAAAATAAATGTCAAAAAGGTAGTTTTGATTATCTGTAATATACAAAGATTGATCAGCATTTGTACGTAAAAACCCTTTGTAACCTGCTTGTTCAATATGATGAATAGTAGCTGTTGCAGCAAAGGGGAGGATCTCAACAGGAACCTTGATTTTTCCTAACTCTTTTACTTTTTTACTCTCATCTACAATGATAAGCATTTCTCGGCTCATACTTGCCATAATTTTTTCTCTTACATGAGCGCCGCCAGCTCCTTTAATCATACGTTTTTGAGAATCGATTTGATCTGCTCCATCTACAGTTATATCAAGAGAGGATAGTCTATTGATATCTAGAAGATTAAGTCCTCCTTGTTTAGCTTGCATGAAAGATTGTTGGGAGCTAGCTACCACTTCTACTTTTAATCCTTGATGAAAGAGTTGGATTAATCTTTTGATAAAATAAAAAGCAGTAGAACCGGTTCCTAGCCCAACTAGCATATTATTTTTAATTTGTTCAGCAGCTTTGTAACCAACATTTTTTTTTATTTCTTCTCTAGACATAAACTAATCATGTATTTAATTATTATTGCTAATGATTACCTTACAAGATTTATTACAATACCTCAATCAGCTTTTACAACCTGAGTTGTTTTCAGATGTGTGTCCAAATGGCTTGCAGGTGGAGGGTAAAAAAACGATCTCTCGTATTGCATTTGCTGTATCAGCTAGTCTAGAAACTATTAAACAAGCGGTAGCGATAAAAGCAGATGCTCTTATTGTACATCATGGGATTTTTTGGGATAAAACTCCTTGTGTTCTTCTAGGTCCTAAAAAACAAAAATTTCAGCTTTTATTAGAAAATGAAGTTTCTTTGCTGGCTTACCATTTACCACTAGATGCGCACCAAGCAGTTGGTAATAACTGGAAAGCAGCTCTTGATTTAGGATTGACAAACTTAAAAGCGTTTGGATCACTAGGTGCAAATAAGATTGGAGTAAAAGCTCAAATTAAGCCCATTCTAGTGGAGGATTTTCAAATAAAACTAGAAGCGTATTATGAGCATGTAGCACATGCAGCATTAGGAGGTAAAACGCAAATATCTTCTGTTGCCATTGTGTCTGGAGGGGCTCATTGGATGATAGAACAAGCCATTCAAGAAGAGATGGATTGTTTTATTACAGGCAGTTTTGATGAACCAATCTGGGATTTAGCCTATGAAAATGGGATTCATTTTTTTGCTTTAGGTCATTTTTCTACAGAAAAAGTTGGTATACAATCTTTAAAACAAATCACAACTAAATATTTTGCTATTCCTACCCATTTTATCAATCTTTTTAATCCATTTTAGATAACGTTAAGTAAAAAATTGATTTTATATCTATTTTACTTTATTATGCGAACATTGGCTTAATTTAAGATAATAGATAGGAGCTTTGGATGAAACCCGGATACGAAAAAGAAATTGCAGAAGAGAGTTTAAAAACAAAAAAAGTAAGAGAAAAATTAAAAAAACATCTAGAGTCCTTTGATCAAAAATTCACAGCTCCTGCTCTTAAAAAGAAATTAATTGAAATTCATAGATGGATTGAAAGACACGCCTCTCAGAGGGTTGTATTAAAAGAAAAAAGCATATCTTTGTTTGATGAAAATCGCAATGCTGCGGAATTTAGCCAGCGGGTTGGCCTTTTAGTAGAAAAATTGAAACAAGATATGCAAGTGATCTACAATAAAGATCCTTCTTAAAGACATTCAAAAGTTGATGGAAAATCTCTCTTAATTTAGGATAGAGGCTTATTTTTCATTACAAGATCTCCATGATTATAGAGCATTTGCAAAAGCGCGGTTTATTAGAAGATACCACTAGTGATGAGCTAGCAAACCTTCTTAAAAACCCTACTAAGGTATACTTAGGATTTGATCCAACAGCTGATAGCCTACATATTGGTAATTTAGTTGGTATTGTCGTTTTACGTTGGTTTCAAAAATTTGGTCATACTCCCGTTGTTGTTTTAGGAGGGGCTACTGCACGAATTGGAGATCCTTCAGGCAAGAGTGTAGAGCGTCCTTTACTCGATGCTCAGACAATAGCTACTAATGTGAGTTCTATACTTAAGCATTTTGAACAAGTGCTTGATTTTTCAGATCCTTCTACATGCCCTCTTATTCTCAATAACGACCAATGGCTTAAAGAATATCCATTTATTGATTTCTTACGTGATGTAGGAAAGCATTTTCGTTTGGGTCCTATGCTAGCTAAAGATAGTGTAAAAACCCGTCTTGTTTCTGAAGAAGGATTGAGTTTTACTGAATTTAGCTATCAATTACTGCAAGCTTATGATTTTTATCGTTTGTATACTGATCATAATGTGCAGGTGCAGTTAGGTGGCAGTGATCAATGGGGCAATATTACAGCTGGTATCGATTTTGTACGTAAAAAGATCAGCGTACAGGTATTTGGATATACTTTCCCTTTGCTTACCCGCAATGATGGCAGAAAGTTTGGTAAAACAGAAGAGGGGACTATTTGGCTTTCTAAAGATAAATGTTCTGCTTATCAATTTTATCAATACTTCTACCGAGTTCAAGATACGGAAGTTATTCGTTTAATGCGTATGCTTACTTTTATGGGGCTAGAAGAGATTGCAGAATATGAGCGAGCCTTAGAGAGTCTAGAGCATGTTCCCAATACGGCACAAAAGCGTTTAGCAGAAGAGATGACTCAGTTGATTCATGGAAACGTAGGGCTGCAAATTGCTCAAAAGGTTACCCAGTGCTTAGCCCCTGGTGGTAAAGCAATTTTAGAATTTGATGTGTTAAAAGAAATTTCAGCTAGCGAAATGCCTATTGAATATTTAAAACAGTCTGAGCTAATTGGTCAAAAATATATAGATATCTGTGTAAAAATAGGTCTTGTTTCTAGTAAAAGTGAAGCAGCAAGGCTGATTAGTAATAATGGCGCATATCTCAATAATCAAAAAATTCATGATATTCATTTTTTAATTGAACCAGGGATGGCGATTGAAGATCGATTTTTAGTCTTCAGTTCTGGTAAAAGAAAAAAAATATTAGTTTCTATTAAAAAATAGTTTAAAGACAAACTACGTTTTCCACTCTCTTTGTTAAGAGATGTCGATTTTTTTTTATAAAAAACAACTTGATTGAAAATCAAGACGATACAACAATGAGCTTAAGCAAATGTAAATGGATAAATACCTCTTTTCTTTTGAGATAAGAAAAGCCAAGTATTTTGAAAATACTTATATTTAGAAACAAGGAGAGCAAGGTTTATGGCAACAATTACTAAAAAAAAGTTGATTCAGATGATTTCTAGGCATCGAGGACTACATCCTAATGATGTACGCAATGTGATTCAATCATTTTTAGATAAAACAACGGATTATCTCTCTGAGGGGAATCGCCTAGAATTGCGCGATTTTGGGGTTTTTGAGGTAGTAGAGCGAAAGCAGAAAATTGGTCGTAATCCTAAAAATGCAGCCGTTCCTATTATCATTCCTGCTAGATTAGCAGTAAAATTCACCCCAGGCAAGAAGATGCGTAAGCTGATGGAAAAGAAAAGAAAACTAACCACAGCTACAGAACATCAATCTGTATATAAAAATGTGCCGATTAGTTAACTCAAATCAAGTTGCATTTCTTGTTGTTAAATAGTTGAAATGCAACTTTTTATCTCTACATAATGGGGTATTCTCTATTCATTATTTTATTCTAATTTAATCTGAAATAGTTTATAATCTTTTATTATCTTGATTAGGATTAATCGATATTTCGTTAAAATTAAATATATTATGAATTTAACCCTTATCATCTAATCCTTAAATGAGGAGAGGCTAAATTTGGCTATTGGAAGAATTCTACTGATTGGTTCAACCGCTTTGTTTTCTATGATAGCAATTACAGCTGTAATTCAAAAAAGAAGTAGAGCTTATGATAAAAAAGTAATCAGCCAAATAGAGAAAGAACCAGCTCCTCCTGTGATTATGCAACAAAAAATAGAAATAAAAAGTACTAAGCCGTTTTCATTAAATGGAGATTTACCTTGTATAGATCGGATTTATCAGCTCTTTTCTAAGAACCCAACTTCTCAATTTCCGATTGTCGAGACGATTTCTTATACCAGCTCTGTTTCTTGGTTAGCAGGTAGGCCTGCTTGGTTAAATGATTACGCTGACTACTATCAAACTTCCTCTTCTTTTATTCTATGTAGTCTAGGTGCAAAAGGGGAATATTCTTCTCAAAGAAGAATAGTAGAGGGAAGCCATTTTAATGTATTTCGCAGAGATAAAAAGATTGAATTTTATCTACTGGTAGATGTTTCTCGGTGCAAAATGGGTTTTTATTATTTTGATGTAGGAACCAATGAAAGAGTGTTATTAAAAACATATTCCATTGGTTTAGGTAAATTAGATGCAAGCAAGCCCTCTGGCAGTTTAACGCCTCTTGGCAAATATCTTTTAGGAAAGCGGATTGCTACTTACCAATTAGAAAGCAAAGGGATTTACCAGAATAAAACAGTAGAAATGATTACGGTATTTGGCACCCATTGGATCCCTTTTGAGCAAGAAGTAGAGCGAGCTTCAGAATCTGCTAAAGGCTATGGATTACAAGGCTCTCCCTGGATTGCTGATTCTAGCGGACAACTTGTAGAGGATTTAACGTGTATTGGGAGCTATAACAGTAATGGATGCATTCGATTAGCCTCAAAAGATATAGAGGAGCTTTTTTTAATTGTGACTACCAAACCAACATTTATTGAAATTGTTAAAGATTTTAAAGAAGCTACCTTGCCTGGTATAGAAGTAGCTGCGCCTTCGCGTTAAAAAAAGGAAAAACACTATGTTAGCCCATGAAAAACAGATTGTAGAGTACGAAAAGACAATCTCTCAATTAAAAGAGCAGAATAAGAAAGATAGCACTTTGTGGACAAAAGATGAAATAGAGCATTTAGAAGCAAAGCTGGAAAAACTAAAAAAAAATATATGTTCTCAGCTAACTCCTTGGGAAAGGGTTACTATTAGCCGTCATCCTAAAAGACCTAAAGCAAATGACTATATTCGCAGCCTAACCGAAAAATTTATTGAATTACATGGAGATAGGGCATTTGGGGACGATCCTGCAATCATATGCGGGTTAGCAAAGATAGATGATGTAAATTTTATGGTGATTGCACAAGAAAAAGGTCATGATACAGAAAGTCGTTTGCATCGTAATTTCGGAATGCCTCACCCAGAAGGATATCGCAAAGCTTTAAGATATATGCGTCTTGCTGCTAAGTTCCATCTACCTATCTTGTGTTTAATCGATACTCCAGGTGCTTATCCAGGCCTTGCTGCAGAAGAAAGAGGTCAAGGATGGGCGATTGCACAGAACCTTTTGGAAATGAGCCGTCTTTCCACTCCGATTATTGCTGTTTTAATTGGAGAAGGGTGTTCTGGCGGAGCTCTTGGAATTGGAGTAGCTGATGTAATAGGAATGTTAGAGCATTCTTATTATTCCGTAATTTCTCCAGAAGGATGTGCTTCTATTCTTTGGAGAGATACCAATCAAAATGAAACCGCAGCTAAAGCTTTAAGAATGCATGTAGAAGATTTATTAAAGTTCAAGATTGTAGATACAAAGATTGAAGAGCCCTTAGGTGGTGCGCATCACGATCCATCTTTTATATATGCCCAAGTTAAAAAATATATTCTTGAGCAATATAACAGGCTAATACACATAGATCCGGACGTTCTTATTGAACAACGCTATCAAAAATATCGCCAAATTGGTAAATTCTTAGTTGAAGATACGGGATTGCCTCAAGAGTAATCCTTAAGATTCAAGGAATTACCATGAAACTACTTTTAAATGCTGCTCTAAGGAGCCGTCGTCATCTATATTTATTTATTATCACTTTCCTTACACTGCTTTGCCTAACGATTTCTAGTCAAATGGAGATGTTTGCTTTAGGCGTATTATCCAATAATGGAGCGGATTTTTTTACCTTATTTTCTAAAGAAAACAGTCGAGATGCAGTCTCTTTAGAACAGGTGCAAGGGAAATGGGATTTGATCGACAAGGAGCATACGGGGCATATCACAAAACAACAAGCAACTTCTTTTATTGCACAAAAAAGCGAGGGTAATCCATTAAGTTGGATGCTTGCTAAAGTGAAACAAAAACTCCATCTTTCACATAATATTAAAGCTTTGATTCTAGTTTTGGTTGCTGTTGCTATCTTCAAAGCGATTTGGCTTTTTGCAAGTCGCTATACCACGCAGTTACTAGCCATTCGCGTCAGTAGAGATTTACGGCAGCAGTACTTTGAGCATATTCAGTCCTTGCCGATGAGTTTTTATCAACAACATAATATCGGCAGTCTTTCTGCTCGAGTCGCTGGTGATGCAGGGCAGATAGCTACTTCTATTAATTCTTGGCTAACTAATTATCTGCAAACGCCTTTTACCATCATTACTTGTTTGTCCATGTGTTTTTACCTCTCCTGGCGCTTGTCTCTTGTTATCTTTTTTGGAGTGCCTTTAATTATTATTCCTATTGTATTTTTAGCTCGTAGAGTTAAAAGGGTTTCTCGCCAACTACAAAAAAATCAGGAGAGCTTTGCTAATATATTGATTGAATTTTTAGCTGGTATACAGACGATTAAGATTTTCTCTATGGAAGGCTTTTCTTTGAAAAAATACAAGGAACAAAATGAACGTATGGCTGTTTTAGAAAGCAAAACAGCTAAATATGGTCTTTTGACCCGTCCTATTTTACATGCAATTACTACCTTGTGTTTAGCTTGTGTTGTTTTATTCGGTCTTTATACAATTGGAATGAGTTTATCTCAGTTGATCGTATTCTGTGGCATGCTTCAGCTTGTATATGAACCTGTTAAAAAGTTTGCTGATGAAAATGCAAATATCCAGCGCGGTATTGTAGCAGCCGAGAGAATGTTTGAAGTACTAGACATTAAGCCTGACATTCAAGACCAGCTAGATGCAACTGAACTTACTGGGTTTTTTGATTCGATAGAATTTGATAAGGTATGGTTTCGCTATCAAGGAGATTGGGTTTTAAAAGATCTCTCCTTTACTGTCCGTAAAGGAGAGACAGTAGCTATTATTGGCCCCACAGGAGCTGGTAAATCAACAATTGTACAATTAATGCCTCGTCTTTACGACATTCAGCAAGGAGAAGTTCGTATCGATGGGAAACCTTTAAAAACCTATACGCAAAAATCCTTACGTGAGCATATTGCTTTTGTTTCTCAAAAACCCTTTTTATTTTGTGATACAATTAGTGCTAATATTGCTTTTGGGCGCCCCTTTACTAGTCAAGAAATCGAAGAAGCAGCTAAAAAAGCGCATGCTGAAGAATTTATTGTACATCTACCTAATCAGTATCAAGCAATGCTTGCAGAATCAGGACAGAACCTCTCTGGAGGACAGCAACAGCGCCTAGCTATTGCAAGAGCTCTTGTTAAAAAGGCACCTGTTCTTATTTTAGACGAAGCAACATCTTCGCTCGATTCCATTAGCGAAATGCATATTAAAGATGCGATTATCAGCTTAAAAGGGGAGATTACTCAGATTATCATTGCACACCGTCTTTCTACGATTGAACATGCAGATAAGATTATTTATCTTTCCCAAGGAGCTAAAATTGCTGAAGGAACCAAAGAACAGTTATTAGAGAATTGTCCTGAATTCCGAAGAATGTGGGAGGTTCATTATAATCTAGAAAAAACCCCGGAAGAATCCCTGTATTAAACATCTCTAAATTCCAGCAAATTAAAAATTACTTTTTAAGTAAAATCCTGTTAAGTTAAAAAATTCATAGGGATATTTGAACAGTAATTTCCAGCAATTAGCAAGGAAAATAATCCTGACTCAAATGCGCGGCATCTCGATTAAATACAAACGCACCTTATGCAAGAGGTTGTAAGGAAGCTCGCCGAGTTATAACAAGGACTTTCTCCTGTGTTTGTTCGACTTAAGGCTGTGATGTGTATATAAATAGTAAAACAGGCAGGCTTGTAAGGCCTGCCTTTAAATAACTATTCTTATTTTTCAGAGTGAGCTGCTTTAAATACAAGAGCAGCGCATATTCCACCGATTAGATTAGCAAATAAAAATACCCAAAAATTGGCCCAGAAACTCATGTCTAGCATGGTGATCCCTAAGGCAACAGCAGGGTTAAATGCACCACCTGAGATGGGTCCAACGGCATAAGCTCCTGCAAGAACTGTAAAGCCAATAGCAAAGCCATAGTAGGAATTGCCTTTTGTTACTTTTGAATAAGCGGTATTTAAGACGACATAGCAAAGTGCAAAGGTGAAAATGAATTCTGCTAAAAAAGCCTTCCATACATCAAAGTGGATAGGAAATGCTTGAGAAGTGCCTTTTAAATACATAACAATCCATGCGGCTATGATAGCTCCGATGATTTGCACTAGCCAATAGGCGCCTAAATCTTTTACTGATAGTTTTCCGCGTATATATACGGATAAAGAAATAGCTGGGTTATAATGACCACCTGATATGTGAGCGCCAGCAAAGACCATAACAGCAAGAATAGAACCAATAGCTAAAGGAGCTAAAAGTCCAGAGCTGTCTGGATTAAGCACTGTCAAACCAACAGTAAGAACTAAAAAAAAAGTTCCTATTAATTCATAAATATATTTCATGTTTCCTCTCAAAATTTACTTTAAAATCTATAGTTTGTTTTTTACATACTTTATAGATTTTTTTAAAGAATGTTTTACTTAAGAGAGGAATAAATTAAGTACTAATTGGAGTTAAAACGCCTAGTTTTTCAAAACTTTGCTTTAACTCCTTATTTTCTGATTTGTCAAAAGCCCCGCTAGATGCCAGCCATGTAACATAACTACGTGGAACTTCTTCTAAAGGCTTTCCTTGATGCTTCCCAAATGGCATGCGAGATATGACTTGAGGCTTAGAAAGAAGTTGTAATACGGTTTGAATCGGTAAATCATCAATCATAACACTAAAGACTTGATGCAATATAGTCACATCATCAAGAGCTCTATGTGCTTGATTAGCAGAAAAACCATAGGTTTCTCTTAAAAACTGTAGAGAATGCCTAGGAAGATCATTGCGATATTTACGAGCCCATTTAAGGGTATCAATATATTGAAAAAAAGGAAGGGGAACTTCTGCTCGTTTAAATTCCGCCTCTAAAAATAACTGATCAAAAGCATCATTATTATGAGCAATTAATACGGTATTCTCAGGGCAAAATTGGGTAAATTTTTCCGCGATAATTTTAAAACTAGGAGCATCTTTTACCATTTCATCGGTAATATGATGAATAGCACTGGCTTCCTTTGGAATAGGGCATTCTGGGTTGATTAACTCTACAAAGGAGCGATCTTCTATCGGGTCATAAGCTGCAATTTCAATGATTCGATCTTTAGCAGATTTT
>DASZIJ010000076.1:0-9431 GCA_035949155.1 Candidatus Rhabdochlamydia sp. | reverse complement strand
CGCCAAAAATTTGACTTGCTTCCTCTTTTGAATAGCCTTTCTCTATATAGTCGAGTGCTTTTTTTCTTAAATCATAGGAATATGCCATATGTAAGTATTATACTTCTTTATCATGAAAGTTTAAAGTTAAATTACTATATTAAGATCAATATACGATACAGTGCTATTTTTTGAGCGAATTAATGTAATTTTTTTTGTTTAAGAAGATTGCAGAATACGAAGCCAGCTTTTAGCTTTTTTAGTAAGAGGTTTCTAAAGCTACTTTCTCTAGTTCTTCTACTCTTTTTTTTAGTTCTTCAATTTGCGCTAAGTATTTAGGGATGTTTCTAACCCGTGCTTGTTCTCTGTTATACTTGGGAAGAGGTATGACAGGGCTGCCTCCATATTTGCCGGGTTTATCAATGGATTTGCTGACTCCGCCGCGAGTAGCAATCATGACATTACTAGCAATTTCCACATGGCCTACAACACCTACTTGCCCGCCAAACATGACATTTTCACCTGTTTTTACAGAGCCTGCAATCCCTGTTTGGGATACAACGATATTATGAGAGCCAAGGCTCACATTGTGGGCGATCTGAACGAGGTTATCGATTTTTGTTCCTTTGCCGATTCTGGTTACTTTAAAACGAGCTCGATCAATTGTGGTATTTGCGCCTATTTCTACATCATCTTCAATGATCACAGAACCGAGCTGCTCTAATTTAGAATGTTGGCCATTTTGATCTGTCGTATATCCAAAACCACAAGCACCAACGACAACTCCTGGTTGTAGAATGACGCGATTGCCAAGGATGGTTTTCTCTCGAATAGTTACATGAGAATAGATAATGCAGTCTTCTCCAAGGCAGCTATTAGGACCAATAAAAGTGAAGGGATAAATGATGCAACCGTTACCAATTTTTGTATTTTTATCAATTACAACAGAGGGGCCTATTTGTACATTTTGACCAATTTCTGCGCTCTCGTGAATAACTGCAGTGGGATGAATTCCTTTAAAACCAGAGTCATTTTGGGGGAGTAAGAGAATTTTTATAATTTTTTGGAAGGTAATGGAAGGGTTGTCGGATAGAAGAAAATTTTTCCCTTCTTCTACAGGAAAAGTGCTTTCTATACAGATTACTCCTGCTTTAGATAGGCTCACTGATGTGCGATAACGAGGGTTAGCTAAAAAGGAGGCATCTTCAGAACCCGCATTTTCTAGTGAGTCAACGTTATTAATGAGGTGATTTGGGTTGCCTACTAAAGTCGATTCTGTAAGCGCAGCGATTTCTTGTAGAGTAAATTTTTTCATATGATTTATGGGCATTTATTTAGATGGATAAATGCCCAGCTCCTTTTCGTTTTTAATTCTTTATACACAAATGAACTATTTTACTACTTCATGCTTTGGCTCATTAGGAGTTTTTTTTTGTGTCTGCGCTATTTGGTCGAATCTTTCATCTAATTTTTTAACCACTGTGTCGGTGATATCTAATTCCTTGGGGTAATAATGGCAAGCATCGCTTTTTAAAATGATACAATTCTCTTTTATTTCCTCTAGAGTTTTATCAATATTGTTTTGTAGCTTTTGGCCAATCTGCATCTCTTTTTGATAGAGGATTTGCTGGCATTCTTCGTACATACCCTTTATCTCTTGACTTAAAGCAGCATAATCATTTTTTGCGCGTTGTTCTGCTTCCGGACTCATACTATCTAGAATGGTTGGATCGCTTAACTTTTTAACAATTTCTTCGAGCTCTTTGCTTTTTTCTTCGATTAAAGCAGCTTTTTGATTTTTAAGATTTTCAAAGGCTTCTTGCTCTTGTTTACCTAACTTAGAGTTCATAAAGCAGTCTCTGGTGTTTACTACTTTGTAGTCAGCAGCTACTAAAGACGTGCTAAGAGCTGTAAAAAACAATATGGTCGAAATAAATGGATTCTTCATAAGATATACTCCTTGTTAAAATTGTCCACCCATGGAAAAGAAAAATCTGCGCACTTCACTGCGTCCTGAGGGGTTGATTGGAAAGCCCATTCCTAAAGTGATGGGAACTCTGTTTGCTATTTCAATACGTGCTCCAAAACCAGCACTAAATTTAAAGTCTTTAATATACCAACGTTTTAACCCAATACTTCCTGCATCTACAAAAATAAACCCATCTACAAAGGGGAGGAGTTGATGTAAGTATTCAAGAGATAATACAGTAGAGGAAATACCACCAGTTGGATCTCCGTTAGAAAAATGGTCTCCTAGATCAAAGTCACGGTAGCCACGCACAGAGTTAATTCCTCCGATAAAGAAACGCTCTCCTAAAGGAATTTGTGTAGGTTGACTTGTTCTGCCAACGGGCTCAATAAAATTAAAATCAAAACGAGATTTAAAAGTTCCACATTTCCAAAGAGGTATATAGTAGCTATTTAAATAAGCAAAACGCCAAAAATAAAAATCGCCTCCTAAACCAGCAAATTCTGTTTCTAAGCGTGAGCGAAATCCTTTATGTGGTTTAAAAGGATTATCTGTAGAATCGAAAGTAAGAGATGGTCCAAATCCCGATACAATCCCTTGCTGATTTGCTTGCTCTCTTTCTAAAGGAGTGGCGCTTTGTGTTATATGCGTTCTGGAATTATTGAAGCGATATTTCATTCCAAAGGTCCAGAAGTTATTCAGGGGATAAGAAGCGTGTAAATCAAAACCTAGTTTTTGAATATCATACTTTTTGGAAGTTAATTCGCTATAGGTATTAAATACGTCAAAACCTACTCTCCACAAACTATCACAAAAATAAGGATTCAACCAAGAAAGCGTATAGGCTTGTTGTTTTTTTCCAAAGCTTAGACGAAGATGTGCATATTCACCCCCTCCTCTGAGCGCTGCAGGGCCTTCTGAGAAAAGTCTTGCAAAGCCTTTAATATTAAAATTTGCTTCAGAAAAATCCAATCCGCCAAAAATGCTTTCTGCACTACTAAATCCTACAAATAAACTAGCATGACCGGTTTTGGTTTCTTTAACTTCAATGTAAATATCTCGGTAGTTTTCGCCAAATTGTTCTTCATCTTCTGTGCGGACTGCATATACATTTACGCTTTCAAAATAGCCAACATTTTGCAGTCTATCTTCTGTAGCTTGCAGCTTTGCTGTATCAAAAGTTTCTCCTGGTATGAGAAGTGATTCGCGCAGGATGACATGGGTTTGCGTAGCCATGTTTCCATATATTCGAATCATGCCAATACGATATTGTTTTCCCTCATCAATATGAAAAGAGACATTAAAGGCTGTATCGGTTGCGCATGGCTGAGCTTCAGCTTGAATATTTGCTTCTAAATATCCTTTGCGTCCGTACAGGTCTTTAATGGCTTGCAAGGTTTTTCGTAATTTTTCAGGCGAGTAGATATCGCCTTCATGAATGAGAAAGAGCTTTTCAATTTCTTCATTAGAGAATAGTTCATTACCTTCAAAGCAAATAGCATTAAAGTGGAAGACAGGGCCTTTTTCTGTGGAAATAAGCAGAAGAATTTTCCCTTCTATTTCAGCTTCGTGAATTTGTATATCAACCTTTGCATCTGCATATCCTAAGTTTTGAAGATAATTGACAATGGTTAGGCGGTCTTGTTCTAACCCTTCCTCGTGATAGGTCCCTTTACCTGTTAACCAGCTAAGTAGATTATACTTTTTTGTATAGATCATCCCCAATAATTCGCTGGTTTCTTCTTTTGTAAACCCTTGAAAGATGATATCTTCAATTCGACCTGAACGCCCTTCATGAACTTCAATATTAATGGATACTTCATTTGTTTTTGGATGGGGCACAGTTATATATTGCAGCTGTGACTCAAAATAACCTTTCTTAACGTAGTATTCTTTAACTTTATTAAAAGATTTATTAAAAGACTGCCGATTGAAAACAGCGTTAGGCTTAAGACCTAATTCTTTTTGCAGAGCTGTGGTTTTAATTTTTTTATTTCCATTCCATGTAATAGAGCGAACTTTAGGTCTTGGCCACATTTTTAATGTGATATATACCTGTTGGTCTCGAACCTGTATGGAAGGTTCTACGCGATCGTATTCTGTAGCAAGTGTTTTCAAATCTGCATCAAAATCTGCTTGAGAAAAAATATTTCCCACTTTGCTTTTGAGCTTAGAAAGCACAATTTGAGGATTAAAAGAGGTGCTTGTGCTCAAGTCTTCTACTTGTAAATCAATGTCAGCAATACGGCATTCTTCGAACACCACTGTTGAAGAAGAGGTAAAAGCTAAGGACAAGGATGAGAGACTAGTGAATGCGATTAAAGAGAGATATGTGGCAAGCTGTTTGATCATTTGATATTTCATCCGATAGCGTGTTTTATTCTAAGAGCGATACAAATGGATTGATTATAAGAAAATTGCTGAAATTTTTGCAAACTACTAACTTTTATTGATTTTTTTAAAAAGAGTGTCTTCCTGTAAAAGATCTTGCAAGAGTGCCTCCATCAATAAAATCTAAACAGCTTCCTATAGGCAATCCAAAAGCTAAACGAGAAATGAGCACATCGCTTGCTAGCTGTTCTTTTATGTATAAAGCGGTAGCTTCCCCTTCTAAGGTAGAATCTAGAGCTATAATTACTTCTTTAACCAAGTGGTCTTTTATTCTTTGTTTAATCTTTTCCATAGGCAAACAGTCTACATTTTTTCCTTCAATAGGGGAGAGCAGAGACCCTAATACATGATATAACCCTTGATACATACCCATTTCTTCTAGAGCATAAGCATCTTTCACAGAAGCAATTAAACAAAGTTGAGAGGTGTTGCGATTGGGCAGGTGGCAAAAATGACAGTAGTTTTCTTCTGCTAAGCAAGAGCATTCAGGGCAAAAGGCAACCTTTTGGTTTAATTCAGAAAGAGTGTTAGAAAAATGTATCACATCTTCTAAAGGCCAATTAAATACTTGAAAAGCAAACCTCTCAGCCGTCCTGTTGCCTACGCCTGGGAATTTTTTAAATAAATGAATTAGCTGTTGAAGGTGCTTAGGGTATTTAAGCATTTTTTTGGTTTTTTTGGTTAATTTACAATACGATAATAGAATTTGCATAGACGTGCAATGGAAATTTTAAATGATAAAAGGCTTAGGAAAGGTAAAAAAACAAAACACTTTCATTTTTTAACAGACTGAGATAAACTTTTTCGATAGAGTATCAAATATGTAAATTTTATTTTGGTTTATGGCTAAAAAAGCGCGTATTATTTCTACTGGTTCCTATCTTCCTGAAAAAGTATTGTCGAATAGCGATTTAGAAAAAATGGTCGATACTTCAGATGAATGGATCTTCTCTCGCACAGGAATGAAGGAAAGAAGGCTGGCAGCAGCAGATGAGCCTACTTCTGAAATGGGATTTCAGGCAGCTAAAAAAGCTATTGAGAAGGCAGGCATTGATGCAGAAGAAATCGAGCTTATTTTATTTGCTACCCTAACACCGGATTATCCTTTTCCTAGCACAGCATGCCTAATACAGGCTCGTTTAGGTGCTTTTAATGCAGCAGCAGTAGATCTGCAGGCTGCTTGTACCGGGTATATTTACGCTCTATCTCAGGCTAAGGCTTATGTTGAGTCCGGGATGTATCGATCTATTTTAGTTGTGGCTTCTGAAAAACTCTCTTCCATTGTTAATTATCAAGATCGAGCTACCTGTGTTCTTTTTGGAGATGGTGCAGCTGCTTGCATTGTTGCAGCAGAAGGAAAAGGGTTGTTCATTTCAGATGTTTGTTTAGGAGCTGACGGAAGATTGGCTGAACTATTGATTATACCAGCTGGAGGGTCAAAAAAACCAGCTTCTATAGAGACTGTTCAAACAAGCCAACACTATCTACAAATGGAAGGGAAAGAGTTGTTTAAACATGCGGTGCGTAGAATGGAAATGGCGGCTAGTCGCTGCTTGGAAAGAGCCTCTTTAAAAAAAGAACAGATCAAATGGTTAATCCCTCATCAGGCAAATATGCGTATTATTGAAGCCATTGCAAAGCGCTTTGATGTGCCAATGGAGTATGTTTTTTTGACATTGCATAAATATGGGAATACATCTGCCTCTTCTGTAGGAATTGCTTTAGATGAGCTCTTAAAGGAAAAGGATTTAGAAGAGGGAGATAACATCTTGCTAGTGGCGTTTGGTGCAGGGCTTACTTGGGGAGCCACTATTTTAACCTGTGGAGGGGAAAATGCATAAATGGGCATTTATCTTTCCAGGTCAAGGAACACAATATACAGGGATGGGCAAGGACTTCTATGATGCTTTTCCTATAGCTAGGGAAGTGTTTCAAGAAGCTGATGAAATTTTACAGCAAAATTTCTCTTCTATTATTTTCGAAGGCTCACCAGAAATTTTAACCCTTACTAAAAATAGCCAAATTGCTATTTATCTCGTAAGTATGGCTATTCTGCGTACTTTAGAGACGCAAATTCCTCTTTTTAAGCCAGCAATTTGTGGAGGATTAAGCCTAGGGGAATATACAGCTTTAGTCGCTTCTGAGAAAATCAGCTTTAGCGATTGTTTAAAGTTGGTGAAAATACGTGCTGAGGCTATGCACGAAGCCTGCAGAGAGACTAAAGGGACGATGCAAGTTGTACTAGGACTTACTGAAGATATGGTTGCTGAAGCTTTGCAGGAAATAAGTTCTAAAAGTGGCCCTGTTTGGATTGCTAATATTAACTGTCCGGGCCAAATTGTTATTGCAGGTAGGATTAAAAATATTACAATAGCAGCTGAATACCTCAAGCAAAAAGGGGCTAAACGCATCATTGATTTAGAAGTTGCTGGGGCTTTTCACAGCGGCTTGATGCAATCTGCTAAGGAAAAGCTCTTTGATAAGATTGAAAATGCTGCTATTTGTGAAAGTAAAATTTGTTTTACTATGAATGTTCCTGGCAAAATAGTTGACTCTGTTGCTATGATTAAGCAGTATTTATTAGAACAAGTGACAAGTCCTGTTCGTTGGCAACAAGCTATTTTAGTTATGCAAGATTTTGGAGTGCAAGCCTATCTCGAAATAGGACCTGGTAAAACATTAAGTGGCATGAATAAAAGAATTGGAGTACAAGCTCCTACTTTCCATGTAGAAAAAGTAGCCGATTTAGATGGATTAGCACGTCAATGGGAGTCTTTATGGCGCTCTTAGCAGACAAAAATGCTTTGATTACAGGAGGAACTGCTGGCATTGGTAAAGCTATTGCTTTAGCATGTCTACAGCAGGGAGCAAATGTAGCCATTTTGGGAACAAATAAAGAACATGCAGAACGTGTTGTAGAAGAGTTGCAAGCCGCTAAGATTAATGAGCAGCAAAGAATAGAATCCTTTCTTGTAGATGTCTCTCTTAAGTTAGAAGTTGATAACGTAATTAAAGATTTGATGCTTTCTTGGAAATCGATCGATATTCTAGTCAATAATGCTGGCATCACTCGCGATGGTCTATTGATTAGGATGAGCGAAGAGGACTTTGATCGAGTCATTGCAGTGAATCTCAAGTCGCTTTTTAATTTGTGCCGCTCTGTTGTGCCTCATATGGTAAAAGCTCGTAGTGGAAATATCGTTAATATTTCCTCTGTTGTAGCTTCAACAGGCAATCCAGGTCAGTTTAATTATGTAGCATCTAAAGCAGGTGTTGAAGGTGCTACAAAAGCGCTAGCAAAAGAAGTTGCTTCTCGCAATATTCGCGTCAATTGTATAGCGCCTGGGTTTGTTCAGACGCGTATGACAGATAAATTAACAGAAGTGCAAAGAGAGCATATCTTAAGTCAAATCCCTATGAAAACCATGGGCAAACCTGAAGATATTGCAAATGCAGTTGTTTTTCTGGCAAGTCATCTTTCTAACTACATCACAGGCCAAATATTGACTGTAGATGGCGGAATGGTGATGTGATGATTTTGATAAATATATAACTTAACTAAAGGATATCTTATGTCAACCCCCGAGAAATCTGTTGAACAAGAAGCTCTTGAAAGGGAAGTGCTTGATATTGTTATTGAGCAACTGCAACTAGATCCCTCTGCAGTTTCTTTAGAAAAATCTTTTTCAGAAGATCTTAGTACAGACTCTTTAGATCTTACAGAGCTAATTATGGCATTTGAAGAGCGTTTTGGATTTGAAATTCCACAAGAAGAAGCAGAAAAGCTACATATTATTAAAGATGTAGTGGATTACATTCAAAAGAATCGTAGTAAAAATCCTCCAGTTTAATTTTTAGGGCTGCTTAATAGTAGCCCTAGAACTTTAAATTCATTATACGCAAGTTTGAATCCTTATAGAAATTTAAAAGCTTCTAGCATAAGAAATTTCTTGTAATTGCAGAAAAACTGTCATTTAAATCTTAACGAAATTGGATATCTCAGCTGAGTTTAATAGGTTTCAAAAAGGATCTAGTGTTGGTTTATAAAAGCTTTTGAGCAATAAAATATGTATTTTCCCCAGAGGTGCAAGTGACTGGATAAGGAAGAGGATTTCCAGAAACATAAAATACTTTTTCAAAAAATTCTTTAAGCATTTCATTTATTTCTAGTTTTTCCAGATGCTTGTACCAAGCATGCTCGTATTTGACTATTTCCCGGTCTTGTTTGTTCCATTGCAGTTTAGAAGCTAGAATAATACTACCCGCTCGCAATTCCTTCCTAGGGGCAAAGTCGCAAATGAGCCTTTCTTCTCCTCCTGGCCTAAGAAGATTTATTAATTGTTTAGTTGTTTCTTCATGATAGAGTTTTATGGATATATCGCGAAATCCTTCAGAAAATTTATAATGTTTCTTATTCTTTTCTACAGAAATATTAGTTGTGTCAAAAAACTTATAAGTTTCTCTATCCACTACTACTTCATCAAAAAAATTTTCTATTTTTGATAAGCGTTCTTTATCCATAAAATTTATTTGAAGATGAGAACTCATGTTTTCCTCTTCTCCTTTTCTTGGATTAGGATTTCTAAGATCTAAAGAAAACCAAACAAATCCTTCTTTTTGAGGTAATTTTTCAGAATGAGTACGTCCTATAAATAATGCTATTTTTTTACCTTCAGTAAAACTATTTTTAATTTTTTTGATGACGGTATCCAAATTATACCCATCGGGTGCGTTATAATAGAAATTTTTATCATTAATAGTCATTTTTATTTCCTTATTTTATTTAAATATATTTATTATTATAATATTTTATTATAAATATAATATAAACTTATCTTTGATGGAATTTACGGAGAGGAAATATATAAACTTGAGTTTTGGGTTTTTATCCAATAAGAATCACATTTAAAATACTGATAATAAATGGTTTATATAGTTATAGTATTTTGAATTTAAAATTTCCATTAACTACACACTTGTAAAAAAGATTGATCAATAGCTTCTGCAAGGCTTGAATATAAGTTTAAGGCTTCTTTTACTCTTTTCTTAAAATGTGCCCAAAATTTTTCGATAGGATTCAAATCAGGAGAAT
>DASZIJ010000075.1:0-6056 GCA_035949155.1 Candidatus Rhabdochlamydia sp. | reverse complement strand
TTTACTCCGGTTAATCTTCGGAATTTCTCGTTGGCTAAACTTTTTGCTTTTTCAAATTTCATCATGCCCCTGGAATGTTTTTACGGGCATTATTTTATAGAATGGGTTTTTTATTTCCTAGTTTTGAAAGAGCTCTATTGTCTTTTTTAGATCTGGCAAAGAAGATAGTAATGTCTCTAATTGTTCATTTTTAAGCAAGGGAACCATTTGTTCATGCAGCATTATCTGCGTAAAGACTCCTAATAAAACCTGATGAGAGCGTATTTTATCACATCTTGTTTTCAATCTTGCAAACTCTGAATCTGAGAATTCCTCTAATTTGCCTTCTTTTAATTTATCTTTTATGTAGCCTTGTACTTTTGCTGCATGATAAACATCTCCTCCCAAAACTTTTGCAATAAGTTCCTTATTTTTCATATGCTCTGTCTTAGGATACGTAGGATTAAATCTTACTATAAATTGATTTCCCTGCTCCCAAAGATTCTGAGAAAGCGTCAATTTCGGCAAGCCAGCAGTAACTACCTTATTTAGAGAAGAGAGACCTTTATTACCTATATTCAAAGAAGACAGATCTTTACCTGCATTTATAGCAGTATGAACAATATCAATTATTGGTAACATAACAAACCTATATTATTAAATTATTGATTTACAATTACTATCATGTAAATAAACTATCATTTTAATTATAAAAATCAACCCAGTTTAAAATTAAATTAATTTAATTATGTTTTAAAAAATATAATATAATAAATAAGTTATATATTAACTGACCTAGTTTTTCTGAATTAATTTATTATAGATTTAAAAAATAGATATTGTTATGCTTTTTCCTTACCGGAAATATATAAGGTTTTTTATGATTACATCTTTTCGAGATTTTATCTCACATATAGACATTGTTCCAGAACACAAGCCTCTTTTCTATAAAGCCTCTGCAGCAACAGCTTTAGCTGCAGGATCTTTGTATACCCCTTGGGAAACAACAAAAATTATTGGTTCAACAGTGCTAGCTGGAATTGGTTATGGGATTGCCAATGATATGATCTCTTCTTGGGGCTGCTCTAAGCACTTTGATAAGGACCATATTTCTGATCCTTCTCATTTAAGAAATCAACCTATTCAAGGCCTGCACTCTAGCCTTAATGCAGTAATTAGTGGAATGTTTGACTATTGGCGTGTTTCTTCTATTGCTGGTATCATTTTAGCTATAGCGGCTAGAGCTCCCTTATCTATTTTTAAAGTAAAAATAAAAGCTACACAAATCACTCCTTATTCGGTTATAGGATCTATTTTAGTAACACTTGTTGTACAGATTGGTGCTCGAGTTTTTAAAAAATATAGTAAAGCAGCTTGCAACTTTCAGCACGCAGCAAGCTATGGCATCCTGGTACCCGGCAATATGCTTTTAACAGCTGCCATTTTAACCACAAGAATCGGGTTCAAGCTTATTAAATAAGCTTTTCTAAAACTCATCTTTATTATTGGTAACAATTATTTTTAATAACATATAAATAAATTTATCATTAAAAATGATTGATTATAATTTTTTTTTTGTATATGTCTCGAATAAACTAAGGACATATACATGATATGGGCTTGGATTCTTGCCTTACTAGTTAGCGGCTGCGCATATATTCCCGATTATGATCTAGCACAAAAATCAGATCCAATTTGTCTGGATGACACCCTTTTTTCTGTAGATAATACTTTATTCGAAGAGGGGGGCTGGCCTACTTGCAATTGGTGGGAGATGTTTGAAGATGAACAGCTCGGTCGTCTCATTTTACAGGGTTTTGTCTGTAGTCCTACCCTGCAAAAAGCATTAGCCAGACTAGAACAATCCTGCGAACTGGCTCTGCAAAAACGTGCTAAATTATTTCCTGAAATAGATTTGAACTACCAAGAGCAATGGCAGCACTTCAGTAAGAATGGCTTTATACGCGCTATTATTCCTAATGAAAAACAAGTCCCCCCTGGCGATAACCAAATTGATTTAACCGCTAACTTTTCTTGGGAAATTGATTTTTTTGGTAAGAACAAAAATCTATTTGCAGCTGCATTAGATCTTAGCTGCGCACAGGCTGCGGAAGCAGCTCAAGCTAAGATGCTCTTGAGCGTTGCGATTGCTCAAACCTATTTTGATATACAAACCCTCATAAAACAAAGAGAAATCTTAAGAGAGAGAGTTACTATCGCTCAAGAATTTGCTCTATTACAACTACAAAGAGAAATGGTAGGTGTGGATTTCATCTCTACTGTATGGGATGCAGAACAAAACCTGAAATTGCTGCAAGAAGATTTGACAACGATCGATAAGGATTTAATGATTGCCACGCATGCTTTAAATGTACTCATTGGTGTAGGCCCGGATGAGCAACTATTAGAGGTGTGGCCTTCTGCAAATTTTCAGAGTGTATTTTCTCTGCCTTGTAATCTCGCAATTGATCTACTTGCTCGTCGCCCAGATGTAGTAGCTAGCGGATGGAGAGTAGAAGCTGCAGCCAAACAAATCGGTGCGGCAAAAGCTGATTTTTATCCTCGAGTGAACTTAATGGCATTTGCAGGCCTTGAGAGTTTACATTTCAATAACTTATTTACTTTAAGCAGCAAAATGGGCGGATTGGAGCCTGCTATCTATTTGCCTATTTTTACAGCAGGTAGGCTTAAAGCTAGTTTAAGAGAAAAAGCGGCCGTTTTCAATGAAGCTGTCTATGATTACAATAATTTACTGTTACATGCAGCGACTGAAGTAGCCAATCAGATTGTTTCTCTAAAAGCGACAAAAGAGAATTTATGCAAACAAAAAAAAGTTGTAGAGCTAGCAAATAAACATTATCGGCTTTTTCAGTGGCGCAGTGAAATAGGCATCGATAATGAACTAACCGTCCTACAACAAGAGGATAAACTTCTTGTTCAAGCTTATCAATTAGCTAATTTACAACAAAGCCATCTACTAAGCGTTGTAAATTTATTGAAAGCTTTAGGTGGAGGATATAGAGACTATGAGTGATCCTAAGCAAATAACCTATAAACCAACGAATCATAGGCGCAACCGCTCTCTTTTTTTGGTGTTGCTAATTGCTGCTCTTTTAGGTTGCATTTGGTTTATGTACTGGTATTTCCATGGACGCTTTTACATCTATACCAACGATGCCTATGTAGGAGGAAATATCGTAGTAGTTACTCCTAGAATCTCAGGTACTGTAGTTTCTATCTCTGCTGATGACACCGATTATGTAGAACAGGGAAGAATTCTTGTTGAGCTAGATCAAACAGATGCGCTCATTGCTTTAGAAAAAAACATAGCTAATTTAGGACAAAGCGTACGCCAGGTAACAGCCCTTTTAGAAACAACTAAACAAATAAAAGCATTGATTAGTGTAAAAAAAGCGCTATTTATCCAGGCTGCTCAAGACTATGAAAGAAGAGAGCGTCTTGTAGATGCTCTAGCGGTTTCCTTAGAGGATTTTGAACATTCCATTACTGCTGTAAATAGCTCTTTTGCCGATTTAATTTCTACAGAGCACTACTATCTCTCCCTTGTTGCTCAAACAGCAAATACCACTATTGAAGAGCACCCTCTTGTAGAAGAGGCTAAACAATTGCTCCGGGAAGCTTTTTTGATGCTGCAAAGATGCACTTTATTTTCTCCTGTAGAAGGTCTTGTAGCAAGACGCAGCATTCAAGTAGGAGAACAAATCAATCCAGCCCAACCTTTAATGGCTATTATTCCCCTCAATCAAATTTGGGTAGATGCCAATTATAAAGAAACCCAATTAAGAAATGTACGCATTGGACAGATAGCTAAAGTTCATTGTGATCTATACGGAAGCAGTGTGGATTTCGAAGGAATAGTTGGTGGTATTGCAGGAGGAACAGGAAGTGTGTTTTCCCTATTGCCTCCTCAAAATGCTACAGGCAACTGGATAAAAATCGTACAGCGTTTGCCAGTTCGCGTCTATTTAAATCCTGAGCAGATTAAAAAACATCCTTTGCGCTTAGGACTATCTATGGAGACAACAATTAACGTACATCAAGAAAACCTACCTGTAGTTCCTGTTAAAAAACCTGCTTTACCTATTTACTCTACAGACATTTTCTATGCTCAGCAAAAGGGGGTTGAAGAGCTTATCGCGGAAGTGATAGAACAAAATATTCCTCAGAGGGTTTTAGAAGATCTCTAATAGAATAGGAATAGATGGAGCCATTAAGTAAAACACAGCAGGTACTTGCTACTTTCACACTCGCTTTAGCCAGTCTAACGGTGGTATTGGATTACTCTGTTGCAAATGTAAGCTTAGCTTATATTGCTGGCGACCTTGGTATTAGTACAAACGAAGGAATATATGTAATCACCTCTTTTGCTGTTGGAAATGCTATTGCTCTACCGATTACTAATTGGCTTTCTAAAAGGCTTGGTGATGTCAAGTTAATGACTTTGTCACTTCTCTTATTTGTTCTATTTTCAGCAGGTTGTGGTCTTGCGCATAAGGTACCAGAACTGATTATTTTCCGTTTTCTACAAGGGTTTGTGGCAGGACCTTTAATTCCTCTTAGTCAAACATTGCTTTTGGGTATTCATCCTCCCCATAAAAAGCAAATGGCTATTGCTCTATGGGGAACTGTTGTCATTGTGGGTCCGATTACTGGGCCTATTATTGGAGGATGGATTACTTATAATTATTCATGGCCTTGGATTTTTTATATCAATATTCCGATTGGCCTTCTTAGCACATGCGTGATCTGGGCAATTTTGCGCAAAAGAGAGAGTAGAATAGAAAAATTAACTTTAGACTGGGTAGGATTACTTTTACTAACAATAGGGGTGGTTTGTTTACAAATTTTGATTGATAAAGGAGAGGAGTGGGATTGGTTTAGCTCGTATCTTGTTCGAGGATTAACCATTTCAACATCTCTTTCTTTTATCCTACTTGGCATATGGAGCTTTTTTCATAAATCTCCCCTGATTGATCTTACATTGTTTAAAATTCGTTCCTATACTACTTCGATTATTACACTGCTCCTTGCTTCTTCCAGCTATTTTGGATCTGTGGTTTTAATCCCTCTATGGCTGCAACAAAATATGGGCTATACAGCAGAATGGGCGGGATTTGCTTTGGCTCCTATTGGGTTTGCCCCTATTTTATTTTCTCGGTGGATTCCTAAGCTTTTAGACAAATTAGGCACTCTTGTCTTATTTTCTATCTCCTTTTCTTTTTTCGCATTCTCTTGCTTTTTTACTAGTAACTTCAATACAGACATCTCTATTAATATGGTCTATCTCACGCGTTTTATCTTTGGTTTGGGGGTTTTGTTTTACGTGGTTCCTTTATTTAGCCTCAGCTTACAAGATATCCCACCTGATAAATTAAATAGCTCTTCTGGTTTCTTTAACTTTATACGTTCAATGGTAAGCGGTATTGGTGCATCTATTTTTACTACTCTCTGGATTAGAAGAAGTGCCTATCACCATTCAATTCTAGTGGAATCTATTACCCCTTTTTCACAAGAAACCCATCGGTTTTTAACCGATCTTTCAAAGATCCGATTAGATGGACCGCAAACACAAGAATTTTTGAATGAGACCATTAATACACAAGCTGCAGTTCTTGGTCTAAACGACTGCTTCTTTTTAATGGGGTGGATTTTTTTAGGTTTAATTCCCTTGGTATTCTTAGGGAAGGGCAGAAAAGCCTTGCCACAACCATCGGTTATAGCAAGACCTGAATAGCTTTATTTCTTAGCCGGCTGACGGATCTTACTATTTTTTATGCCGTAGGCAAAATAAATAATACATCCTATCACCATCCAAACAAACATTTGCCACCAACTAACAGCTGGGAAAGCTAGCATCTGAATAATACAACATAAAGTACCTGCTAGAGGGATCCAAGGCACAAAAGGAGTTTTAAATGGACGGTGCAATAAAGGTTGCTTATAGCGCAGAATCAAAATACCAAAACAAACAATAGCAAAGGCTAAAAGAGCTCCCATGGAAGTTAACTGACCTAAAATACCAACTGGGAAAACCCCTGCTAATACCATAGCAGAAA
>DASZIJ010000074.1:0-16918 GCA_035949155.1 Candidatus Rhabdochlamydia sp. | reverse complement strand
TCCTATCGAAAAATTTTGGGCACATTTTAAGAAAAGAGTAAAAGAAGCCTTAAACTTATATTCAAGCCTTGCAGAAGCTATTGATCAATCTTTTTTACAAGTGTGTAGTTAATGGAAATTTTAAATTCAAAATACTATATAGCATGAAAATTGGCATTTCCCTCCCCTAAGCTGGTTCCTCCTTGATCAAGTCCTTTTTGCAGAACTTCGCGAATAGCTAAGAATAAAGCCTTTGTTTGTATAAAGGAAATACTAGAAGATTTTCTTTGAGGATGCAGAGCTGCTTTCCATAGGGCTTCATCGGTATAAATGTTACGCCAGTTTAATTTAAGACGTCTTTAATTTACTGAGAATCAGTCCTCCTTCTTACTGATGTGTTATTTTCTCTCCGCTTAACTACACTCCATACCAAATCAATAGTTAAAGTTTGCAAATTTTTCATAGAAAAACCTCTTTTTTCATAGAGCGCTTATGTTAAACTGGCGTAAATGTTACCTAAACCTGCAATCAAGGTTTGATCTAGGAGCGCTGTTTTAAGAGCTTGTTTTCTAGAAATAACAGATGATATAGCTCTTCTGGTGTAAAATAAGGATCAAAAGGATCTTTACCTAGCTTCTGAAAAATTTCTTCTGGATGATTGGTGACTAGGAAAGTCCCAAAGCGCCTGGTATCTTTAAAAAAAAGCGAAGATTGAACAGAAAAGAAAAAAGTTGCACGATCGTGCTTTTCTCTTTTTTGTCTGATCAGAAACTGCCCCTGTCATACGCAAATGAACAATCAAAGAGGTTTTTTCAAAAGTAAAGTGTAGGTATTTTCCACGGCGGATAATAGATAAGAGAATTTTGTCTTTTAATGAGTCGAGTGTTTTTTGTGCAATGAGCTTGAAATCATGTACCTGGATATTAATAAGGTGTTTTTTTTCAAAGACTTTTAATTGATTAACGGTGGTTTGGACTTCTGGCAATTCAGGCATAAGAGAATAGATAAAAATGAAAAGTTTAGCTAGACTAGCATAGGAATTGGATAAATTTAAAGGAATATAAAAACAATGACTAATAAAAAAAGACAAAGCCCCTGGAAAGTATTAATTGCAATCGCTTTAGGAATTATTATAGGAGATTGCACGCAGCAAGGGAAGAGTATTTTTGGAATCGATTTATTTTCATCACTTCATCCGCTTTATGAGTTTTTTGGTTCTTTATTTATTAATGCTCTAACTCTTGTTGTGATCCCCTTGGTCGCTTCTTCTGTGATTACAGGCATTTCTCGTGTAGGAGACCAAAAGTCTGTGGGGAGATTAGGTTTAAAGATGGTGACTTTTTATATCAGCACAACTCTTCTAGCTATTTTGATAGGGCTTTTTTTTGTGAATATAATAGGTCCTGGTTTCTCGGTTACTCCAGAACACGTGTCGATCTCTTCTGATTTAACAAATGCAAAACACCAACTGGTTGAAACACACGCAAATCACCGCTTTATAGAGCTTCTTCTAAAGATTATTCCATCAAATATCTTTGCAGCTTTTGCTAAAACAGAAATGCTGGGAATTATCTTTTTTAGTCTGCTATTTGGATACTGCGCTTCTAAGGTTAAGTCTTCTTTTTCTCAAACCGTTTTAGATTTTGCAAAGGGTATCTTTCAAATTATGATTGAATTTACTCATGTGGTTATTAAATTTTTGCCCATAGGTGTCTTCTTTCTCGTGGCTAAAACCATGTCTGAAACAGGGTTGCATTCGCTCTATTCTATGGGATTATTTACAGTAACGGTTTTCTTAGGATTTATATGTTTTACTATGATAGCCCTTCCCCTCTTATTAAAATGGATAGCTAAGGTCTCCCCTATTCGTCATTTTAAGGCCATGACTCCTGCTATCATTACTGCTTTTTCTACTAGTTCTTCTTCAGCTACCCTTCCTATTACGATTGATTGCGTGGAAAAAAGAGCAGGTGTATCTAACCGCATTTGCAGTTTAGTTATTCCTTTAGGAACATCTCTGAACATGTCAGGCTCAGCTTTATATGAGTGTGTAGCAGCTATGTTTATTGCGCAAGCTTATGGGATTGAGCTTTCTTTTGTCACACAATTTTCTATAGTTGTACTTGCACTTATCTCTTCCATTGGAGTAGCTGGTGTTCCTTCTGCTAGTTTAGTTGCCCTTATTGTGATCTTAAAAACCATAGGACTTCCTATTGATGGAATTGGATTGTTTATTGCCGTTGATCGCTTGCTAGATATGTGTCGAACAGCCGTAAATGTATTTAGCGATAGCTGTTGTGCAGTTCTTGTAGCTCGTTCTGAAGGAGAAAAAAGTGTATTAACAAAAAAGGTTTTCGACTAAGATTGTAGTAAAAATTTTTCATTTAAAAAGAGAGAGCTATTCATGGAAGTTACCCTTAAAAAATCCCCTGTTCATATAAGTGGTTCATTGCCTAGATTAGGGATACAAGCGCCAGATTTTGATTTAACAGATAAAGACTTAAAAAAACGTTCCCTAAAAGATTATTCGGGCAAACGTAAATTAATTTCTATAGTTCCAAGTTTAGATACAGCTGTTTGCTCTTTATCTGCTAAAAAATTCAATCAATCCATAAAAGAAAACCCTCAAGAAGGGGTTATTTTGAATGTCTCTGCAGATCTGCCTTTTGCACAAAGTCGTTTTTGCCAGGCAGAAAAAGCAGATAACATTATTTGTCTTTCAACAATGGGTTCTAAAAATTTTGCTGAAGCGTATGGGATCTTAATGCTAGATGGGCCTCTTGCCAATTTGTGTGCAAGAGCCATTGTTGTTCTAGATGAAAATGACATGGTTACTTACACAGAGCTTGTTCCAGAAATCACACAAGAGCCCAATTATGATAAAGCTTTAGAGCACTTTTTTAAGAAATAAGGCTATTCTTGTTTGAAGCTGTAGTTGGGATAGGAAGGAAACCAGGTGGTTTGATCCACAAGCTTTCCTCTCATCTCATTTGTCATAGGAGTAATTAACCCTTGATTTTCTGCTACAACAATCACTGCTATGGCAATCTCACGACTCACCTCTCTTAAGCTTTTAAGAGGGGGAAATAAATCTGGGAAGCGGGAATGTTTTGATAGTACATAAGCCGCTTGAATAAACATCTCATCAGTGATCTTAGGAAGCTTAGCAGCAATAGCCCCTAGACCAATGCCTGGAAAAATATAGACATTATTACATTGTGCAATGGTGTATTGTTTGTTATGGTAATCCACCCTCTCAAAAGGGCTACCTGTTGCAATAATAGCTCTACCTTTGGTCCAGTGTATAAGTTCTTCGGGCACGGCTTCCGAGCGAGAATTAGGATTAGATAAAGGAAAAATAATCGGGTTCTCTACATACTTTCCCATTTCTGTTATAATCTCTTTTGTAAAGGCTTTTGCTTGAGTAGAAACGCCGATAAGAATGGTTGGTTTTACCTGTTTAATGACCTCTAACAAAGAAATAGAAGAATTCAATTCCCATTTCTGTAAACTTTGATAATCACGAGCAAATTTTCTTTGCTCTCTATCTAGAATAGGTGATTCTGTGTGAATAAGCCCTTGTCTATCTATGATATAAAAATTTTCTCGCGCCCTTTGTTCACTACAACCTTCTTCTTGCATGGCTTTTACCATCAGATTAGAAATTCCAAGGCCAGCAGATCCTGCTCCAAATACCACAATTTTTTGCTCTGAGAGTAAAGATCCACGAATAGCAGATAAAAGAGCTGATAGAGTAACAGCAGCAGTTCCTTGAATATCATCATTAAAAGAACAAAGTACATCTTGATATTTTTCTAATAAAGGCTTTGCATGCATCTTAGAAAAATCTTCCCATTGTAATAAAACCTTAGGAAAGCGTTTTTTTAAGGCCCTAACAAATCGATCTATAAAACCATAATAAAGATCATCTGAAATTCTGGGATAAGGCCAGCCTAAATAGAGAGGATCATTTAAAAGGGTTTGATTGTTTGTCCCTACATCTAAAAAAATAGGTAGAGTTCTCAAGGGATGAACACCTGCAAATAAGGTATATAAAGAAAGTTTTCCTTGAGGAATTGCCATACCCCCTACTCCTAAATCCCCTAGACCTAAAATACGTTCTCCATCTGTTACAACAACAACATCTAGCTCTTTTTGAGAAAGGTTTTCTATGATCTCTTCTATTTTATCCTGGAGGGGATAAGAGAAATATACTCCGCGGTGTTGATGGTACAAACTGCTAAATTGTAGAGATACCTCCCCTATTGTTGGAGTATAGATAAAAGGCAACATTTCAGAGATGTGATCCAATATTAGTCGGTAAAAGAGCACCTCATTACGATCTTGCAGAGACGATAAAAACGTATATTTAGAGAGCTGATCTTTTTGAGCTAGGAAATTTTGATATCGACGAGTTACCTGTTCTTCCAGAGTAGAAATATGAGAGGGTAGCAATCCATGCAAATGGAATACATCTCTTTCTTTTGCAGTGAAAGCTGTTCCTTTGTTGTATATGGAATGATTTAAGAGCTTCTCAGATCGCAAAGAGGTTTCAATTTCTTTCATTTTACACTTCCCATGCTATAGCTAAGGTCGGTTTCTTTCAATTGATACATAGCTACTGCTATCCAAATAGTAAAGATAAAAACAATGGTTGCATTCAAAACAGGTAGCAAGCTTGTGCTTAAAACAGCTTGCAAGCTTAAGATAATTAAAGAAGCAAAAGCTTTAGCAAAACGATAGAGAAAAACATCGATAAAGGCTTTTGCTCGGAATTTTTCATCAGAGCTCAAAGGAATATATAACATTTCCTTAATGATGCTAAATAAAGAAAAATCAAAAGTTTTTAATATTACAAAAGTAAGCGTAATCATGCCAAAGGCAGGAAAAAGGAAACAGAGGATGCTCATGATACATAAAAGCATGGGAATACCTACATGAAGACGTTTGATACCAAAGAATCGCACTAGAAAGTAGGTACCTAAAAATTGCATGGCTGTGGTAAAGGTCTGACCAATTGTTTGAATGCGACCGCTATATTGAGTTCTTAAATCTTTTTCAGTAACAAGCCCTTCTAAAAAAGTATTAAATTGGTAATCGACTAAAGTAGAGATCACCTGCATAAAAATAACCGCTAGAGAAACAAAGATCAATATACGTGAGCTTGCTATTAGCTTAAGGCCATGCAATACGGTTTCTGCTCCTTGTTTTTTCTCTAAAGGAAAAATTTCTGTCTGCTTACTTTGTTTTAGCATCATTACATACAAAAAACTTAAAAACACGTAAAGAGGCAATGTTATATATAAAAGAGACTCAGAGCCTATTTTTACAGCTAAAAAGCTAGGGAATAAACTTCCTAATAAAGAACCTATTCCCCCTATTCCAAAAAAGAATCCATAGAGATATTTAGCACGCTCTATTGATACATTTACATGAATTAAAGACCAAACTTGCTGAAAGATAAGCATAATATAAGCATCTTTCCAGACATAGAGAAAAAAGCTTAAAAAAGGAACCTTATGGATCCAGATAGCACATGTGCAATTAATACATATAACAGCTATCGCCAAGCTAAGGTAAGTTTTTAAACAACCAAGCTTGGGTAAATACTTATTGTATAAACCAACAAGAAGCAAATTCAAGGGAATAGAGAAAAGCCAAGCGTAAGGGAAGAAATTCACACCGTAATCTGTGATGAATAAGGCGTTGCTTACAGGACGAACAATCGCATAATCCATCGAAATAAAAAAACTACATAACATAGCTGTTAGGATAAATAGATGTTCTTTAGACTTTTTAAGCATTTTTGTCTTTCAACTCTGAAGTAGCTATTTTTTTTGATAGATATATAGCAATAGCTATCCAGCTGATAAAAACACAAATGCTAATTGAGTTAAGAACAGGCAATAAATAGCTGGTTAAAATAACTTGTAGACTTAAGATGATCAGTGAAGCAAATACTTTGGCAAAACGATAGAGAAACACATCGATAAAGGCTTTTGCTCGGAATTTTTCATCAGAGCTCAAAGGAATATAGAGCGTTTCCTTAATGATGGTAAATAAAGAAAAATCGCAAGCTTTTAAAATGATGAAAACAAGCGTAGTTATAGCAAAACCTGGAAAAAGGAAAGAAAAAATACTCATTGAACCTAAAAGTATAGGAAACCCGATGTGCAAACGTTTTATTCCCATCATTTGAAGCAGAAAATACGTACCAAAAAATTGCATGCACACAGAAATGCTAAGCCCAATACCCAGCACTCGCCCTATATATTGCGTTCTTAAATCCTTACCTATAATTGTTTGTTCTAGATAAGTGCTAAATTGATAGTCGATTAAAGTAGCGCTAAGCTGCATGAACAAGACGCTTAAAGCAATAAAGGCCAATGTTCTAGAATTTATAATGAGTCTAATTCCATGTAGAAGCGCATCTTTAGCTCCTGTTTTCTCTTCTAGTTGTAGAGAAAGGCCTTGGCTACTTTGTTTTAAAGTAAGTATAAAAGTAGCTGTTAAACATAAATAAAGAGGTAGTGTCATGTACAATAAAGACTCAGAACCCACTTTCACTGCAAAAAATCCTGGCAATAAACTACCTAATAGAGAACCTACTCCCCCTGCTCCCAAAAAAATCCCATAAAGATACTTAGCGCGTTTTAAAGATACTGTCGAATGAATGATAGACCACAATTGCTGGAACATCAGCATGATATAAATCTCTTTCCAGATATATAGGAAAAAAATCAGAAAAGAAAGCTGCTTGATAAACAAAGCACAGCTGCAGTTTATAGCTATAATGCCACTTGCTACTACCAAATAGGTTTTTAAGCAGCCTAGCTTGGGTAAATATTTATTATAGACCCCAACAAGCAGCAGATTTAAAGGAATAGATATCATCCAAGCAAAGGGAAAAAATTGCGTGCCATATTTTGTAATAAACAAAGAATTGCTTACCGGTCGAATAATAGAATAATCCGCTGAGATAAAAAATCCACATAACATGGCACCTATAATAAAAAGACGCTCTGTTGTAGAAAACTGATTTTTTTCTTCTCTAAACAGTTTAAGCATTTTCCCCTACTTCTAACGAAGGAGTCATTTTTTTAAATAGATACACCGCAAAGACTATCCAGACTACACAGACGCTAATACTAATCCAATTGAGAACAGGCAATAGCAGAGTGGTTAGGACAAACTGCAGGCTTAAAACAATCAAGGATGCAAATATTTTAGCAAAGCGGAAGAGAAACACATCAATAAAGGCTTTTGCTCGAAATTTTTGATCGGAATTTAAAGGAATATATAGCATTTCCTTGATAATGCTAAATAAAGAGGAGTTATAGGATCTGAGGAGGATAACTGTAAAAGTAACGATTCCAAAACCGGGGAAAAGAAAACAGAGAATGCTCATTATGCATAAAATGGCAGGAAGTGCGATATGTAAGCGTTTTATTCCCACTCTTTGTACAAGTAAATAGGTTCCAAAAAACTGCATGAATACCGTAAAGCTTAAACCAATAGCTTGCATTCGACCAGTATACTCTGTTCGTAAGTCTTTAACCGTAATTACCTTTTCTAAAAAAGTATTAAATTGATAGTCGATTAAAGTGGCACTAAATTGCATAAAAAGAACGCTTAAAGCAATAAAAACCAATATTCTAGAATTTAGAACGAGTTTAATCCCATGCATTAAGGCATCTTTTTTTTCTTCTAAAGGAAGAGATCCTTCTGCACGACTCTTTTTTAAAGTAAGCACATACGCAGCTGTTAGACATAAATAAAGAGGCAGTGTCATATACAACAAAGACTCAGAACCCATTTTTACCGCAAAAAACCCCGGTAATAAACTACCCGCTAGTGATCCTAAACCCCCTACGCCAAAAAAAATTCCATAGAGATATTTAGCTCGTTTTAATGATACGGTAGAATGGATTACAGACCACAGCTGTTGAAACATCAGCATGACGTAAACATCTTTCCAAACATAAAGAAAAAAAGATAAAAAAGCATATTGCTTAATAAAAAAAGCACAAGAATAGTTTATAGCTACAATGCTACCAGCTACTATCAAATATGTTTTTAAACAGCCAAATTTTGGTAAATATTTATTATACAACCCAACCAATAGTAAATTTAAAGGTATGGATACAAGCCAAGCATAAGGGAAAAAATGGGTTCCATAAGTAGAGATAAATAAAGAATTGCTTACAGGGTAAATAATGGAATAATCAGCTAAAATAAAAAATCCACATAGCATAGCACCAATAATAAACAGGAGCTCTGTTTTAGAAAATTTATTAAGTTCTTGTTTCAATTGCATATGTTTTGAAATATCTTAAAGTTTAAACCACCCAAGATAATATCAGGTAATGATTTAAAGCACAGAAGCTTTTTTAAAGCTTCTGTCTTAAAAAAAAAATTTAAGAAAAGCAAGCAGGCCTAGGGCGACTTTCTCCTAGATAATTAGCTGTGACTACCACGAACTCAGCCTTGCGCTGCAACTCTTTAATATTGCGAGCTCCCCCATAGGTCAACCCGCTACGCAGACCTCCTAAAAGAGAATCTATCAATTCTCTAGCTGATCCACTTACAGGGCCCCAAAAATCGATCCCTTCAGCAACTGTTTTATCCTTTAATCCTCCATAAAAATCGGTTTGAAAGTCCGCACTGGCTTGGCCTCTAAATTTAGCTTCTCTTCCATTTTTAGAGTCACGCTTAGGGGCTGCGCTCTCTTCGGTCATAGCAAATAGTTTTCCAATCATAACAGTGCTAGCGCCTGCTGCTAGAGCCAGAACTAAATCCCGGCTATTGCGAATGCCTCCATCTGCAATTAAAGGGACACGGAGCTTTTCCGCAATTTTTGCACAATCGTAAATTGCTGTAAATTGAGGCACTCCAAAACCAGTTACCATACGAGTTGTACAAGCAGCGCCTGGGCCAACACCGACTTTTACCGCATCAGCACCTGCGTTCACCAGATCGTGATATGCCATAGCGGTACATACATTCCCTGCTATGATTTCTTTGTCTGGATGCGTGCGTTTAAGTTCTTGAATAAAATAGAACATCCTATCGGAGTGACCATGCGCTACATCAATACACACACCAGCTGCTCCTAAATCAAGCAATTGTCTTGTCTGATCAATATTTTGAATTCCACAAGAGATAAATATTTTATCTGTATATTTCTCCACCCACTGCTTTTGTATTTCAAAACTTACAAAGCGATGGAAAATAGGTATAGAGCCTTCTTGTAGCAAAATAGGAGTTAGGGTCTCTCCTATTGTTGTATCCATATTGGAACATAAGATTGGTTGTGACATCTTAAGTTTTTTAGTTAGCCACGTCTCTAAAGAAGGCTCTGTACGAGAAGGAACATTATTAAATTGCGGAACAAGAGCTATATCATCAAAAGTATATGCATTTTTTATAGACATGCTAAAAACCTTTTCTGTTTAAAATTTGCTTTTACAAGCGAAAAACTGTAACATAGGCACAACACTTAAATCTAGTAATTTTGATATGATTACAGTAATTGTTCTTACAAAAAATTCTCAAGAAACCCTAGAAGATACGCTCTCCTCTGTACGAGGCTTTCCCGAAGTATTAGTCTATGACACAGGTTCAACCGATACAACATTAGATATAGCTAAACAATTCCCTAATGTCAAAATAAACCAATCTGAGTTTATCGGGTTTGGTCCTACTCGAAACAAAGCCGCTAAGTTAGCCACCTACGATTGGATTCTGGCCTTAGATAGCGATGAAGTCCTCTCTTGCAAGCTATCTCAAGAGATTCTAAATACCTCTTTAGACCCCAACTTGGTCTATCAAATAGATCGACATAATTTCTTTAATGGCAAGTGGATTAAAAGCTGTGGAGGTTGGTATCCAGACCCGATCATCCGCTTATACCACAGAAAAAAAACCCAGTTTACCGATTCTATGGTTCATGAAAAAGTCTCTTCTCAAAAGATGCAAATCCACCCCCTCTCTTATCCCCTCTTTCATACACCTTATCGAAATATCCATGATTTTCTGAAAAAAATGCAAGTCTACTCAGATCTTTTTGCTGCTCAGAAAAAAGACTCTAAGCCAGTATCTCTACTCCAAGCTATTCTTCATGGCTCTTTTGCCTTTTTCAAAAGCTACTTCTTAAAAAAAGGTCTAAAGCAAGGAGTAGAAGGTTTTATTATTTCAGCCTATAATGGACATACCACCTTTTACAAATATCTGAAATTACGAGAAGCGCAGAAACATCAAGATGATCTTTAAACTTTCCTTAGACGAAAAGACCTGATTAACAATATGAGCAAAATAAAGATTGATTGGATGTTCTTGACAAAATGGAAAAATCACTTGTTGAAAAAAATTTAACTATCAAATATTGTTTGTAGGCAAAAATAGGAGTTTGTATGTCTATGTCAATTCATGGATTTGGTGGAACCGCGATCATTCAATCAAATAAAAGCAATGGTAAAACTTCTACCCCTTTGCCTAGCGCGACTCGTTTAATTCAACTCATTGCTGCACCAATTTTATATGCATATAAATAAGCTCATATGGTGAATTGCTGGTGCAATCTAGCACAACATTTCAGAGCCTTAAAAGAAATGTTCCAAACAAAGAAAAAGTAGAAACGATTAATTAATAAATATAGAGAGGATATGTTTAAAGAGATTTTTTTTACACTAACTGCGGTAGGTAGCATTAACGTAGGAACAGAAATGAAGACTGATACCAAGATACAGAATATTACAGAAACGAAAATAGATACAAAGATGCAAGACATTATGGAGCTAATACGTTTAGCTGTTTTACAAGAAGAGCAAATGGATATAATGCTGCCTTCGCTAGTTCAGCAGGCGGTTACTTCTGCAAAGAATGATATGGATGTTAAGAAAGTTATTGCAGATGTAAAAGAAAAGATTCTTAGAGAAGCTTATCTAAAAAAATTTGTAGAAAATTTTGATAAGATATTTACTCATGATGAAATCCAATTGCTTCTTAGCTATTATAGAGCAGATGCGGTAAAAAAACTTTTTAAAAAAGGCGCTGAAACACTTCTTCCAGTTTATGCAGGCATTCAAGAAGTCATTGCAGATATTGTCAAACCCCCTCTTTTAGAAGACAATGTTGCTGCAGTTACTGCTTCCAATTTTCAGAAAGAAGTAAAAGAGTTCAAAGGTAGTGTTCTTTTAAAAGTTTACTCTGCAATGTGCGGACCCTGTCAAGTCGTAAAACCCATCTTTTCAGAACTCAGTACTGAATTAGGAGATAAGGTCAAATTTTGCAAAATAGACCTTAGCTTCGAACCTGAATTGTTAAAAGAGCTTGAAGTAGCTTCAGTACCTACTATCTTATTTATCAAAGATGGAAAAATAATAGACCGTCATACCGGTTTAATTAGTAAGGAAGATCTAAGAAACAAGATTGTAGGAAAAAGCGGTATTGCTTCTGGAGCTTAAGCCTCTAGATTTTTTGTATTAAATTGTAATCTCTATAAGTTTGGCTGTGGAGGATGAATCCAATAAAAAATTTTAGAAATCATAATTTTTAATAAAGTTTTCAAAAAATGAACTCCTTTTACGAAAGTTTCATAGAACTTCAAACTCTGGTCTCCAAATTGCAACAAATTATCCAATCTTGCTTTCGCCTCAGAAATGCCAAGACCATCAGCCATTTCATAGATATGCTTAGCATAGCTCAAAGAGCGTGGGACTCCACGTCCATGCTCATATAAAACACCCAAATTGAATAAAGCTTGAGGGATCCCTTTTGCTGTAGCAAGCGTGAAAAACTTAGCTGCTAGTTCATCCGATTGTTTAAACCTGCATTGTCCATTCAAGTAAATGATCCCCATTTGAAATAATGCCTGAGGATATCCCTTATCTGCAGAAAGAGAAAACCATTTACCAGCTTCTTCGTCCGATTTTTGAAGATCTCCTCTTCCAGAAAGATGCATTGTTCCTAGCTCAAATTGTGCTTGTGGCAGGCCTTGCTCGGCTGCTAAATTGAGCCAATGGGCTGCATTTTTCTCGGATTGTTGGCACGTCCCTATTCCCAACAAAAAAAGCATTCCGAGCTTCCATTGAGCATTGGCATCTCCTTGAGAAGCAGCCTCTTTTAAATAATCTGTCAATTGAGAAAAAGATTCCTGATTTTCTACTGAAGATATCTCTGTTGAGCAAATGGGAATGGAAGCTTTATATGGTGTAAACTCCCATACGTGTTGTTCATTTTTCTCGTTATAAGAAACTGGCTTTATTTCTTGATTCTTGCAGTTCTGTAAACAAGTTTTTGTGTCCCATAAATCCCCAATTGGTGCGTAAACGGTTTTTTTTGAAACATTAGAAATGGACTGTGCAATCCCTAAACCTGAGTTACACGAATATAAGAAGATCTTGGCGTCTGGAGTGAGTAAAGAAAAATCTTCTTCTACAATGCAATTTTTTTGATAGAAGGGTTTGCGCCAAACTTGATACCAAGAAATTTCATCTCCAAATTGCAGTTGATCAGAATACCCATGTGCCATGACAGCCAAAAAAGAGATTTTTTTGCCAAGCTCTAAATGCGCATCGCGAATCGCTTGGCCAAGCTGTCTGGCATCCTCTATGGTTTTAATGGCTACCTTATGAGTTTTTGCAATTTGAAGAAGCCAAGACTGTGCTGGTGCAGCTGAAAATATGCTATTAACGTCGTATTTGGCTTTAATAGTTAAAGCAATAGGAGCACGGTCATTTTTATTTGCATTGGATTCGTCAAGTTTTGTCAAAAAGTTTTGAAAAGATATGTTTGAAATACTCATGCCAAACGCTCTTTTCTGCCACCTCTAAGTAAAACACGGAATGAATCCATGCTTACCAAGCGCAAATGATTGCGTGTGCAGTAAATGTTTGAAGCTATTTCTCTAATTCTATCAAAATACTCAATAGCCAAAGCGTATGTTTTTTGATAAACATAATTGCCACTTAATAATCGTTGCTCTTCTTGAAATAGAATGCTTGATAGTCGGTATTTTGCATTGAAAACCTCGAATTCTGAGGCGATTTTATAATGTTCCTTGGCCTGTCTTAAAGAGCGGGGGACGCCTCTTCCTAGTTCATACATAAGGCCTAGAAAGTAACTAGCTTGAGGCATTAATTTTTTTGTGGCGTGAGAAAAGAATTTGAAGGCTTCTTCATCAGATTGTTGCAAACCAAGCTTTCCTTGATAAAAACTAACCCCTAGATGAAATAAGGCCTGTGTGCACTCTTGAGTTGCTGAACGCTGAAACCATTCGAGCGCTTTTTCTTCAGATTGCTCAATTCCTCCTTGTCCAAACAAATAAAAAATTCCCAATGTGTATTGCGCTTCAGAGTGACCGTGATTAGCTGCTATGGTAATCCAATGCAATGCCATCTTTTCCTGATTTTCATATCCTTTATGCACACGCAGATAAAATACTCCAAGCTTAACCTGGGCATTTGTATCGCCTGCTTCAGCTTTTTGTCTCAAATAAGATTCCATTTCACAGAACGAATTGTTTGTTTCTTCAGAGTTCATAGCACACGAAGGAATTGATATGGACGAGGAAAATGGATCGAAAACATTCATATGTTGTTCATTTTTCTCGTTATAAGAAAGTACACAGATTTCTGGATTAGGCCAATTGCAAAAACAAGTATCGACAGTTCGAAGCATCTCCGTGGCAGCAAAAACAACTCTTTTAGAAACGATAGATAAGACTTTTGCTATTCCTTTAGCAGATGCGCATGAGAGCAGAATAATTTTTGCATCTGGCGTAAGCATTGAAAAATCCTCAGGATGTACATCTTCTTTCCGAAATAGAGGCCTTTTTATCCACCCAAACTTGTACCAGGGAACATCTTCTCCAAATCGAAAAAAATCCGAACGTCCATGTGATAATACAACCAATAGAGACGCTTTCTTTCCTAATTCCGAGCAGCTTTCACGAATGTTTTTACCAAAAAGCGATGCGTCACCAATGCTTTTTAAAACAACACGATGGGTTTTTGCTATTTGAAGTAGCAAGGATTGAGCCGAGCCACACAAAAGCTCTGTAGCATCATACTTTCCCATTATTACTACAGCTACAGGAGCCTCTTTACTTTGTTTAGCATTGCATTTGCTAAAATCTTTGAAAAACGAAATAGCTTTCATATCAAGCAAAATGATTTGTAACTCGCCTGGATTCATAGACAAAGTTGTCATTTTGCAAATAATCTAAGTCTTGACTGTCTGTTGTCTCAAGGCAAACTTCTTGCATGGCCTGGTAAATAGGAGCCATTGACATGCTCACTTTTGTATACTTCTTCATAGCTTCCGATTGGAAAAAACTAGTTAAATACTCAATTTCTTCTATGGAAAGCTGTTCAAAAGATGAAGAAAACTGCTTAATGAAGTCATCACTTCTTATATGCTCTTTTGCAGAAATAAGGGCCTCCCCGTTTTTAAGCTTTTTACCCAAAACGATAGCCTGCGTGAAAAAGGTACTGATTATAGTATCGATTTGCAAGGGTTGCATGAATGCAGCCCTAACTAGCTCGCAGATTGCATGAGTTTTTTCTGATGTCATGTACTTATCTCCTATTTAGTGGATGAGAACTACTTTAATATTATTTTAAATTAATAGAATGCCTGCAAAACAAGCAGGCATTCCAAAAGAGGCTGTTTCTAAGCAGACAAAAGGCCGCCCACTGCAAAGGGCAAGCAACCGTTAAAGCAAAGCGCGATTCCTACAGGCGATAACGTAGCTGCTGCTGAAGCTGCAACACAAGCAGCATAACATGCTGCGTAAGCCCTATCTCCAGAAACTTTTGATTGCTCTCCCAATGTTGCTATAATAGGCAGAGAAGATTTTTGAACCTTTGAGTTTGTATCGGAATTCTTCTGAGGTTCTGATGCTTGCACTGCATAAGAAGCTGATGCTGATGTATTAATTGGATTAATCATAATGTACCTCTAGTAATTTTACATCCTTCAAAAATCTCAAGAATTTATAAATTTTATCTTAAAGATCCATGAATTCATTATAATTTATTTGAGCTTATGGATTTTTTCAAGATAAATTTTGACTTTATTTAATTGTTTTTTTTGTTATCTGAATCTTTTAGAAGTAGAAGATTTATGGTTTTCACTGGGATTTTTTAACAAATACAGCGAAAGCTTTTTAAATTATTGATTTTTCGCTGTGTTTTATGCTATAGTCAGCGAAAATGTAGAGATTAAAATGAATATCATAGGCCGAAAAAAAGAGCTGGAAATACTTCAGGAAATTTATGAATCAACTGAGCCTCAGTTCCTTGCTGTTTATGGAAGAAGAAGAATAGGTAAGACTTTCCTTATTAGTGAATTTTTTAAAAATAAAGGCATTTATTTTGAGATAACAGGAATGAAAGAAGGCTCCAGAGCTGAGCAACTTTTTCAATTTGCCTATGAATTTTCCCGCCAGTTTAATCAAGGGGAACGGATTACTCCTCCAGAAAATTGGGCGCAAGCCTTGAATTTATTGCATGAGGCTGTTGAAAAAATAGAAGATAAAAAAATTATTCTTTTTTTTGATGAGGTCCCCTGGCTTGCTTCTCCTCGTTCTAAATTTTTAAATGCTTTAGAGCATTTTTGGAACCGGTATATATCTAGAAAAAAAAATGTAGTCCTCATTATTTGTGGATCTTCAGCATCCTGGATTATTAGAAATATTATCAATAATAAAGGAGGGTTATATGGCAGAGTGACAAGAAAAATACGCCTGCTTCCTTTCTCTCTCTTAGAAACGGAAAAATATCTTAAATCCCGCCATATTGAGCTAGAGAGAAAGCAAATCATTGATATTTATATGGCAATAGGAGGAGTTCCGAAATATCTCTCTTATATAGCCCGAGGCAAGTCTGCAGCTCAAATTATCAATGATGTGTGCTTTTCCTTAAATGGTGGGCTTTATAACGAATTTGAAAATCTTTATAAGTCTCTTTTTGAGAGCTATGAACATCATATAGCTATCGTAAAAGCTCTTGCTAAAGCTGTTGATGGACTTACAAAAAACGAGCTTTTAAGTAAAATAAAGCTAACCTCAGGTGGAACCTCAAGTAGAATTATTGAAGAGTTAATCGATGCGGGTTTTCTTATCCATATTCCTTCCTTTAACAAAAAAAAGGCTGGAGGGATCTATCGACTGATTGATGAATACTCGCTTTTTTACTTAACCTGGATTGTAGAAAACTCTAAGATTGGTTTAGAAAGTGTTGATTCAGAATTCTGGATAAAAAAACAGAGTACATCCAAGTGGAATACATGGAGTGGTTGCGCCTTTGAATCTCTTTGCTTAAAACACATTCAGAAAATAAAAAAAGCGCTTGGTATTTCAGGTATAAGCACCATTGAATCAGGATGGCGCTATCTGCCTAAAAAGTCGATTAACGAACAAGGAGCTCAAATAGATCTTGTTATAGATAGAGCGGATAAATGTATCAATTTATGTGAAATGAAATATAGCTCTTCGGAATTTACCATCGATAAGTCTTATGAAGAAAATCTGCAGAACAAAAAAAATGTTTTTAGAAAACAAACAGAGACTACTAAAACTCTATTTGTAACTATGGTAACCACCTATGGTGTCAAAAAGAACACACATTATCTCTCAGTGGTTGATAATCAACTGACAATGGATGATCTTTTTTGAAGATCTCTGTTATTTATGCAGTGCAACGTTGAAGCGATAAGCGGATGTTCCCTTCGAAAAAACGGCATGCTTATGATAAAGACATTATACTCAATTGCATTAGAAAAAAGACCTTACAGGTGACCAATTCCTTGAAACTTTCTTATAGATTCTGCTAAGATCCCTACTCATATGCAACCTACAAAACACTTTTTAACACAAAATGAAAAAGATATCCTAAAAGCCCGCCATCGTCAGGAGCGAGATAAAAGGCTATGTGAT
>DASZIJ010000073.1:0-30497 GCA_035949155.1 Candidatus Rhabdochlamydia sp. | reverse complement strand
AAAAACTGGGGATTTCTTTTTTAAATTTTCACCCCGGTGCTGCTGTAGGAGCAACAGAAGAGCAATGTCTTAATAATATTGTAGCTAGCTTAGAGCAATTTGAAGAGCTTATCTCTCATGGTGCTACTCGTCTTCTGCTTGAGACAACTGCAGGCCAAGGAACTACGGTGGGATATTGCTTCGAGCATTTAGCCTACCTGATTGAAAAACTACATAAAAAGATTCCTATTGGTGTGTGCATAGATACCTGTCATATCTTTGCAGCAGGTTATGATATCCGCACAAAAGCTGGCTTAGAAAAGACTTTGAAAGACTTTGAAAGAATTGTTGGGATGAAGCATCTATATGCTTTCCATCTTAATGATTCGCTAAAACCTTTAGGATCTCGTCGCGATAGACATGCTCCTCTAGGCAAAGGAGAGATTGGTATTGAGTGTTTTAAAGTGCTGATGAAGCATCCTAAAACCCGCCGACTTCCTAAATACTTAGAAACCCCCGATGGCCCCCCTCTTTGGAAAAAAGAAATTGCCATGTTAAGAGAGTTTGCAAACTTATGAAACATAGTAAAATTCGATTGATTCAATCCTCTCAAATAGGAAGTGTGATTACTGTATGCGGATGGATTCGCACAATTAGAGCGCAAAAAAGTTTTAGCTTCATTGAACTAAATGATGGCTCTACACTCTCTTCTCTGCAAATTGTGGCAGATGCCTCACTCCCCTCCTACGAAGACCTCTTAAAAAAGCTTTCTACAGGAGCTTCTATTTCAGTAACAGGTGAATTAGTAGAGAGCTTAGGCAAAGGACAACGCTGGGAGTTAAAAGCTCACGCCATTCATCTTTTTGGTACTTGTCCTGAAGATTATCCCCTGCAAAAAAAACGACATTCTTTTGAATTTTTACGCTCTCTTGCCCATTTACGTCCACGTACGAATACACAAGGAGCGATTGCTAGAATACGCAATGCCCTCTCGATTGCAACCCATCTATTTTTCCAACAAAGAGGGTTTTTATATCTACACACGCCTATTATCACCGCTTCTGATTGTGAAGGAGCAGGTAAACAATTTCTAGTCACAATACTAGATATCAATAAACCACCAAGACACTCTGATGGTAGTGTGAATTTTACAGAGGACTTCTTTCATAAACCAGCTTATCTTACTGTATCAGGACAACTAAACGCAGAAACATTTGCCTGTGCTCTTTCTGATGTTTACACGTTTGGACCTACATTTCGTGCAGAAAATTCTAACACCTCTCGTCACCTAGCTGAGTTCTGGATGGTTGAACCGGAAATGGCTTTTTCTGACTTAAACGATAATCGCGAATGTGCAGAAGCCTATTTGCAGTTTGTCCTTCGATACGTTTTAGATAACTGCCAAGAAGACTTAAACTTTTTTGAGAGGTTTATAGAAAAAGGATTGTTGGATCGTTTGCAACAGGTAGCTGAAACAGAATTTGCTCACCTTACCTACACCCAAGCTATTACTATCTTACAACAATCAGAACAAAGCTTTGCATTTCCTGTAGAGTGGGGTATTGATCTACAATCAGAACATGAGCGCTATTTAGCGGAAACATACTGTAAAAAACCGTTGGTCCTAACCGACTATCCAGAGAAAATCAAAGCTTTTTACATGCGGGAAAATTCTGATGGAAAAACAGTAGCTGCTATGGATGTCTTAGTTCCAAAGATTGGAGAAATCATTGGAGGAGCTCAAAGAGAAGAGCGCCCAGATGTTCTAGAGAAAAAACTCCGCTCATTTGGGCTGCATCCAGAGGATTATTGGTGGTACACGCAACTGCGCACATATGGAACTGTTCCGCATGCAGGCTTTGGCTTAGGGTTTGAGCGTCTGGTATTATTTGTCACCGGAATGGAGAATATCCGCGATGTAATCCCTTTTCCTAGATTCCCTGGTCATGCAGAATTTTAAAGCCCTATGTGGTAGCGCTTGGTTTGGGCTGTAACTGCAGCTCCAAGCCCAAAAACCATCGCGGCTAATAAAAAGATTTTACCCAATCCTGGAATAGAGCTGATGATCAAATAGGCAATCAAACCCACAGCAAAAGCAGCCAATCGGTGTATTCTCCATTTAATTTTGCTAGAGAGCCAATCTGATCCCCAGAAAATAAAATACACTTTAGCGGTATAAAACCCTACGATGTTTAAAGCAATAAGAGTTAGAGCAAATGGCACCCCTAAAACAGTCATTAATAGCAATAAACAACAAAGCGGCAACACGATCAATGTAATCAGTCCTGTACTTAGACAACGCCAAGGTTGTCCTCTTAAAGAGAGAAGAGCTGACTGTAAGTTCCTAGGAAAGAGCCTAAGTAATAAATAGGCAATAGCAAGGCTATAAAGGAAGTTCATAGAAAGAGTGAGCAGTTTAGAGCCCACTAAGATCTTTTGAATCCATGTGCCTTTAACCAAATTACGCACAAAAGAAGGATGTTGGGTAATTGTTCCTACTACAGTAGCTCCTTGATCAATCCATGCATCTGAGTTGCTTCGATAGTCTACATCTCCACTAATATGCGCTTGTGAAGTAAGTCTCATTATGCCTACAACAGCATGCAGGTCTTGCCCAATGATTGAGGACACACGTAAATGAGAAGCTACAACGGTTACCTCTGATCCGATACGGGCTGCTAAATCTGCATTTCCAGCTGTTATCACAACATTTTTTCCAACAGATGATTGTTTGAGTAGCTGAACATTGCCTCCAACAGCTGTAATATTGCGTCCAATCTCTCCACTTAGTAAAACTTGACCGGCTAATAATCGTGCGTTATTTGACACTTTTCCTGAAATATCTACACTCCCTGCACAGCAGATCAGATCTCCATTAATTACACCATCAACAACAACTTGCCCTGCAATTAGGTATACATCTCCATTGACTATCCCTGAAATTTCTATGCTATCTCCTGCAGCAAAGTAGTCTCCTTCATAGACCGCATGAGATGGGATCATAATTATACTGTGATCTTCTATTTCTTTAGGTTTCTTGGCAGAGCAGAGAAAAACAGGAACCAATAATAAAAATAGAATTATACGACGCATTCATAGCCTCTTTTGCCATTCTGAAAAACTGCTACATAACGCTGAACCGATTGAAACAGTATAGCTTCTGCTTCTTGAACCTGAAGAACATTTTTTTGTTGCTTTGTTTCAATGATCGCATTGATATGCTCTATATTTAACAAGCTCAAACTAAAATGACGAGAAAGAAATGGATCTACAGCTCTGGGAACGCTTAAATCTACGATTAAACGCGTTTTAGCATCGACAAACTGACGGGCATGCAAGATAGGCTGATCTGTATAAGTTCCACAAACCACCATGGGAAATTGAGCGCTTAATTCTATTTGGGAAAAATCAAGTAATAAGATCTCTTCTTTTTTACTCCATTCAACAGCAGCTTGCCTATTGCGCGTACATAAAGACAATTGTTTCATGCCTTTTGATTTAAAGTAGCTAATAATCTTACGGTTGATCTCTGAATAACCGATGAATAAAACAGAAGATGTATGTAGCTTAAAACATTTTGCTAATAAAAATAACTCTTTATCAATACCTATATTTTTCTCTACAAAGGGAAATTGGGTACGAATGGTTTTACCCAATCTTAAAGCCTTTTGAAATAGAAAATGCAAATCATGCGGCAACTTTCTTCTAGATGCTAACTGATAAGCTCCCTTTACTTGTCTCTGAATTTCTGATTCGCCGAGAATGACGCTGTCTAGTCCAGAAGTTACCCGTGCTAGATGCAAAAAACAATCCAACCCAAAATAAGCATATAGCTTGTGTTCTAAATCAAAGCAGAGCTCCGAGCGCAAGGCATTTAATAACACGCTATGCGCTACGCTTAAGTCGCTTGCACTAAAATAAATCTCAATACGAGCACAAGTAGCAAGTAAAATCCAACTTGCATCTTGTACAAATTCCTTGGCTAGCTTCTGATAGGCTGCTACAATTTGCTCACGACAACCAATCTCAGCAGATTTATAACTAATTCCCAAAACCCCGATATGCATACAGATAACCGCATCATAAGAAAATGGTTGTTATACCTTGTTATAGAAATTTAAAGCCACTAAACTTCTGCCAAACAACGCATAATCTCCTCATAACAATAACCACGTCTGAGCATTTTTGCAATCCATCGATTCTTTTGTTTGGGGTCTAACAGCTGGATTTGATGAGATTTTTTTTGGATAAGTTTTTGCAAACTTCCCATTTGATTTTTTTCTGTCTCCAAAATGACTTGTTGTAAAACAGAGCGGTTTATTCCTACTCTATAACAGAGTTTAAACCAAATAGCCTTTGATCCAAAGCCGCTATTTCTTGCTTTTTCTACTAATTGCCGAGTCAATTTTTGATCATCTAAAAAACCTTGTTTACTACACAAATCTAGCACCTTATCAATTGCTTCTTTAGAAAACCCCTTTTGAGCAAGCTTTAAGCTTAGCTCTTCTCTAAAAAAAGAGCGTCTTGCAAGATGAAAAAATACCTGTTTTTTTATTCGTTCTTCTTCTGAGGTCAACTCTCTGATCCCTCTTTATTTACCCTGTAGTTTTCTATAACCTATCCCTAAATAGATATTTGAGCAGTCTAATCTATCTGTAATATTGCCAAAAAATCGTAAAAAAGGAATTTTTTTTAGCAAATAGATTCCACAAAGATAAGATAGAATACGCAAATTCAACAAGATCCACCCCTTTAGCAACATAAAAACTGTAGAATATTGTCTATATTTATAGGTAAATTGTTCAGTTGTTAGATGCTTGTATTGCAGATCTGATATTTCACCGGTTTGTTCATTGCTTAGAAGAGGAATTTGAGCTTTAACAAGGTGTTGGACTTGGTGTAGAGGAATCGCTTGAATCTGTTCTTTTTTCTCTATATACTGAAGCTGTTCATCCACTAAATTAGGTAGAATCTTTTCTATTTGGTTTTCTTGTAAAAGAGCTCTCAACTGTATTTCAGAAAGCCCTTTGATCTGGGAGTCAAGCAGGTTTTTCTCCCTGTATAATACACAAATTCGCTCAGGCTTAACCTGCTTGAGCAAAGATTCTTTCACATATTGCATCTTTTGGTTAGATAAATGAGCAATCTGATCTATCGTTAGGTGATTTATTTGCTGAGGGGTCAAAAGATCAAATCCTTCTTTAGAAACCATCTGAATTTGCTCTGGCTTATTTAAGAAGCGAATTTGTGCAGGTAAAAGATGCGGAACTTGGGCAGGCATAACCTCTTTAATCTGGGAAGAATTTAAATGTTGGATTAAGCTTGCATCTGTTAAATGGCCTACTTTTTTAAGATTTATATAAGGAACATATCTGTGATCCTCTTTAGAAAGTCCGCTAATCTCTTCTTCTGTCAAGCATTCAGCTACTTCTTTTATATTTCTTCGTTCTATGCGACGTTGTTGAGATTTTATTCGATTGGCTCTAGAAGTCTCCTCCAACACATTCTCTAGCAAATAAGAAAAAATAGCCTTTTTCTTTGGATCTTGGATAGTTTTAAGTTTAAGAAAATGTGTTTTAAGCTCTGTGTCTTTTTCTTTAATGATTGCTTCTGTAAGATCTCCATGAACTGGTAAATAAAACATATCGCCATTTAAAAAATTAACAAACCAAAGAGTACGTGCTAACCACTCAGCATGCTCTGGCATCTCTTGTTGCAAATTGGAATAAGTAGTTTCTTCTTCATTTGGTAAAGATAGCTTTTCTGCGTTAGGAAGAATGAGCCACATATCAGGAGGTTTTTGCGCAGTCAAATATTCTTTAAATACCTCAGCCTCCTTGATAGAGAGAATCACCGCGTATAATTTCTCCTGTTCTTTAACAATTAAAAGCTGGTGAGCTGGTTTCTGCGTATGGGAAAAAACAGAACAAAGATCGCAAGAAGTATACATGGCATTTTCTGTAATGATAATCCCTTGTTCTTCAAAGATCTGATAATAGGGTTTACGATGATGGTAGCTTTGAATGAAATCAGATAATAGATGTGTTTTTGGCTGTGAATAAAAATTGGGTATACTCTTAGATGGAATCGTTTGTACTTTTAGAAAACTTTTCGATGCAATGGTATCAAAGCCCCATGTTGACTCTGTTCTCGGTTCAATTTTACCTTTATGTTGATAAGATTCTAATTCTTGTTCAAGTTCTACATCCAATTCTTGTTCTACTTCTTGTTGCATCTCAACTTGCTGCTCCATCCCTAATGTAGATGACATTACTTCAACTAAGTTTGGTAAAAATTTACATGCAGCTGCATCTTGCATAACTTGCTTGAGAGCTTGTTCTGATTTTTCCTGTAGAAGAAGATCCGGTTGAATCTGCTTCCAGTGTTGGAAGCGCTCTTCTGCATATTTTTTAAGCGTTTCCAAGCCAAAATCTTTCTGCAATAAGGCCCCAGATTGCTTAAAACAATCAATTTCTGAGTTATGCAGAAAAAGAGTCCGATATTGATTAAACAGATTATTCATCTGTTCAGGAGTGTCTAATAGGTGTTCCCAAGCACATGTAAATAGCACTTGATCAATTTTATGCAGAAAAGCTCGGTAGGTTTCTTTAGCTTTTCTCTCTGCTTGATTGACAATGGAAGGATTCAGAACCGCATTTTCAAAGGTAGGCTTACCTTGAATTCCTAACTGCTTAATCGTATTTTCATGGATTACATATTCGATGTCTTGCTTTTTAAGATACCCACGAGCTCGTAGCATTCCTTGGAGCAAATCTCTTAAAATCATCGATCCATTGCTAGATAATAAATTTACCGCGTCTGGTATTTGTGGTAAATCTGTTGCTTCAGAGTGGCATTCATCGTAATAAATAAAGGTGGATTTTGGATCAATTCCATGCTTTTCTAACTCTTGAACACGAGTACTTCCGATAACAATAGGAACAGAGCTATCTTTTTTAAGAGCCATTAGTGTATTAGGGGCGCTCTCTTTAGAGTTGGCTCTTCCAAAAAAGAGAACATGTTCCATTCGAGGATCTTTTGTAAAATAGGTCAAGATTTGTGCTGCTACATATAAATTATCATAATCCTTAAATACCCCGGCAACATCAATAAAAGCCATTACTTGATTTTGGCGTGGATTATTCTGTAAACAGCTCTTTAGGACCTCTTGAACCTCTGTATTTTGAATCAGATGGAGCGCATGAGGGTTTTTACGGGCCTTTTGACAGGCTGTATCCACAATCCTCCCTTCTGTCCCTAAATCAAATAATACATTGTTAGCAAGGTTTCCTGGATAGCAAGAACTATTCCAAGGTGTACCAGAAAAGCCTGTAACCGCTGCAAACTGCTCAAAGAGATGGGAAGCATTACTGTTTAAATAAAAAGGGTAATAACTAATCAAGCGAGTAGCAAAATCCGATTCTATCTCTAGAATTTTACTAGGATCTTTATTGATATTTTCTACTATCTTTTTTAGGCTATTCTCCTCTTTTGCTTGACTCAGAGGAATTGCCGTTAATTCAAAAAATTCTTTTGCTTCTTTAGTGCCCTCAAACGACATTTGGGTATAAGACACATTATGCTCTGCAGCTTGATAGACTTTTTGTGTATAGGCTTTCACTAAATCTATACTGATTTTTTGCGACAGAGCTGTTTGAAACTGATAAGCTAAAGCTTCCCAAGGGCTACCAAACTGCGTAGTTGCAGGTACATTTACTCCTTGATAAGGAACTACTTTCCCTAGCTCTTGCGTATTTAAGCGACCATAATGGCGATTTGTATCTTTACTAAGGGTCAAAGGCAAAATTTCGGTGAATTGCATTTTTATCCAAGCAATTAAAGCAGCTGCTTCTCTCTCTAAGTCATCTAAAGAAGCTGCGTAGCCTTTAAGCAGTGTTAAGAATTGCTCATTTTGCATGGTTAGATTTGAGCTGTCTAACTCTCCTTGTACATATTTTAAAAAATCTGCCTCATATTCTTCTGATAAAAGTAAAGTATCTTTATAAGACTTAAATAGCTCTTTAGCTAGCACAGGAAGAACCTGATCATAATAATCTTCTGTTTTCATAAAGGATTGTGCGTTCTGCAATAGACCGACAAACTCAGCCAATGATTGTTTTTGATTCACCGTTTTAAGCTGACTGCTTACAAGGTTTTTAAATATCTCAGCACCACACGCAATATACATCGGGTCAATCTGTTTTTTTTCTCCTATAGTGAAGTTCACTTCTTGCATAGGATTAAGCTGTAGATCGCACTCATCAAATAGGGCATGCGCTGAATTTCTAAACAGCTGCACAATATCACGCAAAATGGCAATTTTTTCAGGTTCTTGTGCTTTATATAAGGTGCTCTGCAGCTCTAATGCAAAAGATTGTAAGGTTTCCTTTTGGATCAGAACGGCCCACCCCTTGTTTTGCGCTTGCACAAGTTTTTGGTACACTTCTTTTAACTTTTCTAAGGAAAGCTCTGAGCGAGTTAATTCAATCGGTATCAATTCTTGTAAGAAGTATGCATGTTGTGTTGTTTTCAAATTATTACGCAAAGTATCAAACTGTGCAGCAGGTGGGATAAATACAGCTAATTTGGGAGGCTTAGCAAGAATCACAAGTAAAATAGAGGCTAATACACTTGTTTTACCTCCTCCCATAATTAATTGTGTAATCAAGTTCCTATATTCACCTGTTTCAGAAATCGCTGTCATTTCAGAAATAAGTTGCATTTGGTTTTGACGTACTCTAATTCTAGCCTGGTATTCATACACCAACAGGATACGATTCTGAGCAGGGTTATAAGACATCTCTTCTGTTAGAGAGGTATAAAGCTCTTGGCTGATGGATGTGATTTCTTCTTCTGATTCTGTCTTTTCTAAATTCTTTAGCAATGAAAGAGCTCTTTCTGCTTGGCATTGTTTTGTGCTCTCTAGCATAAATTTTTGCAGTAAGCAATCGATCTCTTGAATTTCCTGTACACTCAAATAAGAATTTAATTGATAATAATCGTTAGCATCTCCTTTTAAAAAAGCACAAATCAGCTGCTTGAAATCCACACGTGACTTAAATCTGCCCTTCTCTAGAAGATCGTTTTGTAAAATGTATGGAGAGGGCTTGGCATTTGCTAACTGTAAGATTTTCTGCTTTTGCTTTTCTAAAGATTCCGTGTTTAAAAAAACCTTTAATAAATAAGAAAGCCGCTCTAGCTTTGACTTATCCAATCTAAACTCTGTACTAGTTTGATTAATGCAAACACCAGCTTTTAGGTCTTTGTGAAAATCTTCATATCCTTTTTCAATAGCTTGTTGGTAGTCTTCTTTTTCTATTTTCTCTAGATGAAGAGGGGTATTTTCTATAGATGTAGGAACCTGAGTAAAGTAAGTATTAGCCGACTCAAAAAGAGCAAAGCAGCGATTTTCTGGCTCAACTTGAGGTAAAACAAGAGCTTGTTGTATTTGTACCTGAGAGAAAGGCAAACATTGCTTCTGTAATCTTTGTGGAATTCTTTCGTCTCTGACATGGAAAATGAGATCTTCTGCGGAAGAGCGGGGGGTAAGTTCGGTACCTAATTTTGGCTGTGCATTATACTTTTCTTCATATCTTTCTAATACAAATTTGAACCATTGTTTATTTAAGGATGATGGAAGAGGAGAGGCTAGCTTTGGATATTTTAAAGCAAAATGGATAATTGCAAATGCAAATTCCTTACCTTTTTTACTATTAGTAAAATGCATCTGTGTCGAGATGAACAGTCTCTCAGCTTCTGTTTTAGCGATATATGCTTGTTCGTATAGATCTTCAAACCATTGAACATTTTCAAGAATTTTTTCTATCCTATATGGAATATAATCTGAACTATTACGACAGTCTTCAATTAGCCCATGTATGTCTTTTAATTCTTTAAGAGGAAGGCTTGGATACAGCAAAAATTGTGCTTTTTCCCACTCTTTCAAGAAATGGTTAGGGGGTAAAACAGGTAAAGAAGGGATGAGAGAAGAAAAATATTGCTTTTCTTCGGGAGTTAGTAGAAGTCTGCTATCTACATTGCTTATTCTCTTGCTATAGTTAGCATAATCTGCCTTTGCTAGGTTGGTATCCTTGCGTTTTTCCAAGCTGCTTTTTGATTGCAATAAGAACAGCGCCTTTAGACGAACCGCAGTAGCAGAAGGATGTTGATCTTGATTTAACTGGGATAGGTTAAGAAATCTATCTAAAATGGTAACCGCTAGCTCTGATAAAGGATCTGCTTCTACAATCTGATGCAAATACTCTACCGCTTTTATATAATCCCTCTGCGCTAAATATAAATAAGCCAAAAATAAGATCCCTTCTTTATTCATAGGAGAAAGCTTATTATGATTTAACTCGAATTCTAGATAAACACCCTCTCTACTTGCAGATTTAAAATCTAAACAGACCCCCTCTGGAGAAAAATCATTGCTCTTTATAATCTCTTGCACGGGAATAAGCACTTTCTTTTTTTGGCCCTTTAGGTCTTCCAAGACAAGATAATTTTCCAAAAATCCAATAAGTCCTGGTATATGTTTTGCAATGGTGAAATGTTTATCTTGGGTAAGATGTGCTCTCTGTTCTGATTTTTTAAAAACAAATTCCAGTTCTTCTCCTTGTATGGAATGCAATCGAGGAAAGCGAATATAGGTTTGATCCCCACTTTGAAAAATAAGTCGCCAATTAGGGTCTTCTATTCTATGGATATCTGCTAAAGAAGGCTCTAGTGGATCCATTGGATATAAGATTTGTTCTTGTTGCGCACTTTCTATTTGCAGTAATTTAAATTCATTCCAGAAATTTTGGTTAGTACATACTTTGGCAACTGGCTGATTATGCTCTTTGGAAATGATCAACATTTCACTTTTCTGTATAGAATGCCAATGCCAATGATCTTCAACAAGAGCATAAGGTAATTTTGTTTTTTTTAATTTATTTTCAGGGAGATACTGATACCAATTACCATTAATAGAGGATTCAATAGTACAATCATTTGCATATCTTTGTTTAGAGATACGTATCTGCCCTTTTTCTGGGCAGAAAAAGCAGTAGTATCCATCTGATTTATAAATATCGAAAAACCTGTCTTTAAATAGAGCTTGATAGCTCTCCGTCTCCTGAAGCTCTGCTGTAGAAGCGCTTTCTATAAGACCGTTTGTGCTCTCAATTTGTGCATTTAGTAGATGCAGTTTCCAAAAGATCTCATCGTTAAGTGTAATCGTATAAAGAGGAAATGGCGAAGATACTTCTTTGATTGTTTCTTGTTGAATAGCAGTTACACTCATGATCTGAAGAATCTGACAAATCATTGTTTGCTGCTCTTTAATCAGGAGCTTTTCTATGCAAGGGATCAATCGATGGATAAACTCGGCAGCCTGATTCTCAAGATAAGGCATTTTTTTAGCTAGAAGATGAGAGCGTTTATAGTAAAACCAACTGGGAATAATTTCACATAGCTGCTGAAAAGAGATCTTATCATTAGGAAGGCATGCATATTGCATTATGCGATGCAAATGTAGGCAAGCTTTATCCTCTAGATGTAAGCTGGGGCTCTCCAACCATCGATTTAGAGGACTTTGAGTAGATGGTAAATCTAAATGAGGTAACTGAAGGTCTTGCTGGATTTGATTCAGACGATAGATTAATCGTACAAAGAAAAGATAGGCAAAAAAATGACTCGGTTCTTCCGATCTATCCTGAGAGAATCGATCCAATCCTTCACTAATAAACCGTCTACACTGCTGAACAAAAAAAGCATTATTTTGTAATTCCTGGATAAGAGGAACTTTGCAGTCTACCTGTTTGAAAAAGATCAAATCGAATAAGGCTTGCTTGTTTAAATCCGTTAATTCTTCTAAATGCTCTTGAAAGTAGTAGATCGCTTTCTGAGGCTGTAAATGAGGCTCACATTGGGTAGTTTCCAGATGTTTTTGATAATGAAGGGATGTATTTTCAGGTTGTAGCTGAAGTTTAGGCTCTGTTTGCTGAGCAATTACAGAAAGCGACTGGGAAAAAGAATCCAGTGATTTTACTAAATCTTCCACTTCTTGCTTAATTGGCAATAAATGATATCCTACAGCAGGATCTGAGTCATTTTTCCAATTAAAGGATTGTGCGTATTTTATTTGATTCCCTTGCCATTGTTTTGCTTTGCATTGGTATTTGCTAAAAGTTGATTTACAGGTACCCCAATAATCTTCACTCTGAATGTAGCCTGCGAATTGCTGGGCGATATAGGAAATATTGCGCAAAATAGCTAGATGTTGCGTCTTATCAGAACTCTGTAAGATGGTATTATCTGTGATCAGAATCACCTTTTTTACCATCTCTAAAGAATCGGTAAAATATTTTTTAGTAGTGCAGCCTATCTTTTGCTTTTCTTTTAGTAATGCTTTAGCTCGATTCACAAGTGTCTCTTTCAAAGTAAGATCTCGATTCATTGCATGTTCAAAAAGAAAAATTTCCTGAATTTGCTTGTGTTCTACTTCTGTAAAGCTTCCCTTTAATAAGGGAAAATTAAATAACTGCTCTTTATCTTTACTAGCTGTAAAATACGCATACAGTTCTTCTCTTCTTTTTTGTTCATTTGGTTCAAAACAGACAAAAAATCTTTGTCGATCTGCATAAGATAAAAATGCATTCCAGATACCATAGTTACTTAGTTTGCCTGATTGTTGTTGGTCTATCCTAAGAGCGAATCGATGCGCGAAGCTCAGCAAACTAAGAGCTGTATTTTGCTGATTGGGGAAAAAGGGAGGATCATTCAAACAAAGATTCCCGTAAGACTCTATCACTTTTTGGATCGAGATAAGGCCTTCTTTCAGGTCATTTTGAGGAATTTTCTGCCAAAAATCTTCTTCAAGATCCCTATGAGGAATAGGTAAAGCTTTTACAAAATTTTCTATTTGAAAAGTCTTAGACTCTTTACTTGACAGAGCATCTATATGGCTAATTACTCTGTTAATTTGCTTGAGAAAATCTCTTGGATCTATAGAAGAAAAAAGAAGAGGGGAAGAGCTTTTTTGTATAGAAGATGGTCGTGATTGAACTTCAACAAGTTCCACCATAAAAGAATCTTTTTTCTCTTCTAGAAATTCTTGTTTTGGTTGGGCTAATGTTACGCTAGCTTTTAAATCAGGTAGTTTTTCCAATATTTCCTGCAAAGTAGCATCAGCACAAGCTGCTTTTTCTTCAGATAAAATCGTTGTATCAGGACTATCTGCGTAATAAAGCTTTGCAGCAGATCTTGAGTGATTAGCAGCCGCTTCTTCTAAAAGCATACAGCTTTCTAGATCACATCCCTCCTCACATTTTTTGAAAAAGAGAGAGAGAGTTACTAATTTGAGTTCAAAAACATACTTCTTATAAAGGGCAAAATCTCCAAGGGTTTTCAAAACGAATGCTTGTAATACTCTCCAAGAACACGTCCCTGCATATTGTCCTTTAATGAAAAGAGAATGATCTTCTCTTACTACAACTAGCTTTCTTGCAAGATGGCCAAATCCCTTTCCATATAGCACATTTATGTTTTTTTTTTCGCTGCTTTCAGAATTGCTTAAATCTGCAAGATATTGAAAAAAACAGGAGCTTTCTTTTTGATCAACAAGATCTAATTCTTCAGGCAGAACGTTTTCAAATTTTATGACCGCTTTATAAAAAGGAATCCCTTCTTTTTGCATTTGGGGATGATAAGTCTCAATTCCTTCCCCTGTATTATAAAGGTAAATATCATAAGTATTATCATCTGTTTTTTTAAACTCATATAATACAGCATGCCCCCCAGATGGATCTTGGTATCCTCCAGATACTAATAAAGACTGGCCTGGGATCAATTCTTTTACCTTACTGGTTATTTGAGGATCTTCGCATGAGATCAAAGAATTAAAGGCTGTTTTTAGATTTTTTTTTATTTCTACGGAGATGTCAATCAGATCTAAACAAGCAGAGATAAACTTTGCGTTTCTAACTGGGTTTGCTCCTTCTAGAGAGGTTCCTGTAATGGCGTGATCTGCATGAATGTGCGCAAAGAGTTTTTTATCCAGATTGGTTTTTATACTTTCAGCTGCTTGACTATTGAGTGCTTCTATTAGAGCACTCTGCTCTAATTCTTGATCAACTTGACCCTGTTGCAATGCCCTTAATACAATTGAGCTTGGATTATTAATGTTACTATTCTTGGAAATATCATGATTAATTAAATTATTACTCAATACTGACATAAATTCTGCTTTGTTAGAGATTTGATAAGGATATTATTATATTAATAATCATTTAATATTAAAAAAACAACCCTTCTTTAATATTTAAAAATTAATAATTAATATTTTAGTTTGAATAAATATCGCTTTTTTCCTATTTTAAAAGAAAAAGCGAGTATTTATGACAGAACCCATCCCCCCCTCTGGGCCACAACCTATTCAACCTCAAAAACCCTCTTCTAAGGATCAGGAATCTTTAAGGGTATGGCAAACATTCCTTTCACAAGGCACAACCCCTGCTACCAAGGAACAAGCCAAGCTATTTATGAATGGCCTCTTAAAGTTTTTTAATACTTTGGTTGCCCAAGAAAGAAAAAAATTATCCGAAGCAAATAAACGTTTAAGAGATGTAATAGAAGGAAAGGAATAAAAATCTCTTTTTTGCTATACTGCATAGCATGTTTACTCATAAAAATTGTTTTATATCTTCTTTAGAAGAGTCTCACCTGCGGCTTGATGCTTTGTTATCTCTAAGATTTCCGGATAAATCGCGTAGTTATTTCCAATTTTTAATTAAGCAAGGCTATGTCCTTGTTAATGGAAAAGCGATGAAAAAAAGGGAGAAGGCAAAGCCTGGGGATGAAATTGAGGTCTATTTTCAAATCACCCCTGAAATCGATTTAACTCCTGAATCTATCGATTTAGAGATCCTGTATGAAGATGAACATCTGATTGTCATTAATAAACCCGCTGGGATGGTGGTTCATCCAGCCCCTGGACATTACAGAGGGACCTTTGTTAATGCTCTTTTATTTCATTGTAAGCAGCTAGATTCTGACGATCCTTTAAGACCTGGCATTGTTCATCGATTGGATAAAGATACTTCTGGGATCCTGATTGCTGCAAAAACACGGGCTGCACATACTGGTTTAATAGATTTATTTGCAAAACGAAAAATAGAAAAGACCTATTTAGCCATTTGTATAGGTACACCAAAAGATGGTCTGATTGATGCCCCCATTGCACGCCATCCCTCTCGTCGTAAGGAAATGACTATATGTATACAAGGAAGGGCATCTAAAACCATCTGCCGGGTTTTAGCGCAAAATGCCTCTCTTTCTTTGGTTAAGCTAGAGCTTCTAACTGGTCGTACACACCAATTAAGAGTACATTTGAAACATATAGGAACCCCTATTTTGGGCGATAAAACTTATGGGAAGGCTACTGTCAATAAAAAATTTTCTACAAAAAGACAACTTTTACATGCCTATTTTATAAAATTTTTTCACCCTATTACTCAGCAAATTCTCTCGATAAGAGCTCCTATTCCAGAAGACTTAAGAGAAGCTATTGAACTAGTTGATCCTCAAAGAGAAAAAAAATCTATCTAGCTTAGAATTCTCTCTTTTCGTTATCATAAAGTGTAAAGTAAGTTTCCTTTTTTCTTCTCTTACTTATTTTCTGCGTTTCATATGAGGATCGAACTATGAAAGAGTTTGTTGAATACATCGTGAAGAACCTTGTTGATCTCCCCCAAGAAGTTCAAATTAATGAAATTATGGGCCAAAGTTCCTTGATTATCGAGATAGCTGTAGCTAAATCAGATATCGGAAAAATTATTGGCAAAAAAGGTAAAACGATTAATGCGATTCGGGATCTACTTAAGTCTGTAGCAAGTCGCAATCAAATCCGCATTACTCTTGAAATCATTGAAGAAGAAGATAAATAAAGTTCGCTTAAGGGCTAGATCATTCAATCAGTCTGGGGAGGCAAGGGGAAACCATGGCCTTTCTAGAATTGATTGCACCTGCAGGAAATTTTAGAACTGCGATTGGCAAAGTGCTTTTATTGTTTATCTCTTTTTTAGTAATTGAAAAGAAGCTCTCAGCAAAAATTTGCTCGTATGCTTTAGCTGTATCTCCATAAAAGCAAACGGCAAGCTCCCCTTTTACAAGAGCTGGGCAAGAGCGAAAAGCATTTAAAAAGCTTTTTAGATGTTCGATCGATTGCTCCGTAAAGGGAATCCAAATCCATAATTCATCTAAATGACTATCCTTAATTTCCTTTCCTAAAAATAGATTATCTACGCCTGCGATTGTACTAATCATTTGTAAATGCAAATCTACTTCCGGATGATCAGACCAGTAATCAAACAACATTTTATACCACTGCTCTTGCAAGGTAGAGACATGTTTAGAAAAAGAAGGATAATTACGAGAAAATATTTTTGTCTGTCCTACTCGAGCACAACCATTTTGTTCTTTCGTATCGACAAAGATAGAAGATGGATTCCCTTTAATGCAAAGTCTGACATTTTTTTCTACATTCTCTTCTTTAGCTTTATAGATTTTACAATAGATGGAATAGACGTCACGGTTCTGCAGAATCCTCTTTGTTGCTAAAGAGACAAAGTTCTCCTCTGTATAAATATCATCAAAGATAATCACTTCTGCTTCTTCTTTTAAGATAAGCGATTTTAGACGATTAATTAGGGATGCAACGCATTCAATATCTCTTCGAGAAACTTTAGTTAATAAATCAGTATCTTCAAAAATAGCATATAAAAAATGAAAGTATTCTATGAGTTCTCGTGTAGGGTCAATAAAGTATGTATTTTTTTGCTCACAAGCGTTTTCTTTTTGCAACAATCGCTGTAAAATCCTTCGATCGCTAGGAGAATGCAAACAGGAAATTTTTTCTTTTATTTGGCTCTTGATTTGTTGTAAATTCATACCCCCAGTACCGTATTTGTCATTGATGGCAAAGCTTAACTCTGCACATAACACATTACAAGATTGTGCATCTGCAATGACTGCTACAGGAGCAGAAAGGGTTTGTAGATTGCTCTTATGGTGATCTATCACACTAATCACTTCAAAGTAAGATGGGATTTTTGTTTCCTCTCGATTACAAAAGTCCCTTAAAGAAACCGTACCAAGAATATTCTTATGCAAATCACTGGCATAAATCACTCCTAAAGGAATCACCTTCCCACTCGAATCAGCCATTGTTACTGTCAAATGGGGATAATTATTCATTTTACTACGGATTTCTTCCACTTCTGCTCGATAATTCACATGTTGAGGAATATACCCAAACACATGAGTTTTAATATCTAGAGCAACATCTAGCCTTTCCACAAAAGCACGAATGCTTTGAATCGAACGGTCTAGGCTCTTAATCATCTTTTCCAAAGCTAAAAAGATTCTAGGGCGATTTTCGATTAAAAACCCAGAAGCATCAAAAAGAGAGGATTTGTTTAAAGAAGCAATTAATTCTAAGAATTGAGCAAACTCAAATAGATCATGAGTTTTCATAGCCTCTGCAAATTCTTGAAAAGTACAACTTAAACCTTTCTTTACACCAAGCACTTTTTGAAGGTAAGCACGTGCATGTTTCTTTTGCCCTTCTGTAAACTCTCGAGCAGGTTGACAATCTTCTATTTTTGCCATCAATACAGCATTAATGAATTCCGGCAAATCTTTTAATGAAAGATCTTTTTTAGCAAAAAGAGAAACCAATTTCACATGCAGATCATTTTCAAACCAACGTAGACAATTATTTAACAAAATAATGACCTGCCTTACTCCCTCTACGTCATAATGGCGCCAATCTCCTAGATAATATCCTTGTTCATCGACGAGTACAATTGCATGAGGGCGGTGTTCATGATCAAATAGAGAAATAGACTCCGTTGTTAATTGTCTTGTTAAAGAGTTTTGAGTAACCAGATCAATCCCTGATAACGCAAGAGTAGTTCGATGTTTAGCTAAATGAATAAAGGCTTTTTCACCAAGCATTTGATCAAATAAGACATCAATCTCCACTTGAAAACTAGGTGGTCCTCCTGGAACATTCCATATATGCAATCCATTTCCCACTCTTGCGGCAAATGCATCTACCCATCCCCAGAAAGAAGCAATTGCCGTATCTAGATCAGGCGAACCATGCGCTGTTACAAAGTGCGAACCCTCATATACCCTGCCCATGCCAATAGGAAAAAAAGATTGATATTCCTCTCGCGGGACCCATTTACCTACAATTTTTGCACGCAAACTATAGTTTTCATGAATGCTAATACCAGAAAATTGGTTCAACCATAATTCAAAATGAAAAAAGGCATAGTTATCTAGGAGAGTCAAAGCATTAATTGCTTCAATATAGTCCAGCACAGCAGGCAATAAAAAACAGGGAGTTTTTTCTTTATGGATAAGCTCGTAAAGAGTTAAATTAATCCGTTCACTTTTTTTGCGATCATTGAGTTTTTGGAATTCCGCCGAGCGAAATTTTCTTAAGATAGTACCTAATTGATCAAATTTCTTAGGAGAAATTACAAGATCTCCTAGATATTTCGACTTGGAACGAATCAGACTTTTGGAGTCGGATTTTTTTTTCATATATCGATATTAACCATTAAAAATCAAATGGGCTGAGCAGGATTCGAACCTGCGACCACCCGCTTAGAAGGCGGGTGCTCTATCCGCTGAGCTATCAACCCAAAGTTTCTTGTAAAGATCTCTATCTTAATTGATTTTAAAAGATTTGACAAGATGCAATATTAAAACTCTCAAGTTTTCCTATAGAAAGAAACGATCTACAAAAAGCGGGGCTTAAGTTAGCATTCTTATATTTAAATGACAAGAGCTTTAAGGCTTACTCTCATTCGGTAGGATTAATCAACTCAATTGCTTCTATAAAATCTTGGCTTATTGTCTGATTTTCAAAAATCCTTTCCTGGTTTTCAGTCAATTTACGATATTCTTCAAAAGAACGAATGATATAAGGACGTACAAAAATAACAATATTGCGCTTTTCATCTGATTTAAGCGTTCTGCTAAACATAGCCCCAACTACAGGAAGACCACCTAAACAAGGCACTCCTGTTTTATGTTGTGATTTTGCATTGCGAATCATCCCGCTAACTATTAAAAAGTGTTGATCAGGCACATGAGCATGTGTTGACATATTCGTTTTTGTCGTTCTAATTCCATTTGCAGTATTTTGCGTATGTATAACGTTCTGATCTAAACTTTCTGTAATTTCCTGGTGAATTTCTAAGGAAATAATTTCATCCTCACCTAAACGAGGTGTGATACTTAAACTCACCCCTATATCTCGATATTCCACATTCGCCGTTAATTGCTGACTTTGACCTACTGTCTGCACAACAGAGCCCGTAAAGGGAATATTATCCCCTACAAAAATAGTAGAGTTTTTGTTGTCTTGAGTAATGATTTTCTGATTAAGCACAATTGTGCTATTGCCATCTGTCTGCAAAGCAGATACTAAAGTGCCTAAGGAGAGAAAGGATTTACCTTTATGCATAATGATATCGCCAATAACACCTAGATTAAATCCGGAAACTAAAGGAAGTTGCGATAAGCCGCTTGGAGGATTAGTAGGACTAATGCTTTGGATAGCATTAGCAAAAGATCCTGCTGTTGAATGCGCAGGAGAAAAGTTACCAACGCCTAATCCCAACCTATTTTGATATTGAGCTCCTATTGACCATTGCAGACCAAAATCCATACCTTTTTTTGCATCTGTTTCAATAACCAATACTTCAATAAATACTTGACGCAGAGGAGTATCTAAACTATCGATTAATTTACGCAAACTATAAAGGGTTTCGGGATCACCAGAACAGAGTAGAGAATTTGTCGCTTTGACCCATTGCAGAGACTGGATAGCATTCACTAAATTAAGGGGAGCATTTGATTGATTGCGCATATCTGCAGCAATTTTCTTCAATGATTGCTCTAGATCCATTCCAGAGTGGTATTGCACTTTATACACAAAAAATTCATATCCCTCTTTGAAACCCGGCAACTGGGGAATAGAATTAGAGGCTGTTAAACCTAAAGCATCGAAAGGAACTTTATAGTTACCATCTTTCTCTTTATCATATCGTTTAATCACATGATAATCAGATTCTTTTTTTACAAATAAACCATGAAAGTGCAATAGTTCGATCAATGCTTGTAATACTTGTTTGGAAGAAATCGCTTTCCCCATACAAAAAGAAATCGCAAATCCTAAATCACTATTACTGAAAATAAAATTCTCTCCAGAGATTTTACTAACAAAGCGAATAAACTCAATAATAGGAATGTCATTGAAATTAATAGCGTGCTGTTCTTCGTTTTTCAAAAATATTTCTTCTTTCTTTTCTTCAGAAGACAAATAAGAGCTACCGAATAAACATCCCGTTAAACTGCTGCAACACAGAAAATATAATAATTGTTTGATTTTTTTTGTCATAAAGTATGGCTTCAAGCTTAAGCAGTATATGCATACAGATGTTTTTAGAATAGAGAATTTCAAAGAAATCGGAAGGATTTTAATTTCTTCTTTTCACAATAATTAATTAGATCCAAAAAATGGCAAAAGAACTATACTTTTTGTGAAAAGAATTACCCATAAAAAAAGGAACATTATGTTTGGTTTATCAGTACTTGGTGCAATGGGAAAAATGGGGAAAAGCATTCTTGCTTTAGCAGCAAACCAATCTAACTACAAAGTAGTTATGGGGACGTCAAGAAAATGCTCAGAAAGACCTACCCTACAAAAAATAGCGAATATGGATATTAACATGACAAATTCTGCTAAATTAGCTATTCATGCTTCAGACATCATCATTGATGTCTCTTCCAAAGATACTATCCTCAACCATCTAGAGTATGCAAAGCAATTCTCCAAACCTATTGTCATAGGGACAACTGGACATAGCATAGAAATGCAAAAAAAAATCGAAGACACAGCCCAATATATTCCCATATTCTATACTCCTAATTTTAGCCCAGGTATTTCTCTTTTATTACAACTAATTGAATTTATAAAAGTATCTGGTTTTACGGAAAATTGTTGTATTGATATTATTGAAACGCATCATATACACAAAAAAGATTTACCTGGCGGCACAGCAATTGCCCTTGCTAAAACTACAGGCAAAGAGATTGCAGAAGATGCAACAACAAAAAGTAAATTCTCCCAAGTTCGCATTCATGCTATACGCAGTGGTGAAGTGATAGGAGAGCACCAAGTCATCTTCGAATATGGCAATGAACAAATAAAATTGAGCCACCAAGCACACTCTCGTGATGTGTTTGCACAAGGGGCTCTAGCAGCAGCTGCATTTCTAATCGATAAGAAACCAGGACTCTATTCTAAAGTAAATAATAGTTTAATTTAAGAATTTGACAGTTTTTCCTTGAAAATTTAAAATGTAAACTAAAAGAATCCAGGAAAAAATGCACTTTTTACCCAGACACTTAACAGCTCGGATTCAATCTGCTGCAAAGCATTTTAAAGTTATTCTTCTTTTAGGCGCACGTCAAACGGGGAAAAGCACTCTTTTACGCCATCTTTTACCTCAATCAAAAATTATTGTTTTTGACCCTATCCAAGATTTATATGAGGCTCGAACAGATCCTGATCGTTTTTTGGATTTGTTCCCACCACCCTTAGTTCTAGATGAGGTTCAATTTGCACCTGAATTACTCGCCGCCTTAAAACGAAGAGTGGATCAAAGCGAGGAAATGGGTCAGTATTATTTAACAGGGTCTCAAAATTTTAGCGTTCTTAAATCAGTATCTGAAAGCATGGCAGGAAGAGTGGCTATTTTTCACCTAAACCCCTTTACTCCTTTAGAAATAGCAGGAATGGGGGATCGTAAAGGATGGTTAAATGATTACTTATTAAATCCTGAAACCTTTATACACGCTCCTCATGAACTCATTCCTCATCTTCCTTCCTTAAATGAATTTCTTTTTAGAGGAACCTATCCTAGAGCAACAATGCTCCCTATATCGGAACTAGAATCTTTTTTTCTCTCTTATATCCAAACTTATGTCGAGCGTGATGTACGCTTAATTGAGAATATTGAGAATTTAACTTTATTCGGTGATTTTTTAAGACTCTCGGCCGTTTTAACAGCGCAAGAAATCAACGCATCTCATTTAGGAAGAGAACTTGCACTCTCTTCTCAAACAGCCCGTAAATGGCTCAATTTGCTTATCTATACCTATCAATGGATTGAAATACCTCCTTTTCATAACAATGCCACTAAAAGACTAAGCGATAAACGCAAAGGTTATTTCAAAGATACCGGACTTGCTTGTCACTTAATGCGTCTGCATTCTCCAGAAGCTGTTGTAACAAGTATGAAAATGGGATCGCTTTTTGAAACATGGGTGGTCAATTATATTCAACAGCAATTTGCCTCTACAGCAGCAACCAATTGCTATCATTGGCGATCTCATTCAGGAGCTGAAGTAGATTTAATTTTAGAAAGAGATGGGGCTCTTTTCCCCATTGAAATTAAATGCAAATCTAAACCTAATAAAGCAGATGCCTCGTCGATACGCAAGTTTTGCCAGACCTATCCTAATATGAAAATTATGCCAGGGCTTATTATCCATGCAGGGAATGAAACCTATCTAGTAGATCAAAAAACATTAGCCCTTTCTTGGAAAGCGCTTTAAATCTTGTCAAAAAAAGCAGTATTTTTAGATTTAGTTTGCTTATAAAATATTTTAAAACTAATAATTGCCAGAGCAACCAAAAAGCCGCAAGAGATTTCTTGTGATTACTTTTGGTAAGATCTAAAGATTTTGATCTATCTTTTATATAGGAGAAAAATGGCATGAAAAATTTATTAAAATTGTTTGGTTTAAGTATTATTTTATCTATTTCTGGTTTAAACGCTTGGGAAAAGACTTATGTTGATTCAGAAGATATTACTTTTGAAGACGGAACTATCTATTTACACTTAAAAAATGGCGATTTACAGCCAATAACCGCTATCTATTCAGATGAAAAAGGTATATATGCATATGTTTTGAATCAAGATGATGAGCTAAACCAAAATGCAGAACCAGATGTTCTATGCGTACAAGATAATCAAGATGAGTTAGACCAACCTACGGAACAAGAAATTTTCTATACACAAGATAATCAAGATGCCTTAGATCAAACTATCAAAGAAGAAACATTATATACGCAAAATGCATATCGTGAACTCATGGCTGGCTATGAGTGTCCCAATTGCACTCGCATTAACCCACGCCACAGAAAAACTTGTAAAGACTGTGGAGCAACTATCATTCATTAAAATCCAAAAGCCCCAGCTTTATCTATTAAATGCTGGGGCAATAAAAAAATCTTATGAAAAGATCTCTTTATCCATTGCAAATAAAAGCCTTGTTGCTTTGGCTTTTTCTGGGTGGATTAGCTTTTTGTTTTTTTTCCAAAAAACCCTCTATTGCTGAAAAAGAAAACTTCCTAATGGAAGCCCTATTACAGAGTATGATATTTGAGCAAGGTTTTGGCTATACTCTATTTGGTAATAAACCTGTATCTTTAGCAGGATATTTTCTCAATCCCTCCTTTGACACTATTTTTTTTAACAGAAGAGGTTTCTTCTTTCCCGTTGTTGAGGCTTGGTCTATATTAGAAAAAAATGTCCTTTGTCACTTGCAAGGAAATTATATACTGCTTAAACAAGTAGACCGCATAAAAAATCCCCATGCTTTTCAGATAATTATCATCAACAAATCCAGTTTTTTACAAACAGTTGCTGAACATATGGATCTATTCTGCGAATTGCTTGGGAAAGAAATAGACCCAAAAGAACTATTAGATGAAGTGATTCTCAATCAAAAAAGCTTGTGGGATATCCTTAAAAATAACCAAGCTCTATACGGAATTATTTTAGGATATGGGAAAAGAAACTCTTTAGCTTTTAAAAGAAGGTGGGAACTTGGACAAGTGTTCAGCTTTAACTCCCAAAGTTCACAAAATACCCCCCCTTTCTGCCCAAGACCTTCAAAAGGATTTTCCTCATCAGAAGAGGAATATTGTTATATTGAGGATCAGCACTGTTTTTTTGATATACAAACCAGTCCCCTCTCTCCTCTTAATCCTCCTTGTTTTATGATCATAAAAGACAATGATGTAGAAACAGAACTACTTAAAAAAAAATATAAAGAGACCTTTAAACAACTTATTAAAATCTACGCCGAAGGTGATTTTTGGTCTATCACTCTAAACCGTCTAATGCAAACCGTATTGAATAAAACTCCTACTAAACGCATACTTGTCAATTATGAAAACAATTAAAATAAAAAAGTTTTGCATTGGTAAAAATCAACCTCTAGCAATCATTTGTGGACCTTGTGTCATTGAATCTGAAGATCACGCTCTTTTTTGTGCTGAACAATTGGTAAATATATTTAAAAATTTCCCTAAGCTTAATTTTATTTTCAAATCAAGTTATGACAAAGCAAATCGCTCTGCCCATAGTTCTTTTCGAGGACCTGGCATACAAAAGGGTTTAGAAATTTTAGCAAAAATCCAACAAATATTCGATCTACCTGTTTTAACAGATATTCATTCTTCTGAAGAAGCTATTGAAGCCGCTAAAATTGTTGATATTATTCAAATCCCTGCTTTCCTTTGCCGCCAAACCGATTTGATTATAGCTGCTGCTCAAACAGGAGCTATTTTGAATATCAAAAAAGGACAGTTTATGTCGCCTTGGGATATGCAAAATGTAATCAATAAAATTCTCCCTTCTGGAAATGATCAGATTATTCTAACAGATCGAGGAACAAGCTTTGGATATAATAATCTTGTAAGCGATATGCGAGCTATTCCCATCATGCAAGAGATGGGTTATCCTACCTGTTACGATGCTTCCCACTCTGTACAACTTCCAGGAGGGATGGGAAATGCTTCTGGTGGACAGAGTCAGTTTATTCCTCCTCTTGCGCAAGCTGCTATTGCAGCAGGCGCTAATTGCCTATTTATTGAAGCACACCCTAATCCAATAGAAGCTAAAAGCGATAAAGACTCCGTCTTGGCCTTTGATAGGCTTCCTAAGCTTCTTGACACGATTTCTCAAATTTATCAAGTTGTTCAAAGGTGTGAACAATGCTGAAACAAGCAACCTCTATCGGATGTGTGCTGCTTGTAATCATAACGCTTGCATGGGGCTCTTTTTTCTTAAGAGTGCGTCCTGTAGATAAATCCAAGGTTCTTAATCTTTTAGAGAGACAAATACAATCTAAGACAAGTTTTTTATCCGCTCATCAAAAACGCTTAAAAGTTACCAAAGATATTTGGCTAACTCAAGATGACAATAGTAGGCTACATCATAGAATCGCAAGCAAGTCTTCTTTACTTGTATTAAAGCCCAATGGAGGAAAATTAAAACTCATCGAAGAATTAGATCAGATTTCTTGTTTGATGCAAGAGCGCATCTATTATAATAATGAGCTTCCTATGCAGCAAGTGCGTTTATTAGAAGCTAACTCTGGCGAATATCACTTTTCGGAAAAACAACTCTTATCTCAAGGGGTTAGCATCTCGGTGTATAAATTAAATACACATACTCTTCCTCAAGAAATACTCTCAACCTCGCCCATTTTTTCAGGAAACGCCGAGAATATATCTCTTACTACATCAGACAAAACTCCTGATTTTCAGGCAAAAGGATTTATAGCACACATGTATCCTAAGGATTAAAAGCATATGCTTTATGTAACGGCTCTATTTCTTCTTATAACTCCTGTTAATATCCAAGATTGTGGTCTGGTTTCTTCTGAAAAAGCTTCCTATGATGGACAAGATCTTATTCTTTCTGGACATGTTGTTATTGATCACATTCTAGGAAAAATGCAAGCCAGAAAAGCTTTTCTTAAAAGACAGGAAAAAACCAATTTTCCATTTAACCAGATTGAACTTAATCAAGAGGTTTTGATTCTACTAAAAGAGCACGGACGAATAACAGCTGATCGAGCTGATTTTGACCTACAAAAAAACCAAGGCATTTTAAGCTCTAACCAAGAACAAAACGTTACATACCAAGATATGATCTACGATAAAAGGGAAAAATTGACCCCTTTTACCATAGAAGGGCGTAGTTTAGAACTTAAGTTATTATCAAAAGAAGAAAAGAATAGAGAATATCTAATCGATTCAATTTGCGCAGAACAAAATGTAGCTATTTCTTATGCGAACGCTTTTTTTCTAACAGCCGCAAAAGCTACCTATAGCCAGTTAGATCTAATCAATCAATGGAAAGGATGTATCTCAGCATATGGGCAAGATGCGAATAATAACTGCTGTTTGACCCATGAACAAGATGTGGTACACGCAAGACAAATTGATATAAATCTTATCGATTCTTACCTACAATTATCTTACGCTAAAGGGATATTGCAAAGCTTTTTATTGCCTAATGCAGAAAGGAGTTCTCTTTATTTTTCTACAGACTCTCTTAATTGGAATGATCTAGAGAAAAAATTGCTATTTAAAGGTCCTACTCAGATTGAAGAACAAGATCTTGGCATAATATATACACAAGATGAGTTAACCATCAAAAATCGCATGATTAATAATAAGATGGTTTTTCAAACCTTGGATGCAAAAGGACATACAATTATGACTTATAAAGATCTACAAGGGCGTAATCACCGTATAGAATCGCATGGAAGACTTTGTATCGACCAAAACAAATTACAGGCATGGGTTGAAAGTCCTCAAGATCAAGAGGGCAATATACAAAATCAATTATGTTATGAAGCAGAAGATCTTAATGTGTTTTCAGATAGCGCTCAATTAGATTACATCAATATAAACCAACATGTAAAACCTACATCCATTCTTCTAAAAGAGCACGTTCGTTTGTTTTCTAAAGATCCTCATAAACCGGTCCAACTAGCCATTGCTGATAAAATGAGTTATTTTTTAGATACCCGTTCCATTATCTTATCTGCTCACCCTGGCAAAAAAGTGCTTTTTTGGGATGCTTTACAGGAACTGAAGATTAGCGCATCTGAGGTACATATAACCACAGATTGCTTAACGCAAGAAAAAGTCATCAAAGGAATTGGCAGAGTACAATTTGCCTTTAGCAAAGAAGAACAAACCCAATTCAATCAATACTTTCCACAACTTGTATCTCATGAATAAATCCATTCCTTCTCTACAAATAAACATTGCCGATATTTCCTTCAAAAAATCTACTGCTACTATGAAGCCTCCTATCTTATTTGAAGCAAAAAACTTAAAGAAAAGCTATAAAAATAAAATTGTTGTGCATGATATTAGTTTACAAGTGGGTGTAGGCGAAGTAATTGGATTATTAGGACCTAATGGAGCTGGTAAAACCACAGCTTTTTATTTAATTATAGGACTCATTAGCCCCGATAGAGGTCAATTTTTTTTTAAAGGACAAGAAATCAGCCATCTTCCTATTCATCAGCGCGCTAAGATGGGTATGGGGTATCTGTCACAGGAACCTTCTGTATTCCGCCAGCTCACAGTCGAAGAAAATCTACTCTGCATTTTAGAAACATTACCCATAAAAGCCCAAGAGAGAACAAATCGTTTAAAAAATTTATTAGAAGAGCTTCACTTAACCCCTTTAGCCAAAAAGAAGGCTTTAACCCTTTCTGGCGGAGAAAGAAGACGTTTAGAAATTACTAGAGCCTTAATTACTCAGCCCTGTTTCCTATTATTAGATGAACCTTTTGCTAATATCGACCCCATTGCAGTACATGATGTAAAGTTAATGATTCGACATCTTCAAAATAAGGGAATTAGTATATTGATTACAGATCATAATGCCCGTGAAATTTTTTCTATTGTAAATCGTAGTTATCTTATTCAAGAAGGCAGAGTACTGCTATCAGGAACAGTTGATGATTTATTAAAAAACAAGGAAGCACGAACAAACTATTTTGGTGAGCATTTCAAACTATAGCAGTCTGCTTTTTTTACCTACTTAATATTTTATTAATGTGATTAATTTGTAGATTTTCTATAATTAGCTGATTTTAACATATTCTTAAATAGATTGTAGGAGATTATATATGTCACATGAACAAACACTTTCAATTATTAAGCCAGATGCCGTTGCGGATAATAAAATTGGAGAGATTTTTTGCTATTTTGAAAAAGCTGGATTAGAAATTGTAGGGATTAAAATGCAACGTCTTACTGTAGAACAAGCTAAAGCTTTTTATGCAGTACATGCTCATCGCCCCTTTTTCCAGGAATTGATTAAATTTATGACAGAGGGTCCTATCGTAGCATTTGTAGTAGAAGGAGAAAATGCTATTAATCATACACGCGAGCTCATGGGAGCCACAAATCCTAAAGAAGCAGCTCTTGGAACCATTCGAAAAACTTTTGGCGCTTCTATAGAACGTAATGCCATTCATGGTTCTGATACTTCAGAAAATGCAAAAACAGAGATCTCTTTCTTCTTTCAACCACAAGCGATTTTCATCCATTAATGGATATATGAAAGGGTTTTCCAAAAAACCCCTTTCTATGATTAATGATGGTGTCCACCTCCGTGGCCACCATGACCGCCTCCGTGGTAATGGCCGCCTCCATGTCCATGATGATTATGCCAGTTATCCTCATTATCAAACCATATTCCATTATAATAACCGGGACCATTCCAATAATACCCCTCATCATCATCGTAGTAATAATACCCGCCATCTGGTGGTGGTGGACCTATATTTACATCTACCCCACTCATTAAAGGGTTTATCCAAGCAAATAACATTAAAATGAAACCAATAATTCGCATAATTACTCCTATATCATTCTCATCTTAACTGTAAAAAAAAAATTGAATATTTTAAATAGTAAATATATATTTTTAGAAAAATTCTTATTCTTTTACAAATATTTATTTTAGATTTTCCATGTGGACTAGACCGTTCAAATCTCATGCAACATACATAAAAATTAATTAAGTCTTTTAAATATAGAAAATGTTTTTACATTAAAAAATTTTACAAATAGAATGTTTCAAACAATTTATACGAAATGACTTAAAAGACAATAACACTCATTAGAGAGGACTTTATGGCAACTATTACAAATCCATCTTCACAAGTATCTATTTTTCAAGATCTTATTAATTACATATTAACTGATTCCGATGATTCCATATTTAATGAGCTCGCATCTGACTCGACTCTAAGTACAGAACCCCAAGAAAATCAAGGAACATCTTCTAAAGGTCTAAAAAGAACCATAGACTATCTCGATCAACCTGCAGCTAAAAAATCTCTCGTATCAAATCCAAGTACATCCTCTCCAGAAAATAGCGTAACAATGTCTTCTACATCCAAAAAAGAACTTGTAGATTCTATAAATCAAATTTATGAAAAAGCAAGCACATCATCCTTTGAGAAAATACAAATACATTATGCTAATCAATTAGACGTAGATCTTGAAGAAATTAAAAGCATCTATTTAGCTGTTTCTACTCATTGCTCAACTGCTAATAAAACTTCTGTAATAAATACCAAAACATCTTTATCTGTAAAAAATAGCGTAATAATTCCCCCTGAATTCAAAAAAGAACTTGTAAATGCTATAAATCGAAACTTTAATAAAATAAAGACATCACACTTAGAGCAAATACAAACATATTATGCCAAGCAGCTTAAATTAGATCTTCAAGAGATTAAAAGTATCTACTTTTTTGTTTCTCCTCATGACTCAGCTACAGAAATAGTCTCTAATGAATTAAAGCCTCTTGATTTAAAACTAAAGGTCTCCTCTACAGAAACAATATTAATCATCTCTCCTGCAGCAAAAAAAAATCTTGCAGACAATATAACCTATCTTTTTCATACAACAGATGTATCCTTAGAGGAAATACAGACACGCTATGCTAAGCAATTCAAGATAGCTCCTCAAGATATTGAGGATATCTATCTTGCTATTTCTACTAACGGCCCAAGTGCTAACGAACCCTCTGAAATAAAGCAAATAGGCTCTTTCAAAGATCCAATGTAGTCACTTAAATTAATCAAATATCTCATACAAGAGGTTTCATAACTCTCTAGAGAAGACCAGCTTATAACAGTAGTCTTTTCTTTAGAGAGAATCAGATTTCTCATCTAAGGTTTTTATAGCAATTCCCACTAGTATGGATTTAAGCCCTGCAGAGAAACAAAAACAATGGTAAATAGCATAAATCGACTGGCCGCTAAACTCAATTCTTCTATAGAAAAAGTGCAAAAAACTTGGGCTGGTGCATTAGGAATCAGCCCTGTCGATATCAAGACTACCTATTCGGCCGTTTCTAACAAAAACCCAAGCGCTAACAAGGAAGCTTTTAAGAGAAAGAAAAGAAAATCAATAGAACTCTTGCATAACCTTAATTTCAAAGTTCCCAGTTATAGATTCCTGCTATAAGGTTAAATCTTAGACAAAAGCGTTTTCGGCGATTTCTATATCGTTCTGCTATGATTTTAAAACGCTTGAGCATCCCAATTACATT
>DASZIJ010000072.1:0-35219 GCA_035949155.1 Candidatus Rhabdochlamydia sp. | reverse complement strand
GTCGTCTTACAGTACGCTGGGAAAGAAAGATGATATATTGGAAGGGGCTATTAATGTTTGGACTACTGGGATATTGGATGAATTTCTTAAGTCGACGAGCATTATTAAAATAGTAAATTTAATTCAAGATACGTTCATCTTATCCCAATCATTGCACTTCGAGGTTAAATAGACTATTTCCGAAGTATAATAAAGTGATACTTATTCTTAATATATTATTTATTATTTAATTGTATAATTATGCATTAATGGAGGATAATTTATGATTAATATTAAAAATACTACCAATAATACAAATGAACCCCTAAAGCAACAAGAAACGCATGAGCATCCATCTTCTTTAACCTATAAAACCTGTGTATTGGTTTTAAAAGTTTTATTCCTTGCACCTATATTAAAATTTATTTTTTCCATTAAGATTATACCAGCAGGATCGCTAGGGAGTTTCAGTGGCTCTGCTTCTTGCGCTTATACTAAACAATTCTTCTCAAATTCTGCTGCTACTATAGCTTCTTTAATTAAAGGAAGAAAAACTGTTTTCTTAGGCTTAAGTAAGGAACTTATGCAGTCCGTTCGACAGCCAATTGCACAAAATCAATTTAGCACATGTAGCTCCATTACCTGTCCAAATACCATAGAGTCTTTTGCGTGGAAAAAAGAGCTTATCCAAGCAGCTAAGCATAATATTGTTTTATCTGGTAATTATTGTGGAGGTAAAGCGTTTGATGAGATTCTATCCATTATAAAAGCTCAGTTAGAAAAAAAACCTCGATTAAAAGTGGTTATTCTCTCTTCTAACAAGTTTATTGATCAATCTAACCATGAAAAAATTAATCACCTTACAGCTACTTATTCGGACAGATTCCAATTAATAGAAAGCCCTGATATATGGACAATTGGTGAAAAAGTAAAACTCTCAACCAATCATTCTAAAATTCTCTCTATTGATTACGGCAAGTATTTTATATTAGGAGGAAGTGGAATAGAGGATAAATATGCCTATAATGATGGCCTAAATGATAAACATGTTTCTTCTTCTTCACATACAGGATTACTTCATAAAATTTTGCCCCGCAGCTTTCGTGATGAAGATTTTGTCTTTTATGATGAAAAAGGATATGAAGGAGCTGGGGGCAGAGTTCATCTAGAGGCAATTCAATTAGCTTATGCATGGATGCATTACAACAAGAGCCAAGAAAAGGGTACCGTAACTGAAAAAATTCTTCTTGATCAAGGAATAAACCAGCCTCCGCCTATTGTTGATACAATGATTGATCGATTCCATCAAAGCTCAAAGCTCAATCAAGATGTAGAAACAAAAATTTTGTTCACAGGGCCAGAAAACACCAATAATATTTTTGAAAAAGAATTAATTATGCAATTTGATCAAGCCAAAGAGCGTATTGTGATTGACCATATGTATTTTCATCCTTCTCAAGCAATATTCGATGCTTTGGTTAATGCAGCAAATCGTGGAATAGCTATTACTCTTATTACCAATGGATATGATAAGAATAGCCCAATGGGTCATAAAGCTTTTGGTCCTCGCAACCGATTTAACTATCTTGCACTTAAGAACGAAGTACATAAAGAATATCAGGAAAATATGAATACTTATGAATTTAGAGTCCCTCAAACTACTCTTCATAAAAAAGTGATTGTTGTAGATGATACTGTAATTGCAGGGAGTAGTAACTTTGGTTACAAAAGTTTAGGGCCAAATTCTGACCATGAAATCAATTTTATTGGAAAAAGCCCTTCCTTTGCAGAAAGGACTTTAGCAACTATTGCAGTAGATTATCAGGAGGAACACTCTAAAATTTCCACAGCAGAAAGGCTGACCATCCCAGAGATTGCGCGTGCGATTATCCATTCCTTATCTGCCTTTATGATTGGTTAGAGGTTTTCTCTATTTTATTCCAATCGGTGTGAAAGAACTCTCCACGCGGTTTATCAGTTCTCTCATAGGTATGCGCTCCAAAGAAGTCTCTTTGTGCCTGAATGAGATTAGCTGGAAGATACCCGCTACGATAACCATCAAAAAATGCAAGTGCTGAGCTAAAACAAGGAATAGGAATCCCAGTTTGTACAGCGGTGATGATTACTTTACGCCAAGAAACTTCCGCATTGATAATTGCTTTCTTAAAAAAATCATCAAAAAGCAAACTAGGTAGGTCTGCATTTACATCGTAAGCTTTTTTAATATCATTTAAAAACCCGCTTCTAATAATGCATCCAGCTCGCCAAATAAGTGCTATGGATCCGTAATTAAGATCCCATTTCATCTCTTTAGCAGCAGCTCGCATCAGCATAAAGCCTTGCGTATAACTAATAATCTTAGAGGCGTATAGAGCTTGTTTTATATCTAAGATCAACTGTTTTTTTGTGCCGCTATAAGAATTGGTGATTTGAGGGAAGAATTTCTGAGCTTGCAATCTCTCTTCTTTTAAAGAAGATAAACATCTTGCATAAACAGCCTCGGTAATTAAGCTCACAGGGACTCCTAAATCTAGAGCGCTAACCCCTGTCCACTTCCCCGTGCCTTTTTGATTTGCTACATCTAGAATATGGTCTAATAGTAGAGTGCCATCTTGCTCTTTTTGTAAAAAGATTTCAGCTGTGATCTCAATTAAAAAACTATTTAAATAGCCTAGGTTCCACTCTGCAAAAATATCATGTAGTTGTTTTGGATCATTACTAACAAATGTTTTTAATAAAAAATAGGCTTCTGCAATCAATTGCATATCTCCATATTCAATCCCATTATGTACCATTTTCACATAATGACCAGCTCCTCCTTCTCCAATCCATTCACAACAAGGAAGGCCATCTTCCTTTGCCTTTGCAGAAATATTCTGAAAAATTTGTTTAAGTATGGGCCATGCTTGCCTATTGCCGCCTGGCATAATTGAAGGTCCAAATCTCGCTCCTTCTTCTCCCCCAGAAATTCCTGCACCGATGAACAGTATTCCCTTTTTTTGCAAAAAATCGGTTCTTCTTTTTGTATCGGGATAGTGACTATTGCCTCCATCGATGATAATATCGCCCTGCTCTAGAAGAGGCAGACATTCATCGATCAGGTCGTCAACGGGACTACCTGCTTTAACCATGAATAATAATTTACGCGGCTTTTTCAAATTAGAGATCAACTCTTTTAAGGAGTATGTCCCTATGATTGGGGTCTCTCCAAGGCTTGATAAAAATTCTGTTACCTTTGTAGTAGTGCGATTAAATACGGCAACTCTATAGCCATGGTCATTCATGTTTAATACAAGATTTTGACCCATAACAGCTAACCCTATTAACCCTAAATCAGCTTTAGCCTCTGTCATTATTACCCCTTCAAGAGTGTCTATTCTTATAAGCTCTTTAGTATACAGAATGGGTGACAATTATTCAATCTTCAGACAAACTACTCTTTTGTCCTCGTAGCTCAGGAGGATAGAGCGGCCGCCTCCTAAGCGGCAGGTCGTGCGTTCAACTCGCGCCGAGGACATTTGTTCATCTTAAAATAGTTATCTACCCCTTGCGCAACTCCCAAGGCGATTTGATCAAGATATGTTCTTTGTCTTATTTTCTGTCTTTCTTGGGCGTTGGTAATAAAGCCCCCTTCAACAAGCACAGCTGGCATAGCGGTTTCGCGAATAACATGAAAATTACCTGCTTTAATCCCTCTTGAATTAGCTTCTGTTTGGTCGATTAGTCTAGTTAAGACACAATTAGCAAGTTGTTGGGAAGCTCTATTACGAGGAAGAGGTTTTGATGAATAATAATAAACCTCTATTCCTTCTGCTTGTCTATTTTTCGAAGAATTAAAGTGGATACTTACAAAAATATCCGCCTTGACCTGGCTTGCAATTTCAACACGCCGAACTAAAGGTATAAAGATGTCCTTAGAACGGGTCATTATTACACGGTAACCCAAGCCCTCTAAATGTTTTTTTGTCAGCAAAGCAGTAATTATATTTACTCTCTTTTCCAAAAAATTGCCAAAATTAGCCCCACTATCTTTCCCACCATGCCCAGCGTCTAATACAACAAGAGGTTTTACGCATCCTGCTACCGTTGCATCAGAGTCATCAGGTAAAAATAAAAAAGAGAAAATAAACCCTACGCAAACCTTCCAGCGTATAAACCTAAATCTTTTCATGTAACTCCTTATCTTAATTGAAAACTGCAGTTTCGCAAGCTAGCTTAGCCACTAAACGATCATCAAACACCACGGACTGTTGAGAAAAGACCTGATAAGTTTCATGTCCTTTCCCTGCAATTAATACAATATCTTTAGAAGAGCCTCTTTCTATTGCAGAAAAAATAGCTTCCTTACGATTTAAGATCGTTAAGACTGTTTTTGGATTTTTACATCCTTTTAAAATATCATTTACAATTTCTTGAGGATCTTCTTGCCTAGGATTGTCTGTAGTTACAATTACAACATCCGCTAATTTTTCTGCAATACTGCCCATTTTAGCTCTTTTTTGACGATCTCGATTACCTCCACATCCAAATACAACAATTAATTTACCTTGTTTTATCTCTCTAAGAGCAGATAATACACATTCAAGAGCATTTTCGGTATGAGCATAATCTACAAAAATGTGAAGGCCTTTTGCATTATCCACTTTTTCTAAACGCCCTGGTACCCGATTAAATGATTTTAGGGCATATATAATTTTTTTCAAACAATATCCGTGAGATAAAGTAACTCCTACTGCAGCAAGAAGATTATACAGATTATGTTTACCAATTAAATAAGAGACTAGTTTTACCTTCTCTTGTTTGTAGTGAATGAAACATTCTATACCCTCTGGGGTCAAATTTATTTGGCTTGCATATAGATCCGCTTTAGAATCCATACCGTAAGTGAGTAGATGAGCTTTAGTATTTTTCATAATCTCTTCTGCATAAGCACTATCTAGGTTAATAACAGCCGTTTTTGGGCCCTTATGCGCCAAGGGATTTAGTTGTGAAAATAATTTAAGCTTAGCCTGTAAATAATTTTGTATAGACATGTGATAATCTAGATGATCCTGATCAAGATTTGTAAATACAGCAACATCAAATTCAACCTCATTTACTCTACCTTGATCCAAAGCGTGTGAAGACACCTCCATTACACAACTCTTACATTTAGCAAGAGCCATATCATTAAACAGCTTGAAATTAGTTAAAACATCGGGTGTAGTGTGGGTTGCAGGAAAATGATGTTTCCCAATAATCCACTCGATAGAACCAATCAATCCACATAAACTACCGAGCTTATCTAAAATATGTTTAACAAGACAAGCTGTTGTTGTCTTACCATTTGTGCCTGTAATGCCCACTAGAAATAATCTTTCATCAGCAAGATGATAATACTCCTTTGCAAGTAGAGCCTCTATTGCATTCACATCAGGATGGATGATTTGCACTACATCAGATAAGAAAGGATTATATAAATCGGTTAAAACAGCAGTTGCTCCAGCAGCTATTGCTTCTGAAATAAATTCTGCTCCATCATGAGATAAACCCTTTTTAGCAATAAATAGATTACCAGGGGCTACTAGTTTAGAGTTTGCGCAAATTCCTGTAATCTCTATTTCTTTTACACCTTTACATGTTTTTATTTTTAGGCGCTTAAGAAGGTTTTTTAATTTTATCCGTTCCATTTTTTATATAATTCCAGTAAAGATCGACTCTCTTTTAGCCAATCCCCTTTTTCTTTATCATATCGAGGATCTTGAGGAGGATACCCATGGGGATCGTCTGGGGGTATACCAAGATATTCCAATGTACGCAGTCCAATCTCTCTAAAAGCAGGAGCTGCGCAGCTACCTCCGTACTGGTTTCTTCCTACTCCGGGGATATATTTGTATTCAGGTTCATCAATAACAACTAAAAGCACAAAGCGAGGAGAAGAAACAGGGGCAAATCCAACAAAAGAAGAGATATGATTCTTTTTGGAATATACTCCTCCTACAATTTTTTCAGAAGTTGCTGATTTTCCGACTTCGGTATATCCATAAATATCTGCTTTAGCTGCTGATCCCCCTGGTTTTGTCACATATTTCAAAGCTCGCAAAACACGCTCTATAATCTCTTGTTCTAATAACCTAGGAAAACCTTTTACTCTTTCCTGCGTTGTATTGTCAAAAAGAACTTCTTCTAAACCTTCTTTTTTTTTTCGAGTAATTTTACGTACTAAGGTAGGTTTTACATCTTTTCCTCCATTAGCCAAAATAGCATAAGCCCGTAGCATTTGTAGACTATTTGCGGTAATATTATGACCAAAAGCTATGGAATAAGGCGTAGGAACAGACCAATAGGTTTTTCCATTTTTAGACCTCTTTCCGGGAACAGGAAGAAATCCTGCGCTTTCAGAAGGAAGCTCAATCCCCGTTTTTAGACCAAACCCAAAAATATTTTGCAGAGCATCTCTATACCACTGCTCTCCAAGCTCTGTAATCATCCTCTCCACTAAAACAGCCATATAAATATTTGAAGACTTTTGCAATGCCATATACATATTCAAATAAGAATGAGCGCGTACATCACGAATAGGTTTTTTTTTACGTCCAGGAAAAGCCTTTCCTATCACTTTGATTTTTTCCTCTGGAGCAAATAAAGCAGGTTTGCCTTGTCTTTGCAGCTCTAAATTAGCCCTAAGAGCTAGCGCTACTGTTAGTGGCTTCATGGTTGAACCGGGCTCGAAAGGATCTGTAATAGCCTTTACTTTTGTATGCTCTATCAAATTTTCATCATTAAAATACTTTTGACACTCTCGAGGATCAAACCAAGGATATTGCGCCAATGCCCAGATCTCTCCCGTATGAGGCTCCATTAAAACAGCCCACCCACTCTTTGCATTAGCAAGTTTTACAGCCTTATAAATTTCTTCTTCTGCTACAGCTTGTAAGTGATGATTAATCGTTAAATGTATATCTGCTCCATTTTCTGGCTCTGCAATGATCTCTGCTGTTTCTAAAGAATGACGTGGGGAGCGTAAAATATAACGCTTTCCCTCCTTACCTTGTAAAATGGTATTAAAGAACAACTCCATACCACCAGTTGGTATGGTTTTTTGGCTCCTTTGATCTTTTTCTTGTCTGACCGTATGCAAAACTTGACCTAGTAATTTTCCAAAAGGATAAGAACGTTGGTAATCTTGAATAAAAAAGAGTGCATTTTGGGCAATTTTATGTGTTTTAGCAAAGCTAAACCACCATTCTTGAAGTGTATTTTTTTGTTTTTGACTCAGCCACATAGCAAGCTTCCGAGAACGGGTATTGAGCTTCAAATGTTCCTGCAGTTTTTCTGTTTCTCCCCTATTTAAGAGACAAATGCCAGAAATTTTATCTGTAATTTCTTTTCGATGAGCAATAGGAATGGATTTAGGATCAGCGTATAGATGAAATTTTAAAATATCGATGACAAAAGTTTGAGGATTTTCTGGATGCCCTTTTTTCAAAGCCGTATTAGAATAAAATACGCCTCTTTTACAAGGCTCTGTAATCAGAAGTTGATGTTGAGTCCGAGCCATTTTCTCCCACTTCTCTCCTTCCATAATTTGCAGATGGAAAAATCGAAGAATAAGTATAGAAAATAAAAAGAACATCCCCCCAAAGACCCACACTAGGCGCTTATAAGCTACTAGCCAAGGCGAAGGATTATTATCCAACATTATTGCTTAGCCCCAATCGCAAGATTCCATTTAAGGATGGGAAGGTCTTTTTCTTTTTCTATAGGAGATTTTGGGATGATAACCGCTTCAGAAACGGTCAGAACCTCTTGTAGAGTTGGATATTTTAGATGACTAAACTCACTACAACGCGCTAATTGCATAAGATGTTCAGGACTCTCAAAAAGATCAATCTCATATTTTAAGCGATTATTTTGTTCCTTTAACTTATTGAGTTCAGAAGAAAGTATAGGAATTTCTAATCGCAGCCGAGTCACTGCATTTTGTGTATTTATATAAGAGCAAAGACAGCATCCAAAAACGCCTATACAACAAGCTAATTGAATGAATACTCTCTTTAACATGATTGTTTGATCCTATATTTTCTCCGCTACACGCATTTTTGCACTTCGAGATCTAGGATTTGCACGCATCTCTTTCTGAGTAGGAACTACTGGCTTTTTCGTCATTAAATGCAAAACCGGTTCGGAAACACGAGATTTAGATCGATCTGATGCTTGCTTAAAAATATGCTTTACGATACGATCTTCCAAACTATGAAAGCTTATAACACCCATAATACCACCAGAAGAGAGATATTGGATTGCTTTCGTTATTCCTTCAGTGATTCCTTCCAACTCATGATTTACACACATACGCAAAGCTTGAAAAATCAAGGTTGCAGGGTGCAGTTTACCTTTCAAAAGCGTCTTCAAAGAAGAGGAAATGGTATCAGCCAATTGCGTTGTAGTTTTAATAACTCTCTTGCGTCTTTCTTCCACAATTGCCCTAGCAGCTCTTTTCCAACGTGGCTCTTCGCCCAAACGAAATAGCTCACCCAACTGTTTTTCTGTCCAATGGTTTACAATTTCCATGGCAGTAAGAGAAGATGAAGGGTCCATTCTCATATCAAGAGGCCCCTCCTCTGAAAAACTAAAACCTTTACGTCCTTTGTCTAGTTGCATAGAAGACACTCCTAGGTCAAAAAAAAACCATCCACATGTTGAATGTTTCTTTCGTTTAAATACTGGTCAAGGCTTGCAAAATTCCCTTGAATAAGCTCTACCTTATCTTTCCAGGGCTCAAGCACTCTAGCTGCAATTTCAAGAGCTTCTGGATCTTTATCACAACCGATAAATCTCTGAATCTCTGGATGCCCCTCTAAAATGGCTTTGGCATGCCCCCCTGCTCCCAACGTTCCATCAAAAAAAATGGACAGTTGTGAATTTTGAAAAAAATGTAACATTTCCTCTACCAAAATCGAAACGTGTTCTGTTTGTGATCGACTATACGTCATCCATTTCCTCTTCTGGTTTTTCGAGCAAAGCAAATGCTTCTTCTGTCAATTTAGCCAAATTCATATCAACGTCTTTGCCACTTAGCACCGCCTCAAGCTGTGTGTCGTACTCTTTTTTTGGCCAAATTTCAATTTTGTTAAGAACTCCTGCGATGACAATTTCAGAGGTAATCCCTACTGCTTTTCTCAGAGTTGATGGGATATGCACCCTTCCAATTTTATCGCATGTGGTTTGATATAGAGTGGAAAAAAACAACGTGAAAAATTTTTGATACTTGCCCAAGTGCGATTTTTCCTGAAATTTAGCCACGATTCTTTGAATATCGCTTTGACGATAAATAGCTAAACACCCTCCTAATCCAAGACCTAGACTAAATTCTAATACACCATTTTCCACCAACCCAAAGCGCATCCCTTGAGGAAGTACAAATCTTCCTTTTTCATCAATTTTAGTTGCTGTTGATCCACTAAAAAAGAACTTGTGCATAAGGGTACTTGGCCTACCATTCCCACATTTTCCCACAATCTATCACTAAAACATAAAGTTGGCAAGAATCTTAAGTAAATTTTAGTAAAAAACATCGTTCTAAAATGCTAATTGTTAATTATTAAAAATAAATTATTATTAAAGGGAAATTGGTGGGAAAGAGATTTTTTCTATCCTAAAACCATCGATCTATTGATAATTTAAACGCAACATGGCAAATCTCTTAAATGAGAGTATAAAACAACTTTAGGTAGCGGTTATGCCCCCACGTACAATTGATAACTTAGGAATTGAAGTTTCGACTCGGTATGCAGAGGACTTAAGAGAGCTCGATCAGAAGCTGCTGGTTGAAGCTCGAGGCATTCAAGAACAGACAGAAATAGAAATTACCCATCCCTTTTTTCTCACAGAGTTAGAGATTCTGCTCGAGCCCCAAAAACAACAGACCTGGGCAACTTTTACTCCTCCTAAAGGATATTTTGAGCAAAAAAAACGATTTTTTATGTTTCAACTGATCCCCTCTTTAGGATCTGAAGAAAAACATGAGACGCAAACACAAAAGATCATTTCTTTAAAAACCTTTTCCAGAAAAAAAAGAGATGATCAACAACAAGATAAACAGCAAGAAGAAGAATCAGGTCATTCCGACCCTGAAAAGGAATATCACGAGAAAGAGAAAAAAACACTCGTCTCTGTTTTACAAACCATTATGCACTTAGATAAAGAAATTCAAGAAATCAATGCTCGAAGAGGGCAATATCATAAAGGTTAACTTAAATCATCATGAATCAAATCGATTGGATATCTATATTAGGATGGAGTGACGAAGAACTCTCAGATTTACGTTTTGTCGGCTACTCTTATATTAAACAAGGCAAATACGATATTGCGATCACTTTTTTTGAAGCACTTATCACCCTGTCTCCTTCTTCCATTTATGATCTTCAAACCCTTGGTGCTTTATATCTACAGAAAAATAATAACCTAATGGCCTTAAATTATATTGAAAAAGCACTCAAACTCGACCCTCTTCATCAACCCACTTTATTGAATCGAGTAAAAGTTCTATTCGCTTTAGGTTATAAAAAACAAGCATTAGCACAAGCAAAAGAACTGGAAAGAAGTCAAAATCCTGAAATTATCGATCAAGCCACAGCGCTTGTCATAGCGTATAGCTAATAACTTTGAAACCCCTTTTTTTAAATAAAATAGTTTATCATATTTTTTTTCCTTTCCTGCCTTTTTAAGACTTAACTATTTACCTCTTTGATCATGTAACCTTAAGCAAAAATCTATTGCCAGCTTTGTCCATCAATGTTAACTTGACGACATAAAAGATAGCCCAGAAGTATCTGTGGAAAGTTTGTTCATAAGTATAATTAATTAGGAATCTATGTTGACAAAAACACCGCAAGAAGCATGGTCGGAATTTTTAGAGACTGTTGAAAAACGATGTTCTACTACAGAATTTCAGAATTGGTTTGCTCCAATTCGCATACGAGAAGAGGTTACTGAAGAACTCTGTCTTGAGGTACCAAACATTTTTGTGCAAGAATATCTCATTAATAACTACAAAAAAGAACTCAGCTCCTTTCTATCAGTAAAAGCAACAGGCGAACTTAGCTTATCTTTCACCATTTCAGAAACAAAAAAAACAGATCCACTACCACAAATCCCTTTGAATCAATTAGCGGCTCCCTCTTCTCCACATGCCTTGGAAGTAAAGCTCAATCCTAATTACACATTTCAGCATTTTATTGAAGGACCTTCAAATCAATTTGTAAAATCTGCTGCTGTAGGAATTGCCACTCGTCCTGGTAAATCTTACACTCTTATGTTTATTCATGGAGGAGTGGGTTTAGGTAAAACCCATATTTTGCATTCCATTGGTCATCAAGTAAGAGAAAGACATAAAAAACTACGCGTTTATTGCATCACCACAGAAGCTTTTATTAATGACTTAGTTGATAACTTACGCAACAAGTCTTTAGATCGCATGAAGCGGTTCTATCGCTCTTTAGATGTTCTGCTTGTGGATGATATTCAGTTTTTGCAAAATCGTCCTAATTTCGAAGAAGAGTTTTGTAATACCTTTGAGAGCTTGATCAATCAAGGGAAACAAATCGTAATTACTAGTGACAAACCTCCAGGACAACTCAAACTCTCCGAGAGATTGATTGCAAGAATGGAATGGGGACTTGTAGCCAATGTAGGAATCCCCGATTTAGAAACACGGGTAGCCATCCTACAACACAAAGCAGAACAAAAGGGATTTCGTCTTCCTCAATCGATTGCCTTTTTTATTGCAGAGCACATCTACAATAATGTGCGCCAACTCGAAGGTGCTATCAACCGCCTAAATGCTTATTGTCGCTTGATGAAACTTGATGTCACACAAGAAGTGGTAGAAAGCACCTTAGGTGAGTTATTTCAAGCCTCTTCTCATAAAAAGATCTCTGTAGATAACATCTTAAAAAGCGTAGCCACCATTTTTGGAGTACGCATTAGCGATTTAAAAAGCTCTGTTCGCTCAAAAGATGTTTCTTTCCCGAGACAAGTTGCTATGTATCTTGCTAAAGAACTCATTAATGATTCTCTCATGCGCCTTGCCTCTGCTTTTGGAGGCAAAACCCATTCCACTCTTTTACATGCTTGGAAAAAAATTGCAGGCCTTGTGAAAAAAGATGAAAGACTGCGTCGTCAAATCGATATGGCTAGACGCAATCTAGAAGCTTAAATACGGTTCCTAGAGGGAATCTTTTAAGACATAAAAAACCATATGCTAAGATTTTTTTATCTACTTATAGAAAGACCTACAGTTTGGAAACCACTTAGGTAGTCCAACAGAAAATTCTATTCTCATTTATAGTTCTTTTAATTCTTATCAATCCCATCTTGGATGTCAAGTTTCAATGCTGTAAAACATCGGAATTTATCTTTGTCTGAGTCCTCTCTTTTTCAAATACATAATGCTCTTAGAATTCTTAAGAGCATTATGTAATAGAAAAGTTTTTTTGCTTTCTAATTTTGAAAAAGCTCTGCTACAGAAGCTATAGTATATTATTGCAATTTTTTTTAAATGGCATTTAATTTTCAGCCTCCCTATTCAATCTTATAAAGATCAATACAGTTCATTGTACAAAAAATAGAGCTTCTTTATTTATTGGAGCAGCAACTTTTTTTCGTATATCAATTATACCTCTTTTTAAATCCTCTACATCTTTTTTAAAGGCCTCCTTCCTTATAAGGTCATTCACGTTTATACCTTGGTCTAATTCCTCTACGCCTTTTAGTGTATTTATTATAGTATCTAAATCATTTTGCATGTCTTGGTTCAAAAAAGGTCTAATCTTTTGCAGAAGTTGTTTAAAATTATCAGGATCAAATGGTTCTTCTATTTCAGAAACCTGCATTTTTTTATCGACGTAATTAAAAAAGCTTTTTGAATCTCTCATCTTTAATAAATTAATACCGTATGCAAATATCAACAGAGCCTGAATTGTTGGTTTAGGAATGAATTCCTCTAGGACCTGCTGCTCTTGGGCAATTGGGTAGCCATTAATCTTTGGAATCTCCTCACTTAATTCTTCTTGCATTCTATCAATTTCATTTTCGTTATCCTTTGTTCTGAAACCTTCTAGTAGATCAGAAAACCATTGAGCTAGATCATTTAATTGAAAATAGGTTTTTTCTTCAAAATGAGTACTTAGCCAAGGTTGAATAATTTTTTCTAGCTGTGTATTCCAGTAGAATTTTTCTAAAGAAAAGGATATAACTGTATCTACTGTTTTAATTACTCCAGAATATAAGGGATTCATTGCAATACCAGAAAAAACCCTTTCTGCTACTTCATCTGTGTCTGTAGTAATACTAAAAGGCTTTCCAAATAATCTTGAGACCCGAGTAAAATTATGCACAGAATTAAGATCTAAGTTTTTTTGAGATTTGTCTAGGCAAGTAATGCTAAATTTTGTTGTTAAATAAGAGAATGCAGAACGAGCTAATAAGTGTACTCTAGATAGAGACCGTGATTTCCATTGCTCTGCAAGGTTTTCTTTGGCATTTTTAAGATAACATTCCGATGCAGAAGAAAGCTTTTTGAATAGTTCTTGTAAGACAGGACTAAGTGTATCTCTAAAGGCTTGTTCTGTTGTATTTTTATATATAAGTTCTAGTAATAATAAAAAATCGGATTGAGTTCGATTAATTTCTCTATTACAAATTTTATAAATTTCTAAATAAGCTTGCTTAATTTTCATTTCTTCAGCAACAAGACATTGTCCTCCACTACCAAAAATGAGTATTAATAATCCTTCGAAAAGGTTTTTAGATTGTTCCGATGCTGTTCTCTCCTCCAATAAGTTCTTATTCTCTAAAAGCATTTTACAGATGCTCTGCTTAAAAAATAAAAGGTCTTGTCGAGGAGTATTTCCTAGGAGCTCGACTAACCACTCTCTTGCCATTTTTTTTGCTCGAGGTAGCTGCTCTTTGCGATATACTTCTCGATCTTTTTCTGAGGTTACCACTTCAGGATATTTAAAGGCTTTTTCTGGATCTTTTTCAACTATACCACTCACCCTATCCCACAAGCACTTTTGAAGATCCTTTCTATTCAAATCAATTGCATCAAAAATCTCTAAGATTTTATCTTCAGGATACTCAGAAGGATCCAGTGTTGGTATTTGGATCAAAGGGACTCTTTTTGTATTCATTTCAAAATGCGGTTCCGACTTTTCATCATGTAGACTGGTCCAAAGTGTTTTGAATTGATCAAGACTAGTTATTGAAGGTAAGGATTTTTTTATTTCTATGCTCGTCTTATAATATTCTGCAGACAAAAGACAATATAACCCAAATAAAGCACAACCAGTACTTAAGTAGCTCCTTGTTGCTATACCAGCCATTAATCCAGCAAAAGGACTAATGTATTTTATGAAAACCATTCGTATTTTGTTTACTTGAGGAATGCATTTTTGAATAGAAATGGAGGAAGTAAGTATATCTAAGCCAAAAACAGTTAATGCTGTATAACCAGTTATTAGATGGCCCAAGCTGACTAATGCAGCAGCATTTACAATAGAAGCCATATAACATAATGAGCCCATATATTTTTCTATACGAATAGCTGTATTTACCATCTTTGTACTTATGTAATGAGAAGCATAGGAACTTTTTAGCGATGCTAATATAAGAGGAGTGCATATAACTGCTAGATTTGATTTGGTAGAGAGGGGTTTCTGATTATTTTTACTGAAAGTGGTTGCAAAAAAATTCTTGGTTAAATGAACAAGTTTTAATCTAGAAAATATCCCATCTATATCGTGAATACGCCCTTTTTCAAACTCTTGCAAATTACTAGATTCTGTTGCAATAGGCACAGCTCCTAGTCCTGAAGAAATATTATTTATGATATGCATTGCCATAATCTACCTATTAATTTATTTAATCTTAGAAATCTAAATGTACTTGTAGAGATTTAATATAATTAAAGTCAATTATATTAATATAGATAAAATATAAAACTTATTTAGAATAAACAGAATAAATAGATGACCTTGTTTTTATATTTAATGAATTTAAGAGTTAGGAAGGGATAATACGAAAAAAAATCAGCATAGAGTGACCTTCTGTCAAAAAGATTCTAGCAAAGAGGAAGAGAAAGATTACGCATCTAGAAGCTTGAAGGACCAATCAAGGTGAATCCTATTAAAATTTTAGGGCTTTTTTTCTTAACTGTTTGTATGCTTTTATCATAGCTTTGATCCTGCTTAAAGCCTATTAATAAAACATGACTTTTTTCTAACTTCTTTAAAAAAAACCGTCTATGTGGCACCTGCAGAATTTTACTGATTTTTTTTGCTAGTAAAATAGATAGTTTTTTATGTGTGCTATAAATAGGTACAATATAATCAGGCAGGGAGAAATCTAATCTTAGATATTGATAGGCCATAAGTGCTGCTATAGCTGGAACACGGTAGTATTGCCCTTTAAGGATCTTTTCTAGTAAAGCATAAATGGGCCCTTCTTGCTCGCTGACATAGGCTTGTTTTATGTTGGCTTGATGCATACAAGATAAACAATACGGCTCAAGGCAAGCAGAAAAACAACAAGAACATCTCTCTTCTTTCTCTAAAATATTGATTAAATCAAAACATTCTTTGCAAAAGATGTGTCTAGCCTTACAGAGTTTATGACAATAGACACAAATAGAAGGATAACAGATCTGTTGAATAGCACTTCTTAAATTCTTTAAAAGAACTCTCATTACAATACTCAAAGAAAAACACCCTAACTTAAGTTTAGCTCCAGTTAGGGTGTTTGTTTTAACTAATCATTGATTTTTACAACAACTTGTTTTGTTTCTAGAACATTTCCAGAATTATCCCGAGCTTCTACTGTATAAGTATACTCTCCTGGTTCAAGCTCTAAAGTATCCGTGTAATTCTTAGGCTGTCCTTTGAGTACGTATCTTATAAAGGTTCCATCCCGAGAAATTCTGTAGACTTGAATACGTGCTTCATTCTCTTCTGAAAATTCCCAACTAAGTTTGACTATATTTGATGCATGTACATAAGCTTGTAAATAATGCTCCTTCTCTACTACAATCTCTCTAATAGCTGGCTGTATTTCTAAAGAACCTCCGTCTTCATCCAAAACCTCTACTTTATAAGTATAGGTTCCTGATGCAAGAAATGTTGTATCTGTAAGTCTAGTTGTATTTTTAGATACTTGCATGATAGAAGTATCATCGCGATATACATTATAAAACTCAATGGAATCTACATCTTCTCCTAAAAACGCCCATTGTAATTCAAATACGTCGGGTGTAATTTTTTCTACCTGTAAATAAGATGTTGCAATTTCAAATTCGAGAGAATAGGGGGCAAGTTTTCTATCACTCTGATCATAAGCAATCAATTGATAAACACATTTTCCCAGGTGCCCTGTTTCTTCAAAATTATGTGTATATTGTTGCGTATTTCCAGATAGAACAATGAGAGATTCATCATCTATGAGAACTTCATAACTTTTTATACTCTGAGCACTATTGGGTATCCAGCTTAAGAGAACTTCACTTGCTGAAGTACGCCTAACTAGTGCCTGTGAAATTGCTTGCACTAGTGATGCTTGCTGTTCTACAGGAACATCTGCTTGTACAATTTCTATTTCTTTGATAAGCGGTCCGATTGTTGAATTTGTGTTAGCAAAATCTAAAGCTTTGATTTCATAAGTGTATTTTCCTACAGCACGAGGCGTGTCCACAATAGTAGTGTCCCACATAGCTGCGGGGGTAGAAGCAGAACCATTATAATAACGCTGATATTGATACATCCTAAGAGCATCTTCCTCTGGCTCTGGAAATATCCAGCTTAGCTCTATTTGCTTGGATACCCTTTTTTCAATAACAATGGATCCTATGCCCAAAGGTTGTTCATAAACATCCAAAGCTTTGATTTCATATGTGTATTTTCCTACAACAGGAGCTATCTCTGTATAGGTAGTATCCTCTGTAATTCCTAAAGAGACACCATTACAAAAAATCTCATAATGCTCAATTAAAGGAATATCTTCTGCTTGAAATGCCCAGCTCACTTCAAAGGGAAGCGGTGCAATTTTTCCTATTTGTAAATAAGACTCCGCTATTTCTATTGCAATAGGACAGATCTCTACAATTTGGTCATTTTGACCATAAGCGACAAGTTTATAAAGAAATCTTCCTGTTTGTTCTTTTGGTTGGAAAATATGTATATATGAGGTTTTACATGCAGGCAAAGCAATAATAGTTTTTTCATCTAGTAAAATTTTATAGCTTTTTACATCCTTATTGCTAGGGACCCAGCTTAAGAGAACCCTATTTAATGAAATACGTTCAGCTCGTGCCGATAGAGTTGTTTGAACAACAGATTGTTGCTGTGCTATGGGCTTTACTTTGGTTTGCATATTGCTAATTTGCTCTAGTAGTAAAGTATATTGCCCGGCAGATACTTCATTAAGAAGTGTAAAAAATTGCTCTGCTCCCTGCAAAATTGCAGTTAAACATTTTTTCTCATCTATAGTTATCAATTGATCATCTACTTGAAATTCAATCATGCCCTGTCTTTTCTTTTTCAGAGAAAAGGGAATAGGTTGATCTGGAAAATAGATCGTGGCCTGGTTTGTTTTTAAGTATTCCTTAACCATTGCTAACAAGTAGTCCCACAGCATACGCACATTATCAAAACACGCAGGAGATACTAAAGATCTACCATTAATTTCTACGTCAATCAGTCCATTGAGCATTTCTACTGGTGTATTATCCCAGGTAATAATAGATTTTTGTACAATACCATTGCTTAGTGCTTTATCTTTAATAGAGGTATAATATTTCTCAGGTTGTTCGTTGAGATCATTTAGATCGCTAGGTATTTGTTCAAGCAGATACGTACGAAATAAAAATGTATCTTGTCCAACATCTTCTGTTCTCTCAGTACTTACGATAAGAGGTTTGCTATAAAATACAGCATGCTGCTGGTTGCGCCAGGCTTCTTCCTCTTGTAGATAAGCCACAACTCTGTAAATATAAACCTGATTGAGTTCTACTTCATCATCTTCAAATGAATTTGTATCACCTGCAATGTCTATGATTTCTCCATCTCGAAAAATCGCCCATTTTATTTCTATAGGATTCCAATCTATCTCCTTTTTAGGATCAAAAAGATCCCAATTTAGACGAATTTTATCATTTGAGAGTATAGTTGCTTGTAGATTAGTGATTTTTTCAGCTCCTATCTTTATTGCTGCACTGTCTTTTCCATTAGTAGGTCCTTCTGGAAGCGGCGTATGGATCGATCTAATTTTTTGACTATGTAATCCTAACTCATCATTGCTATAGCTAATAAAATAAGTAGTGATGGCATTTTTCTGCGGCTGAACCTCAAATACGGGCTCATCATCTTTTTGCTGGCATTGCACAAGGCCTTTATATAAATAAAAATGTTTCTGCTTAGAAGGATCAACTGGCGGATTTTCCCATGATATAGTAATGGCTCCCATCTGGTTTTCTTCATTGGAAAAATCTAGGGATAATGCTCTCAAAGTTGTGTTGTGTATCGTATTCCTCCGTACTTCCGCTTGAAAAAGAGGGCTGTCCTTTATCTTCTGCACTTCCTGATCTACGATGATATTCGCTCCCGACTCTATCAGATCTAGGGCTTGATCTCTTAGGACCCCGCGTCTTCTTCTTTGAGAATAGGGAAGAACCTGAACTTCATACTGTCTGCCAAGCGGATATGCTTGCAAAATATCCAAAGGTTTGTTTGCACCTTCTGCTTTTTTATAACCTACTACTAAAGGTGTGCCATTTTTTGCATCTCCTCTAATTTGCCAGAAATTCAGCTTCAATTCCTCTCCCGGAGCAGCTGGTTTGGGACTGGCTTTACTTTTTGGATTTTCTACTACTTCTTGTATCATGTTTTTAACGTCAGTATGTGTAGTTCCTTGGGGAAACATACTCTGTGTCCCTTTGCCCGTTCCATCATGATATTCGCGCGTATGTCGTTTTAATATATGCTCCATTCCTGCATTGGAATCCCCATTAGTTCTCCATTGTAATTTAAAATTTTTATTTGAATTATTGGGATTTGTAAAGAGAAGAGAATCTTTATAATCTGTATTTCCAAGTTCCTGCCTTGCTAAACGACGACTTTCTCCCTCTATTATACTAGGGGCATTTACAATAGGAAGTTGAGATTTTGCTTTTAATAGTGGTTTTGATTGTACTCTTGACTGTTTTGGAGGACTGCCCTGAGCCTTCGTAGGAGATGTTCGTTTTCTTGTTTTTTTTGAGATTGTTGTCCATTTTTCTGGAGAAGAAGGTGGAGTATTTTCCGCATTTGGAGTTTTTCTTCGTCCTGCAGGACTGCCATCTCTTATATTTGATGCAGATGTAACAGAAGCTGATGTTGTTCTTGAAGAGCTAGGACTTGATCCTCTTGAGGAAGACCTACCTTTTGAGGTAGTTGGTCGATTCATTCTACGCACTCTTCTTAATTTTTTTAATTGTTCACTTCCTTCCGCAGAAGTCTGTACATTTGTGGCTTCTTGATTACTGAATACAAGAGTAGTACTGCTCATTGAAAATGTGATTAGATTTAAAGCAAATGTATGACGAAAAAACCATTTGACTATGGGATTAGTAAACATATTGTATATTTTATCCTAAATTATTAAAAAAAATTGACGTGTTTTAGTTAATTGTTTATTAAAATAGATGGGAACTATTTTAATTTATTATTAACATAAAAACACATTTTAATAATAAAGCTATTTTCTTAATTTTTTAATAAAACAAGACCATATTTAGGATGATCTATATTTCCACGAATGGTGAAAGTAAAAGGATTTATGAACTTTAAGAGTTTTTTTTGTTTAAGCTCTAAATCAATAGATATGTTTCCATCAAAGCCGATGTAAGAAGTATGTTTTTTTCTCTTTGCTAGAGCAAATTTACAATGATTGTTTTTACTAAAGGTTTTTGCTAAATGCGTCAAATAGCAACGACCCTCTTGTAGTTTAAATGCAAGCTCTCCTTCTACAGGCATAAAGGATCGCAGGTCCAAACCAATTTTAGATAAGATCTCTAAAGGAATTTCAAAAAATTGATCTTGTTTCAGATATTGAAACTTGCATTGCCCTAAACCATGTAGGGTCTGTAGATCGGATAATTGTGCTTGAATATCTTTAATTAATATATCTATTACAAATGGCTTGGCTTTTTTTAGAACGTGATCTAATTGTAGTTGTTTTATCTCCACTTCTGGAATCCACATCTCCCAACTGTTAAGCTTTTTACAGCTCACTGTTTTAGCAAATAAACTGCCTGCTTGATCCTCTAATATAAAGTCATAGATCTGTAGTTCTTTGGGAGAAAATTCTACCCCTGCACTAAATTTACTCACAGAAAAACCCTTTAGTTCTATCTGATCTGCTTGCAAAAGCCCTCTACATCCCTGCTCATCTATTTCTCCTTGATAGATGAAATTAGCTTCAAGCTCTAGAGGCTTTATGATTTTTTCTAAAAGAGGAATAAAGGCAGCACAATCAGATACATTAATCTGCAAAATTCCCTGCAAATGGTTTGTTTCTTTAGCTTCTAAATCAGAGGTTATACCGCAGGCTTTTCCTTTGATTGTATGAAGTTTGCATTCGTTTGATTCTATACTAAAACATCCTTTTAATCCCGGCTGAAGAGGCTTATCTGAAATCTCAAATGCCCCTACCTGGTTATCAAGCCAAAGAGTTCCCCAAAATGGCTTTTCTCCTAGATTAAGTTCACTATTCAATATAAAATGGGTATTCTTCAGAGAAAATGTCGTATTTTGATATTTTACTAATTGCTCTCTTAAAATTAAATTTCCCTGTTTTAGATCTCCGCTAAGATGTATAAGCCCTGGCATTTTTTTCACTTCTATTCTGCCTACTAAATCTTGCTGCCAGGTAATTTGTTTGCTATGAAATGCTGGCAGAGAAAAATCGATGGTACTCTCCCAGGTTTTATTTTGGTAAGATGTAGAATGACAAAAAATATTTGCTAATGTCTCAGAATTTTTTAGATCTTGTAAAGTAAGATCAATCTGTTCACTAAAAAGTCCTTGTTCTACAGAATACTCACAAATAAAAGGCGAACTTTTTAAGCTAAAGCAGTTGCAATCGATTTGCCCACAAATAGTATGGGTTTGCAAATCAAATACACCACTGGCTAGAAAAGGGTGTCCCTCATAACTTCCTTGTAGACTTTTGCAGTGCAGTGTTTTTTTACCTGACGTAAAAACACCAAAGGCCATTAAAGATCCGATTTGTATTTGGTCAACATGCCACTGAGAAAAAGCCCTCTTACCAGAAATAGTAATATCTTTACCCAAACAGGAAAAATCATATTGCTTAAATAGATCTTCTGTAGCTAGTTGTATGCGCCAATTTTTAGAATTAGCTAATCCTAAATTGCAATCTATCTGCCACTTATCTACTCCAGAATGAAGCAAAAATCCTTGTGCTTGGATAATAGGCAGATCTTTTATTTGTAGAGAACCTGTAAATTGGGTAGAAGAAAAAGAATCGATAGCCCCTATTAACGAATCTATTTGTAAATTACAGAAAACTTTTTTATCTTGGATAAGCCTAGCATTTGCTTTAGTTATACAAAGCTCATTTGTAGAAGATCTCAATTCTATTCGGGCCACCCCTTCCTCTAATTTAAAGCTTGAGTTAATCGGCAAAGATAGATTCTTAAGATCGGCCATAACTGTAAAATTGGATGGATTTATTTTAGATTCTGGACAAATAGCGATTTCTGCTGAAATAGGCCCCTCTATGAGATTCTTTTCTTGTTTCTGCAGCTCTATAATTTGCAATTGCAGGTTCCATAAATCCGTAAATATATCTGCCTTAATAGAAAAATCTTCTGTTTTTAAAGAGAGATTTTGGATATGGAATTTAGGATACGTTGCATCAAGAGCTGTGCTAAATAGATAGGTATCTTGCTTATAAGATAGTTTCCCCTCTAATCTAGGACAAGATAAACCCCACTTTCCCTTCTGATATTCAAAGGATAACTCCGATACCTTTGGGATATTTACTGTTTTGTAAAAATGCTCTAAATAAATTTCATCCGCTTCCACTCCAATCACAACTTTATCTGTATCAAATAAGCACTCTAGTTGATAATTTCCCTTGATGATTAACTCAGGTAAAAATTTTGCAAACCATGGTTTATATTGCTCTTCTGTAAGATCTTTTAACTTTAAATAACCTTGCGCAGGCTGAAGGTTTAAACCAGCTTCTAAAGAGAGTGGCTTTAAGAATACAGCTTCTGCTGAAAAAGGCATATTTACTATAGATCCTGTTGCTTCTACTTTATTTTTATGAATCAAAAGATCTGTTACTATAGGAAGTGGTAATGGCAAGCTAATGATTGAGCTTAAATCCCCTTGTATATGAGCGCAAATAACTTCTTCAACTCCTGGGTATTCTATTACCATATTTAAACCGTCTACTTGCTGGATTTGACAAAACCCCTCTTTTATTTGAGACTTAATTGTATCCCACTTTCCTTGCATCTGCACATCTTTGATAAAAAACTTATGAGAAGAGTGATCAACTGACACATCTTTTGCTTGGAATTGTGTTAAATTTATGCTTTGTAGTGCTTGCTCTGAAAATAGCATGGCTATTTTTGCTGAGCAATTTTTCCATTCATAAGAAATGGATGAATCGATTTGAGGTAAAGAAAAACAAGATCTAACCCAATCAAGATGCTTGTGTTCAAACTTTTGGATATCACACTCAATGATACTTTCTTGAGCCTGGCAAATCTCTAAGCTCCCTTGAATACTTTGATCTATAGGATCGGAAAAAATAGCTTGAATCCCAATCCCTTGCTGATCTTTATGGATAGCAGTGGTTTCTAAAATAAGTGGAAATGAGGTTTTTTCATGAACAGCCATTGCGCTTAAAATAGCTCTAGGTTGATCTGTTATCCATAGATCTGCCTCCATATGCATCAGCTGATTTTTCCATTCTAAATCTTGAGATAAAAGAGCATAGGATCCATTTACCAATTGAAGGTGTCCTTTAAAAGAAGGCCATAGGTTTTTTAAGTAAACCCCTTTTGCACTTAAATTTGCCTCTACTTGGTCACAGCAGAATTGTTTATTTGCCTGTTGAACTTTAACATTTGCAAGAGTGGTTTTTAACTGCATATCCTGAATATAGCCATCTGATTTAATAGTACCACTTGCCTCTACAGATATTTCTGCATGGTAGTTTAAATCTCTATAGCCTATTAGTTGCATTAGCGGTGAAAGATGTCTTACTTCTTGAGATTTAATACTAAGATATATCTGATTGCTAGGAGAGTGATGAAGAATCAAAAGAGCGGGATATAAAGGATCTGGGTCCATTGCTAACTTGAGCTCTAGCTTTTTATGAGTTATAGGAAGCAGAGAAAAATAATATCGCAATTGATTTAGTTCTAGAACACCATGATGCATTTCTACAGAAAAGAAACGACTTAATGCCAAAGCAGCTCCAAGAATATTTTGAGATTTACCCTTATTATCCGCTAGATACTGTGGATGTAGAATCCTAATATGAAAAGATCCCTCTTGATAGAACAGATCTATGCAGTCTACACTTACTTCATTCTTTTCTTTAGTTAAACCCTGTATTCGCAGCACATTCTTATCCCAAGCAATTTTCTGATAAGAAAATGTTTTTGGTAAAAAGCAATATAAAGCTATTTTGCAACCAACTAAAATAATTTGTTGATAAAATAAAGCAAAAACAACCAATACTGCCAGGGTTTTAAAAAGCTTTTTTTTCATTGAATGAATTCTTTATATTGTTCTTCTGATAGTAGTCTTTCTAACTCTTCTTTATCTGTTATTTTGATCTTAAAAAGCCAACCATCGGTCTCAGCAGCTTGGTTAATTCCTTGAGCAAACTCTTGCAGTTTTTCATTAATCGCTAGAATTTCTCCTGATACAGGAGAATAGATATCCGCTGCGGCTTTAGTAGATTCTAGTACAGCAATTTCCTGGCCTACTTCTACTAATTTGCCAACAGAGGGCAACTGCACATATACAATCTCTCCAATTTCTTTTTGAGCAAAGTGGGTAATTCCAACAGTACCTACTTCATCCTCCATTCTGATCCACTCATGTGATTCTGTAAATTTCATGTAAAAATACCTCCCTTGATCAATTCACAACTAGCCCAATAACGAGGATGTTGTTCTGTTAACTGGTAAGTGGAAGAAAAATGTTGAAGTGATCCCTTGCTATGCAAACGATAGTTTATTGCTATACGAGAAAACTGCAATGGATCATAGCCATGTAAGCAATGCGCTGGAATGGTAATTCTCATCGCATAAGATCTGCGATTATCTTGTAGATCTACTTGTATGTCTTCTGCTAAACAAAGAGGATGTACATCTTCTGTACGAAAAACCGTTATCTCTTTTGCAAATGGTTCATCATTTGCTCTCTGAGGAAGGATTAAAAACTGATGACAAAAGCGATGTGTAAAACTGACGGTTTTTAAATCTCTTGTATCAAAAAATAGCTCTACTTGATCTGTAGGTTCTAAAAGTTTATCAAAAAACAGATCGCAGTAGATCGCCTGTTCATTCCAAGCCATTGCAACCTCTGCAAAAGGGATTTCATAGAGCAGATCAGAAATAGCGGGCAATAAAAATTTCTTCCTCATCACCTTGGTAGAAGGTTGATTTTTAGCATGCAAAAGCTTGCATTGCATGGCAAAACAATCAAGCGGTAAAATAGGGCTTATCGCTTCTAATAGATCAATTGTCATCAAAGCTCCTGATCGGAAAATACAATACAATTTCCTTCTACTATTTTCTGTAATAAATGATGCATTACATCTCGACATGTATCAAAAGAGAGAAATTGAAAACCTTGTTCTATTTTTTCTAAAGGCACTTCTTCTAAATTCCCTTTAGAGCACACTTTAGCAAACGCTAGAGATCCTGAAGATCCTACAGAAATAGGAGACCATTGATTGATAGGGATCTCGACCCAATCGTCTGTTGGAAAGTCCAGCTTTTGACTGCGAGAGATACAAGATGAAGTGGAGATTAGATTCCATTGCTTAGGTAAATTAAGCTCAACGTCTAGTTCTAATTGCTGTTTTATAGACTGCATAAATCCATACAAACGATATTTAGAATAAAACATTCCAGGTAACTGCTTACTCACTCCTGGCAAGTCATTAAATACCCTTACATACTCTTGTTCAATAGCAAGCAATAAAGGCTCATATAAAATGCGTGCTATCTGCTCTTTTACTTCATAAAAAGGCTTAAAATTCCCATTTGCTTGAAGAAATACATTTTCTTTTCCTCTACGTATCTTCGGATAGGCATTTTCTAATTGTTGATCGAGAATAGAATCTAAAGTGCCATCTTGAAAAGCCTCTTCAAAACCAACCAACTCTTTTTGAGAATCGCGCTCAATCAGCTCTATGCGATAAAAGGTGCTTGCATCAACACTGTAACATTCTTCGACCGACTCCAATGGAGCATTTTCTAAAAAAGCAGCAAATTCTTCGCTAGCGAGCAAGGAGCTATAAGGGCCTTGAGCTAATGGCTTTTTTCTCAACCGTAATTCGATGGTTTGCAGAGGCCTTTGCTGCAGAGTTTGTACAATAAGCTCTTTATTTTGCCGAACCATTTCCAATCTTGCAGCTTGATCTATTGAAGTACGAGAGTCTATTTTGTCTAGTGTCTCTCTACGATCTAAAGAACTTTTAAGTGAGGGAAATCTCTCTTGTAAAAAAGACCATCCTTCATCTGTAGCTTCCCACTCCCAAGTACTTTTAAGACTAATTTGAGCTGCGAGCTCTTCTATGTTAATAGAGCTTAAACGAACCTCTACTTTTTTTTGTACAAGCGCAGGCTGCTTTGCTTCAATGCTATCTAAAGAAGCAAACTCTAAGGGTAGATTTAGACTCTTTAGTTGTTCAAGAGATACCGCCTCCAAATATACCTGCAGTTTAAGAAGTGAGGAAAAATCTTTTAAACGTAAATAAGAAGGCAATTCATATAATTCAACCTCTATACTTTGGTCTGCAAATAAATGAAATTGCTTTTGCGCTAATGGATCATTAAAAACACTTCCAGAAGTATCCGATACCAAACGTCGAAATAGCATAACATGGCGCCAAGCATTTATCACATCAGCTTCATTTAACCCGAGCACCTGCAATTCACGTTGGAAGTACTGCATAGCTTGGCTTGGCTCAAGCGATTTATTTTGAGAAAGCTGCTTATATCCTTTATAGACGTTTTGCAATAGATCGGTTTGCACTTCTTGTTTTGTAATCTGATATTTTTTTTGCTCCGCAAGAGAGGACACATTCAGAATAAATTGACTAGCTAAATGAATAAACCTATCCCCAAACCAATCTTTTACATTTTTAAATCCGAATAAAGACAGCTCTATTTCCGCTAAACGAGGATCTTTAGGAACCCCTGCTCTTTGTTCTTGAAAATGCAATACCTGTTGCATGGCTTCTTTGGGAAAAGCTACCTGATCGAGATATAACTGACACAATGTAGAAAAACCATGAACGTCCACTCTTTTCAGTTGCTCTAAATGCTCTAATAATTCAGGGGAATAATTTTTCCAAACAGCCCTACAGCTTAATTGAGCATCATATGGGTGGGTATAAGGTTTAAATAGAAAGATAATTTGTTCCTTTCTCTTAAGCTCCGGCTCCAAATAGGAAAAATACTGTTCAGCTAACATTACAGCAAGCCCTGTCTCTAAAAAATTTTTTTCAATCACCCCATCATTTAATAAATGAGGCCAATTACTGCGATCCGTGTCAAATATGGAATGATTGAGCAATTGACTCAAAACCAATAATTCTTTGGAATAAATGGGTCTGCCATTAACGGTCTTGCCAATCTGCTTATCAGGAGTGGTTTCCACCATTTGCGTATTGATCCCAACTACGGAAAAAGAGATCCCAATAATAATGGTTACAAAAATAAAAAAAATTTTCTGATACTTACGAAAAAATTCTAACATGGATCGTTCCTGACCTTTTGAGTACTTTATTAAATGATAACCGCAATAGTACAAGGAAATAAAAAAATTGCCCAAACAAAAAAAAAGTTTTTAGCAAAAGAGATAAACCCATTTTAAAGGGAAAAGAAGAAAAATCAAAGAGACGAATCTTTTTTATTGTCTAGCTCTCTTGAGCTTGTTACCATTTAATGGATAGAATAGAAATTACAACAAATAATGTTCTATAAAAAGTTTAAGAATTTCAAAGCAACTAGCTTTTGTCCATGAAAAATCTTGAAGTGAGAAAATGCTGTGGATTTGAACGAACTGAAAAAAATTATTTCTCGGGGTGAAGACAGTTGCCATCAATTTAAAGAAGACATTCGTAATGGCGATTCTTTAGCTGCAGAAATGGTTGCGTTTTCTAATTCTCGTGGTGGTTACATTTTTATTGGAGTATCCAATAAAGGAGATTTGATTGGTCTTTCTAGTAGAGATGTAGATAGAATCAACCAACTTATTAGTAATAGTGCAAGCCAACATGTAAGAAGCCCAATCGCTGTTCATACTGAGAATATTTCTGTGAACTCTGATCGAACAATCATCATATTAGCAATTCCTAAAGGGATCGATAAGCCTTATTTTGATAATCAAGGAGTAATTTGGTTAAAAAGTGGAGCAGATAAAAGACGAATCCACTCTAAAGAAGAATTAAGACGTCTTTTTCAAGAAGCAGACCTCCTACATGCAGATGAAATCCCTACTCGAGCAGGAATTGAAACTATAAATTCAAAAAATTTTTTGGATTTTATTAAGAATGTCTATAATGAAGTATTGCCTGATTCAAATTTAGAAAGGCTTAAGCTTCTTGAAAACATGAACTTGTCAAGTAATAACCGACTAAATCTAGCGGGTTTACTCCTATTTGGTGATAAGCCTCAGCTATATAAGCCTGAATTTATCGTTAAGTCTGTTACGTTTGCTGGTACAGATATAAGCGATAGTTATTTGGACAGTGAAGATTTTGAAGGATCGCTCTCTACTATTTTTCAAGGAGCTTTGGCATTTATCATGAGAAATCTACGAAAAATTCAAAAACAGAAAGGTGTCAATACAATAGGAGAACCAGAAATCCCTCAGATTGTTTTTGAAGAGCTTTTAGTTAATGCTCTTATTCATCGAGATTACTTTATTAGTGCACCAGTAAGATTATTTATTTTTGATAATCGAGTGGAAATTATAAATCCTGGTAATTTACCCGATCATCTCACTATTGAAAAGATCCGTACAGGAAATTCCATTCAACGCAATCCAATTTTAGCTTCATTTGCTGCTAAAGGATTGCTTCCGTATCGAGGGCTTGGAACTGGAATAAGGCGTGCGTTACAAGACTGGTCTAAAATTCAATTTATTGATGATCGTGATGGCTGCCTTTTTACTTCTCTTATCGAGCGAATAATGCCTTTGAGGGAACCAAATGCCCCTATAAGTGCCCCTATAAATGCCCCTATAAATGCCCCGGTATCAGAACTGCAGATTCAAATATTAAAAATTATAAAGCAAGATCCTTGGACAGCTTATGAAGATATAGCGATAAAATTGGAAAAAGATCCAAGTACTATTAAAAGAAATATTCAACAACTTAAATTTTTAGGAGTTTTGCAGCGCTCAGGTTCTAAGAAAAAAGGATATTGGAAAATTATGAATACCCCCTTGCCTAAAGGCGGAGGCTTCTAGGGATTGCTCCCAGGCCATCTATTCCGAAGGTCAAAGTAAGCCCGACAGTATGCTCTTTTTTTCATATGTGGTCTGTTTGACCATGCCTAATGAAATAAAACTCTTTCTGTTTCAAAGATGCCATCCATCTTCTGCATAAGGAACTCTATAGGTAATAGCGTAAAGAGCCTGACCAATATAGGGCATCAGATTGATAGGAAGATTTTTTACAGGGAAGAAATGTAATCCTGCACATTTATCCATCTCTAGATTACTAGGTTCTCCTTCCCAATTCTTGCATTCAAAAAAAACATCTACGTTGAATCGATCGGTTTTGCGGTGCATGGCATGAGCAAATATGAGCTGCTCATGACCGATAATGAGACCCGCTTCTTCTTTAGCTTCACGGATGATGGCCATGCTTGCGGATTCGCCGTCTTCCACATGACCAGAGATAAGTCCATAATGCTCATCAAAATATCCGGTGTTTTTTTTCAAAGAAAGTAAGATTTTATCATTTCTTTTCAAGAGAAGATAAACATTAATGGCTGCACCACTTCTTTTCTTTGTACTCAAACCTTCCATAATCGTAGTCATATTCCCTCCATACGCTTATAGAGAGTACAAGTATCTTCTTTTTTTGAAAATTAGAAAAAGCCAGAAGCTTATCCACTCATGACCTGCTCCCCAAAAGTTGATCCATGCTAAAGAAGATTTTTGTCACGAATCCCAGGTAAGCCACCGTATCTTTTAAGCATTTCATCATGAAGTTCAATAACCTGTTTGATGGTTAAATATTCAATCACTTATCAGCCAACCTTTTAAGAATAGCATCGTTTTCTTTAATCACTTTGCTCGATATTTTTTTGAATTTATTTTCGTTCAAGTCGATATGTTCTTGCTTTTCTATATTTTCACAGAGAGATTCCATAACATATTGACGCATGCTCATTCCTTTTTTTGCTGCCAATATTTTGAGATAAGCATGTTGCTCAGTCGGAAAATCGATAGTGAGTCTAACAGTATGCTCTTTTTGACGGTGTTGTCTCATAAATCTCCTTTTTTAATTGCACCGTAAATACTGAAATAAGGCAATTATTACATGCTTTGGTGGTCAGGGTTCTTATGTTTAAATTTTTAATAAGACTTAGCAAAAATCACCCGTCTTGTACTTTTTTTACCTGTAAAGGGACATTTTCCCTCTTCTTGCTTATCTAATGGAATACAACGGATCGTAACCCCTAGATCTTGTTTAATTTTTTCTTCTATGTCAGGATCTTCTGAGAAATGGGTTAGCGCAAACCCTGCATGGATCTCAGGATTTTTAGGATTTTTGGGAGTAAAAAATGCATAGAAGTCTTCTTTCGTATCTATTTTATGAGTGTGGGTGTTTCTAAAGTCCAACGCTTTTTGCAGAAGCGTATCTTGAATAGAATCGAGAATATCTCTAATGGAGGAGAGAAGGTTTTGTTTAGAAAATGTCTTTTTTTCTCGATGAGAACAATCTCTACGAGATAAAGGCAAGAGGTCTTGTTCTATATCTCGTGGGCCTACTTCAATCCGAATAGGAATCCCCTTTTTAATCCAAGACCAGAGTTTCTCTCCTCCTCTCAAGTCCCTTGTATCAATGATGACTTCTAAAGACCTACCTGCATAGGGTAAACAACGAAGCTCTTCTGCTAAAGTTTTACAATAATCGAGCACTTCTTCTCTTTTCTCTTCTTTATGTATAACAGGGAGCAGGACAATGTGAGAGGGAGCAATTTTAGGGGGTAAGATTAACCCATCATCATCGCTGTGTGTCATGATAAGAGCTCCAATTAACCTGGTGGTTACTCCCCAAGAAGTAGTCCAAGCAAATTGCGACTCTCCTTGTGGATCCTGAAAGAGAATCTGGGAGGCTTTGGCAAAGTTCTGTCCCAGAAAATGTGAGGTTCCCGCTTGCAGGGCTTTGCGATCTTGCATCATGGCTTCAATACAATAGGTGGAAACAGCCCCTGGGAATCTCTCAGAGGCGGTTTTTTCTCCTTTAATGACGGGAATAGCCAAAAAGTCATATGCAAACTGCGTATACACATCGAGCATGAGCTTTGTTTCTTCTCGAGCTTCTTGTTCTGTAGCATGAGCGGTATGTCCTTCTTGCCATAGAAATTCTGTTGTGCGTAAAAACATCCTTGTTCTCATTTCCCAACGAACTACATTTGCCCATTGATTAATCAAAAGAGGAAGGTCTCGATAAGAGGTTATCCATTTGGAAAAAGCATCGCCAATGATCGTTTCTGAAGTAGGACGCACAACTAAAGGTTCTTCTAATTCCCCTGCTGGGACTAATTTCCCCTCTTGATTTTTTTCTAAGCGATGATGGGTAACCACTGCACATTCTTTGGCAAAACCCTCTACATGCTCTGCTTCTTTTTGCAGGAAACTTAAAGGAATAAATAGAGGGAAATAGGCATTCTGATGCCCAGTTTTTTTTAACATAGAGTCGAGCACTCTTTGCATATTTTCCCAGATGGCATAGCCCCAGGGTTTGATGACCATACAACCTCTAACAGCGGAGCGCTCTGCTAGATCAGCTGCTTTTATGACTTCTTGATACCACTCTGCGTAGTTTTCTTGGCGGGCGGGTTGGATTGCGGTACGCTCTTTCATGTAAGCCTCTTTAACAATTTGCTTGTGAATATTTTAAGCAAACACGGTTTAAATCGCAGGCTAAAAGTGTTTGAAGGTGGATCTTTACTCTCTCTATCTGCGATTTTGGAACAAATTCATCCCCTAGAAGAGGAAATGTATGCGCATACATAGCCTCAATAACTTCCCTAGAACGAATGATTTGGGTAAGATAGTTGCGATCAGGAAGCTGTAGACAAATACTTCCCTGATGCAGAAAACCATTTTTTGTTTTACGCTGAGCAGCTCCTGCTACTTTCTTATTTTTTAACATGACATCATACTGGGTTGGCTTTGCCATGCAAAAGTGCTTACAATCCTTAGCTGAAGAAACCTCATCTTGGGGAGTAAGGTAAAAGGAGGCGTTATTTCCTAAAAAAGATTCAATAGAGGATAAAACAACTGCATTAATCAGCGCGTAATTATTTAAAGTATTTACTGAATAAAGAGCAGAGCTAGCTGGTACTAAAACGCTAAAAGCAAAATCCCAAATATGAAAAATTACCCCTCCCCCTGTTGGTCTTCTTGCTAAGTCAAGTGGCCCGATTTTATCTAAAAAAAGCAAAGCGGCAGGGTCTGCAAAATAGCCATAGGTCGCACTAGGAGACCCCCATTCATAGAAATGCAGAACTGGATGTAAAAAATCTTTAGCATTTTCTAAGAGCTGAGCATCAAAGCGCATATTTTCCTCGGCACTTTTTCGCCCAGTGTGTATAATTTTACATTCAGCAGTTTCCATGGATTCACTATATTTTTTTAAATTCTAAAGCTCAAGAATACCTAAAAAAGAAAAATTGTTCATTTAAAATAACTTATAAACACGAAGAAATCTCTTGATTAACTTTGTCTAATTTGTCAAAAAAAGGAAAAGACCCCTAGAATTATCGGTTTATAAGAGGATGGGATAAAAAAAGGTAATATATGTTTGATAAATTTACTAACCGTGCCAAGCAAGTCATTAAACTTGCAAAAAAAGAAGCCCAACGCCTTAATCACAACTACCTTGGAACTGAACACATCTTACTTGGTTTGCTCAAACTCGGTCAAGGAATTGCGGTCAATGTGCTTCGTAATTTTAATTTAGATTACGATACTGTACGTGCTGAAGTTGAAAGACTTGTTGGATTCGGGCCAGAAATCCAGGTTTATGGAGATCCTGCATTAACAGGAAAAGTCAAGAAAGTATTTGAATATTCGAATGAGGAAGCAGCTAATCTCAATCACAATTATGTAGGAACCGAGCACCTATTACTAGCCCTTTTACGCCAGCGCGATGGTGTTGCTGCACAAGTATTAGAAAACCTCAATGTGAACTTAAAAGACATTTACCGGGAAATCCTTAAAGAACTAGAAATCTTTAATTTACAGCTCCCTCCTTCTGGTATGAGCTCTTCGAACAACCCCAATTACTCTTCTACAAGTAAAGGCCCGGAAAAAGGAATGGCCTCAGAAAAAATGCCAGCACTAAAAGCCTATGGTCATGATCTAACCGAAGCTTGTCGCGAAGGGAAGCTCGACCCAGTAATCGGTAGAAAAGAAGAGGTAGAGCGTCTGATTTTAATTCTCTGCAGAAGACGCAAAAACAATCCTGTCTTAATCGGAGAAGCGGGAGTAGGAAAAACCGCAATAGTCGAAGGGCTAGCTCAAGCCATTGTTAAAGGTGAAGTACCCGACCATTTGATTAAAAAACGCCTGATTTCACTAGATCTTACTTTGATGATTGCTGGAACTAAATACCGTGGTCAGTTTGAAGAGCGTATCAAAGCGGTTATGGATGAGATTAAAAAGAACGGAAATGTTCTTCTTTTCATCGATGAGCTACATACGATTGTTGGAGCAGGAGCTGCTGAAGGAGCCATTGATGCGTCCAATATTTTAAAACCAGCACTCTCCCGCGGTGAAATCCAATGTATTGGTGCAACTACTATTGATGAATACCGCAAACACATTGAAAAAGATGCTGCTTTAGAAAGACGTTTTCAGAAAATTCTCGTTACACCTCCCTCTGTAGAAGAGGCTGTTGCTATTTTAATGGGCTTAAAAGCCAAATATGAAGAGCATCACAAGTGCATTTATACAGATTCTTCGATTAAAGCCGCTGTCTATTTATCAGATCGCTATATTACAGGAAGATTCCTGCCAGATAAAGCCATCGACTTAATCGATGAAGCTGGAGCTAAAGCTAGGATTGCGACTATGCCCCAGTCTCAAGAGATTACAAAATATGAAACAGAAATCGAAAAAGTCCTTGTAGCTAAAGAGACTGCCTTGGAAAAACAAGAGTATGAAGAAGCTGCAAAATTACGCGATAATGAACAGAGCTTGCGAGAACAGCTAAAACAGATTAGTGAAAGATGGAAAAATAACAAAGAAGAACACCAAGTAATAGTTGATGAAGAAGAAGTTGCAGAGATCGTAGCTAAGCAAACAAAAATCCCTCTGACAAGGTTAACAGAAGGAGAAACTACAAAAGTGCTTAAAATGGAAGAAATCTTGAAGAAAAATATCATTGGTCAAGATGATGCAGTAAGCGTTGTTTGTAGGGCTATTCGCCGCAGTAGAGCCGATATTAAAGATCCTAATAGACCTATTGGCGCTTTTCTATTCTTGGGACCTACAGGGGTTGGGAAAACGCTATTAGCAAAGCAACTCGCTATTAACATGTTTGGTGGTGAAGACGCTCTGATTCAGGTCGATATGTCTGAATACATGGAAAAATTTGCTATCAGTCGTATGACTGGTTCTCCTCCTGGCTATGTAGGTCACGAAGAAGGCGGTCAGTTGACAGAGCAAGTAAGACAAAGGCCTTATTGCGTAGTGTTATTCGACGAGGTTGAAAAAGCACATCCTGATGTATTGAATATGCTCTTACAAATATTAGAAGAAGGGCGCTTAACCGATTCATTTGGTCGCCGAATTGACTTCCGCAACACTATTATCATTATGACCTCCAACTTAGGGGCAGATCTTATTCGCAGATCTTCTGAAGTAGGCTTTGCAGCAGGAGAAGGCACCCCTGACTTTAAATCTATGGAAGAGACGATTAGACGCTCAGTTGCTAAAGGATTTAAACCAGAGTTTATCAACCGTCTAGACGGAATGATCATCTTTAAACCTTTAGATAGAGCTCATCTCTTTAATGTCATTGAATTAGAGGTGAAAAAAGTGTTAGAGCGCCTAGCTAGAAAGCAGATATCTTTCACCCTCGATGAAAAAGCAAAAGACTTTTTGGTAAGCAAAGGCTTTGATCCCGCAATGGGAGCTAGACCTCTACGTCGCATCATTGAGCAATACCTAGAGGACCCTCTAGCAGAACAACTTCTGCTCAATCCAGGTAAAGGTGGACATTGGTCCATTTCAGCAGACGAGGATAAACTCTTACTCACTCCTCAAGAAGAGTGTTTGACCATAGCTGATAAACGAGTCCCTGCAGAAGGTGCTTGAATAAATAGTAAAGGAGGAGTGAAACTCCTCCTTTAATCTATACACTTCCAGATAACATCTTTTCTAGATTGAACTTCAAATGATCTAAAAATTTATTTCTTTGCTTAAATGGTGGACAAGCCTTTTCTCCAGCTACATATAAGGTTTGAAATATTTTGGAATATTGATTATTTCTTATTTGTTTAGTAATAGATACGTGAGATTCCCTAGTGTCAAAATTCAGGTTTTTCACTGGTATATACTCAATTGCATTAGAAAAAAGACCTTACAGATGACCAATTCCTTGAAACTTTCTTATAGATTCTGCTAAGATCCCTACTCATATGCAACCTACAAAACACTTTTTAACACAAAATGAAAAAGATATCCTAAAAGCCCGCC
>DASZIJ010000071.1:0-8654 GCA_035949155.1 Candidatus Rhabdochlamydia sp. | reverse complement strand
GTCGTCTTACAGTACGCTGGGAAAGAAAGATGATATATTGGAAGGGGCTATTAATGTTTGGACTACTGGGATATTGGATGAATTTCTTAAGTCGACGAGCATTATTAAAATAGTAAATTTAATTCAAGATACGTTCATCTTTATTAATTGTATGAAATACCTGGTGTTTTACTTTTTCTTGGTGCAAATATAAAAGATGATTTAGACCCTCCTAAAAAGCGCTTTCCTGAAGAAATGGAGGGGCTATCTCGAAGAAGGAGCAGTTCTTATCATCTATATAGTAGTAGGCCAAACACGCTTAACTTATACGGGGGAAGGATTTCAGACCGGCACCTGCAGTTAGTTTAGGAGGAAAGACACCCATAACTCCTTCAAGTCCAGGTGGTTACAAAGCTATTTAAACAAAAAACGAGATAATCAGGGTGATTATCTCGTTCTATCTTGATAGAAGTTACGCAGTTGAATAAATTCTAAAAAAACTTTAATTTATTTGGCATGAATCCACCTAAGTGCAAAGAAGAAGATTACATTGATTTTTTAATCGCAACGCAAAAGGCTTATTATCCTAGAGGCTCAATCTATTGCCCAAGAGCTAAAGTGCAGAAAAGCAGACGAATGGTGGAAAATGAGATTTTCTAATCGCTAACCACTTGAGAAATAAAAAAGGACCGAGTTAAAATTCTTGGTCCTGCCGTTTTGGAGGTGAAGAGACACATTCAGAACTTGTCGGGCAAAAATTTGCGCTGTTTTTAATGCCCTTTACCTGATCCGATAATAGCGTCTTTGCTCCAAGGACTGTTGGTTATTTCTATAACGCCCATTTCAGTGAGTTTTAAACGGGTATTCACGTATGCTCCTGGGTACGCCTTATGATTGGCTCCAAACGCGCAAAAACCCGTTAGAAGCATTTTTCTGCTAACTGTTGGAGAAGAGTTAACGCCGCTGCCGTGATAGAGATAAGGATGCATGAAGAGAAGGTCTCCAGGTTCGGTGTAGATCCATATCCGATCTTCTTCAGCTCCTTGCGATTCTGGGTAGTTATTTTTATCAATCCACAATCCTCCATTCTCTGGGCTCATAGGATCAACGGGAATAATACAAATTGCATAACTTCCATTTCCTAAAATATCTTGCCAATCGGGATCGAAGGATTTACGAAATTGAATATCTCGATGCCTTGGATACGCGATGCCATCCCCAGGAAGTTTTGGATGGATTTGAGAGATCAAATGCTCTAAATCAGTTGTTCCCAATAGCTCAAAAAAGGTGTGAACCATTTTTTCGGAACGCAATGTTGTCAGCAGTGCAGGTTGCATGCCACCACAGCCATTAATCCGTGCAATTGAGATAGGGCCATCTTGGTGCTTTTTACACACGATTCGAGAGCCATCGATATAAATCATCTGATCGTCGTCTGAAAAAATTAATTCTTGGGAATTTTCGATCGCTTTGACAGAGAGGTCGATAGCAGCCGTGATATTAACATTTAAATCGTGCATTTCTGATGGGCTTAAGCATTGACGTTTCAATAAATACCCTTGTTGATAAAAAACAGCGATTTCTTCAAGGGACAGAAAGCCTTGCGTTTCTTGGGCATTGAGAGAAGAGAAAGCAAAAAAGAAAAGAAGCATTAATATGCTGGATTTCATCGTGTCCTCCTTATAAATATACGTGGTTTATCAAAAGCATGGATGGCTTATTATAGCTAGAGAATGAGATTTTAGGAAAAGAAAAAGGGCCGCATGCTTGCGGCCCTGTCGTATTGGAGGTGGGGAAATGCATTCAGAACTTTTAATTGGTCGGGCTTTAAAGATAATTTTTTAGCATCTTCAAATTTAGCTGGTTATAAACCCCTTGCAAATATTGTATCTTACAGGATACAATGAAGTTATGGAGATCGAGCTTTACGAAACAGCTTCTGGTCATTGCCCCTTTGACGATTGGTTTAAAAGCCTAAGGGAATTGCACACTCGCGCCAAAATCCTCACAAGGCTTGGACCGCTTAAAAGTAGGGAACTTTGGCGATTGTAAAGCTCTCGGTGATGGAATTGCAGAGTTAAGGATTCATTACGGACCAGGAATTAGAGTCTATTACTCGAAAATAGACAATAGGATCGTGCTCTTGCTTTGTGGTGGAGATAAAAGTTCTCAAACCAAGGATATTAATAAAGCTAAGGAGTATTTAAAAGAGTATCAATTGAGGAAGAAAAAACATGGCAAAAAGTAAAAATTATCAAGAATGGCTTTTAGAAAAGCTAAAGGATCATGATGAAGCCGTTGCCTATCTCAATGCTGCCTTAGAAGAAAGTCTTAAAGGTGATGAAGAGTCTCAACACCTTTTCCTTCTTGCTATTCGCAATGTTGCTGAGGCTCAAGGTGGAGTTGGAAGCCTTGCCAAAAAAGCTGGCATTGGAAGAGAAAGCCTTTATAAAACTCTTTCAGAGAAAGGTAATCCTAAATGGCATACCCTTGTTTCTTTAGTGATTGCTCTAGGATTGAATTTACGATTAACTTAACAGGAGTCTGGAGTTTTGACAAAACGATCGCTACAGGTACATCTCCCTTAACTCTTTTTCTGCAAAATAATACCTCCATAACACAGCCTTCCGTGTTTGGATATAAGTTTGTGAATACTTCAGGAGACCCTAATCTTTTACAAGTAGCTGAGTTTTCCAACAATAGATCTCTTGCATAACCAATAGGCAATCAGTAAAATGATTAAAATTTTAACAGACCTTAGTCATGAGATACGATTGTTTGAAGGAGTTTAAAGACGAAGAATTTCGTCGGTTAACAGGAGAGAAGCGACCCATATTTGAAAAGATGGTATGTATTTTAAAAGAAGCGGAATTCTCTAAAAAATTGCTTGGAGGAAGACCTCATAAATTATCGATAGAAGATCAGCTTCTTATGGCCCTTGAATACATAAGGGAATACAGAACCTATTTTCACGTTGCAGCGTCCTATCAGGTTTCAGAAAGCGCTTGTTATCGGAATATCCGCTGGGATAGAAGATGTGCTAATTAAGCATCCTGACTTTGCGCTTCCTGGCCGTAAAGCCCTATTAAAAAGCGATATGTCCTATGAAGTTGTTTTAATTGACGCCTGTTGAATGGCCAAAAAAAACCAAAGACATTTTTATTCAGGAAAAAAGAAAAAGCACACGTTAAAAAGCCAGGTGCTAGTGGACAAAAAGAGCCAGAAGATCATTTGCAATAAACGCCATGACTTCCGTTTATTTAAAGAATCTAGAGCAAAAATTCATCCAAATACCAAAGTAATTACAGATACAGGATATCAAGGCCTGCAAAAGATCCATTCGTATACAAGTACGCCTAAGAAAAAAACAAAAAAGAAGCCATTATCAAAGGAAGATAAAAGGAATAATAAGCATCAATCTAGTGAACGCGTGCTAAATGAACGCCAGTTTAACGTAAGAGCTCTAATGATTATCCGGCTTTTTGGTTTCGTATGATAGCCTCTTTTCCTTGAGAAGAAGCTTGTATACCCTGCTGCCCTATGTTATTATATGAGTTTAAAATCTGCATAAACCCTTGCACCTCAGTTGTTTCCTGCTGAGAAGTACCAGAAGTTAACTGTTGACAGGCCTGTACGGATTGGGTCCATTCCCCTAAGTAATCGGTATTAGATTCACCAGAGCCTGGGTGGTTTTTATCATAGAAGTTCTTAGCTAGAGCGAAAATAGCTCCACAAAGATTATTTGCTAGATTCTTACCATTTAAAGGGAAGTCTGTATTTCCATCCCAGTTTTTCAGCAATTGATCAAAAGGGTCCAATTTCCCTGTATCTCCAGATGGCGTAGGAATAGAAGAATTTAAGTCTTTAAGCCAGTTACCTACCATATCAGCAACTGCTTTTAATTTAGGATCCGAGCTTCCTGCCAATGTCTTTTGGTCTTTACAAAGCTTTTCATAGGTATCCTTCAGCTGTTTCAATAAGGACTTATCAAACTTTTTCCAGTCATCTGGGGAAATATCTTTTTTAGAACCAAGTTCAGCTTCAATTTTACTAAGAATCCTTTGAAGTTCGATCAAGTCGTCTTGCACATCACTAAGCTGATTAGTTTCTTCTGTAATTTTTGCGATACTTAAAGAAGCTACATCCATCGCTCCATTTCCAGAGTCATTAGTCATAATCGCTAAAACAATCAATTCAAGCGTAGCCCCATCTGCAATCATATTTTTAATACGATCTGCCAAAGACTCGGTGGGATCGTCTTGAGACTTTTTAGGAGCATTATTCTGCTGGATAATACCCTGTAGTAATTCTTGGTTAAGTAATATATTTGTCATGGTTTCCTCTTATTATACTTTTATAAACTATCTATCTATCCAATATCTATTTAATCATAAAAACGTTAAGCAATTATTAAAAAACTAATAAGATTTGATTTAAATACTGACAATCAATGAGTTAGATCATAATTTTTATTTTCATTAAAAAATAACACTTAAGAAAAAGGATCTGAAAGATATAAGATCTTAAGAGAAAGCTACTTATATAAGTAGATGAAAATGAATATCTTAACTTCGTAACCAATCGGATTTTTTGGTCTTTTTAGTAGGATCATGCGGCTTCTTCTCTATTTGAGGGGCGGAAAGCTGCTCTAAGGCTTTGGCTAGATCCTGGCCGGCATGAAAGATTTTTTCTCTAGACTTTTGAATAGAAGCCCATTGTTCAGGTGAGAAATTTGTAGGGTTTTCTGCAAAAGAGACAAGCTGCTGCTCTGTCATTCCTGAAGTTTCACAAATAAGTTTGGTATCTTTGATCATATGCTGGTAAATTTCCATTAACATGGCCATAGCTTCTTGTCTTCTTTGCGGATCTTCCTCTTTTAGCTCCACCTTTAGTCTCTCAAAAAACTGTAGAGATTGAGCAAATACTTGCTGCAGGTCTATGGATTGCCCTTCTGCAGCGCGGTGAAATAAGTCACTAAGCTGTTGACACTCTTCTTTTAAGCTCATAGGGGCCTCTTTACTCAATTTAATTATACTATAATTTCATTATTGATTAATTCATTTATTAATACAAATAAGACTCTTTCTTTCCCTTAAAAAAAAACGATTTACTTTTATCTATAGAGCGGTTTAAACGTTATATAGAACGGAGATTTGCATGTTAGAAGAATGTCTTACACAATTGGTTGAAAACCTTGCTTTGGAAGATGCCTTGTCTAAAGAAAATAAGCTATATATATTAAAATTGCACAAAGAACTAATTATTACTTTTCGAGAATTAGATCCTGGGTGTACTTTCTTTGCTACGATCGGAGAATGTCCTTTAAATAAACGAGAAGAGGTTTTTATATACCTCATGAAGGCGAATTTATTAGGACAAGGGACCGGGGGCTCTGTCATTGGCTTAGATAGAGATGAGAAGTTCTTGACACTGTGTCTGGTTTTACCGTATGACATGAAGTACAAAGTATTTAAGGATGCTCTAGAGGACTTCACAAATTATCTCGATTTTTGGAAAAAAGAGCTCTCTTGTTATCAATAAAAAAAACATAAGTTCGATAAAGATAAAATAACATGGCTGGATATTTAATTGGAGAAGAGGGCCCTCTCACAGGGTTTGTTGCACGATTTGAAGAAGAAGAAGAATGGGTCTTAGGAAGAGATCCTGAAGTAGCTTCTATTGTTTTAGAGGATCCTCTTGTCTCACGCAGACACGTGATTTGTAGACATACAGAAGAGGGTTATGTATTAGAAAATATCAGTACAACTAATCCTGCACTATATAATGGACAGATTCTGATAGAGCCTGTTTTATTACAGGAAGGAGATTTAATTAAGATTGGCAGTAGTGTCTTTAGATTTTCTCACTCCTATCCGAATTTAGAAATAGAAGATGTAAAAGATGATACCGATCTAATAAATGTAAGAATAGGATCTGGATCATTGGGTCGTTTTATTATTAAAGTGACAAATGGACCTAATGCAGGTGCCGAATTCTCTATGCAGAAGGGATCTTCTTATGTCTTAGGAAAAGATCCCAACTTATGTGATATTGCTTTTCAAGATTTAAGTGTTTCTAGACAGCATGCTCGCATTAGCATTGATGATAACAATCAAGTATTTATTGAGGATTTAAGCAGTCGTAATGGCATATTGGTTAATGGGATAGCCATTACTAGTAAACATCTTCTCTCTTCAGAGGATCTCATTTCACTAGGAACCACTTCCTTTTTGCTGATTGATCGAGAACAAATCCAAGAAACCATTTTTTCTCCTCTTCCGCTTGCAACAAGTATAAAGACAGAAGAACTAAAGCAGGAGGAGAGCCCTGTATCCGATTGGCGAGAAATGATTATTCCTAAAAAACATTTAATCGTAGCATCTGTTTTCGGTATACTTGTCTTAGCTGGTATTACCAGTATGATCACACTTTTTAAAACCCATAAGATTGAGGTTATTTCTCAAAAAGAAGAGCATAAAATCCTACAAGAAAACCTCAGTGCTTTTCCCTCTGTACAATTCTCCTTTAACCCTCCTAATGGAAAACTATTTTTATTAGGGCATGTAATAAGTTCTGTAGAAAAGCAAGAGCTCCTATATAAGATTGAAAATCTGCCCTTTGTACATAGCATTGAAGATAATGTAATTGTTGACGAATTAATCTGGGAAAATACAAATGCTCTTTTATTAACCAACCCTAACTGGATTGGAGTTTCTCTCTCTTCTATTGCTCCTGGAAAATTTGTGCTGCGAGGTTATGTACAGACATTAGAACAGGCACAAGCTCTATCGGACTATTTGAATCTCAATTTTCCTTATTTAGATCGTTTGGAAAATCAAGTTATTGTAGAAACCAACCTACAAATGCAAGTTGAAAGCCTTTTGATGGAAAAAGGATTTAGTTCGGTTACCTATCAGCTCAGCAATGGAGAACTTGTATTAGCAGGTAGAGTAGATCAAAAGAGGGCTCATACTTTTAATGCAATTATTGATCGGTTCTATACAGTGCCAGGAATTCGTCTGATTAAAAACTTTGTGATTTATACGAAAGCGGATACTTCGAGGATTGACCTATCTTCAAAATACCAAATCACTGGTTATTCTAAAAAAGATGATCAAAACATGTTTGTTGTAATTAATGGAAAAATCCTCACTATTGAGGATGTGATAGACGGAATGAAGATTACAGAAATCTTATCTAATATGGTATTGCTTGAAAAAGATGGCGTAAAATTTAGAATTAATTACAATCTGCAATAAGACTATAAGTATTTTTCATTCGTGTATCAATGAGGAGCTAAAATTATGTTTGGTTTGGAAAAAAAAGATAAGCCGCTATTTGAATTTGATCTTGAAAAAGAATTAAAAAGCGAACCTGGAAAAACAAAAGAATTACTCAAGAAAACAGATGAAGCCATTCAAGAAATCAAATCAAAATTAAGACAAGGCGCCGAAAGTGAAGACTTTGAAAACTATGGTAAGCTATTGCATGGTTACGCTGCTTTGCAAAGAGTATTAACTAGAATTGCTAACAAAAAATAAAATAAGGATTAAAAATGCCACAAGGATCGAATTGGGCGACTATTACATTTAGCACTTTAATCAAGCAATACGCTAAATTGCAAAGTACTGTAATTGATCAAGTGCGGGCCGTTGCAAGCTCTATCTCACATGCAACTCCAGGAAAATTTTTACTTCTGCAATTTTCCATGAGCCAAGTTACCCAGATTGGTGAATCGATTTCTAACTTGATCTCTCAAGTACAAGCAACGATTAATAATATGGTGCGTAACCAAAAAACCTCTTAAAGGTATCTATCATTTTGCAAAAAGGATTTTACAATGTCTCTTCAAAAATTTAAAGACCACTTTATCTTAATGGCAGAAGCCGGCTTTATTGCAATTAACCAAAGCGATGAAGACGCAGCTATTAAGTTATTTGCAGCAGCAGAGCTACTCGACCCTAGTAATCCTCTACCTCGTTTAGGGATGGGGTATCTTAATCTCTGTCAACTTAAACTCAAACAAGCAGCAACCATTTTTGAAGAAATCTTGGCTAAAGAGCCTTCTAATGAAATGGCTAAAACCCTGCTTGGTCTAACTTTGTCTTTAAATCCAACAGAACTAGCAAAAGGAGAAAAAACCCTAGAGGAATCTATTCGTAAAAATCAAGACCCAATGGTTAAAAGCCTAGCTAAAACCGCTCTTGATTTTGTGGAAAAGTTCATTAAAAAAGCCCCTTCTCCTGTCGAAACCAAATCTCCCAAAAAATAATCCTAAGGTTGTGTTTCAAAAGCTTTTAGTAATTGACACAACCTCCTATAACGACTCAGAGAGAGCTTCCTTATTTTTATAGAAATTTGAAAAGGATTTCTTCCTTTTCGAGTCCTTCCAGCGCATTAAACAAACGCTCTTTTAAACACCATGAAATCAGAAACTTTTGAGAATCACAAGAGAAGTTGGTAAATCTTCCAAGCTTGGATGGTCGGGTAAGCTTCATTGTTTAAACAAAATAAATAGATGTATAAAAGTACCTTATTAGAACTCTTGCATAACCTTAATTTCAAAGTTCCCAGTTATAGATTCCTGCTATAAGGTTAAATCTTAGACAAAAGCGTTTTCGGCGATTTCTATATCGTTCTGCTATGATTTTAAAACGCTTGAGCATCCCAATTAC
>DASZIJ010000070.1:0-20291 GCA_035949155.1 Candidatus Rhabdochlamydia sp. | reverse complement strand
TCCTATCGAAAAATTTTGGGCACATTTTAAGAAAAGAGTAAAAGAAGCCTTAAACTTATATTCAAGCCTTGCAGAAGCTATTGATCAATCTTTTTTACAAGTGTGTAGTTAATGGAAATTTTAAATTCAAAATACTATATACGCAAGCTCTTTACATAAGAAATAGGATCTGTACTAGTGTCCGCTCTTTTTATCCAATCAGTATCTTTCGATAATAGTTCTTCCATTTGAGTAGCATGCCATTTAATTCCATCAAAAATAGCTAAGAGATCTTCTACTTTTATTTCTTTTAATTCCGGCTTGAAGTAAATATGAGAAGGGTTATTTTTGACATCGGCAACTGTCTTATCAGTGACAACAGCACTAGTAGTTGCATATAAAGGCTTTTTTTGTATAGGTTTTGAAAAATACAGATTACCAGCTAGCTCGGTCACTGATAGCCAGCAAGAAAATGCCCCTTTAGAGAGAAAAATAGAAGCTAGTGTGTTAACGGTTTTTACTACATGACAATAATAGGCAGGTAAAAACATCGTAATTTTGGATCTGATCGATAGAAAATGTAACTGCAATGCCAATTAACATTCCTGGCCTACCGATTATAGCTAATGCAACAGAAGATACAATACAGGTTGCATACATAAATTGCCCTATATGATCACAAATCCAATGAATGGTTTTTTTTATCCAAAAATGAGGTTGATAGCTTGAAGACCAGCGACTAATCTCAAAACAAATAGAAAAAGGAATAGTTGTTATAGCTAATAACCTTACATGCCAAGGGAATGTCGCTATTGGATGGTTATAGGCCTGTAGCGTTTTAGCTACTACTTTTGTTGCTGCGTAAACTTGACAAGATTGCGCTAAAGCGGTGAAAGCATAATTATAATTTTTAAGATAAGGAACCGCTATCTTAGAATTAAAAACAGCTTGCATGCCCAAAGGATAATCAGTAACTATACTCATAAAAAAAACAGAAACTATTTATTGATATATTTTGATAAAATAACTAATAAGAAATTTCAGGCTTTAGTAGCAGAAGAGCTTCTTTTAGCGCATGGATAAAAATATCAATTTCTTCAAAAGTATTATAAAAAGCTAAAGAGATTCTTGATAAAGAGCTTATATGATAACGCTTTAAGATAGGCTGGGCACACAAATGCCCTGTTCTCATCGCAATTCCTCTTAAATCAAGTAATGTAGCTAAATCAAGAGGATGAAAGCCATCAATAGAAAAGCTTAAAATAGGACCTTTTTGCTCAGCTACACCAATGATTTTTAACCTTTTAATTTCAACAAGCCTCTGAGTTGCATATTCAAGCAGATCTTTTTCCCATGCGGCAATGAGATTTTGATCCATTGCTTCTATATAATCTAATGCTGCGCCTAAACCCATAACCTCTGCAATCATAGGGGTTCCTGCTTCAAATTTTAAAGGAGGTTCTTGATAGGTAATTCTATCAAATGTTACTTCATCAACCATATCTCCTCCCCCTTGATAAGGAGGCATAATTTCTAATAAAGAACGTTTGCCATATAACACCCCTAATCCCGTTGGACCATACATTTTGTGTGCTGAAAAAGCATAAAAATCTACCCCTAACTTTTGCACATCAATTAGCATATGAGGTGCGCTTTGAGCTCCGTCGACAACTACTTTAGCACCTCTTGCATGAGCTTCTTTAACAATTTCTGCAATGGGATTAATAGTGCCTAAAACATTTGACATATGAACAATACTTACAATTTTGGTCTTATCGGAAAGTAGCTTTTGGAACTCTTCAAAAATTAATTCACCCGATTCACTTACTGGGATTACTTTAAGATGAGCTCCTCTTTCCTTGCAGCACATATACCAAGGAATAATATTGGAGTGATGTTCCATTTCAGAGATAAGTACTTCATCACCTGGTTGTAAACAGAGTTTACCCAAACAGTGAGCAACAAGATTAATGGATTCCGTTGTGCTTTTTGTAAATAGTATCTCCTCAACAAAAGCAGCATTTAAGAAGCGTTTAACCTTTTGACGAACAAGGTTGTAATGAGCGCTTGCTTTGCTGGCAAAATCATAAACAGAGCGATTCACCGTCGCATAACGTTTTGTATAAAAATCGGATATCGCATTAATTACAATCTGCGGCTTCTGAGCTGTAGCTGCTGAATCTAAATAAATAAAAGAACGCCCATGCATTAACTGACGTAGCATAGGAAAATCTTGACGTATTTTCCAAACATTAAATTCTTGGGTCAAAACATTTCTCTCAAAATTTGCTCTATTAAGGAGCGATAAGGGATTTCTCGAATAATTTCTTGAGCATAAGCGCTAAGAAGCATCTTTTCTGCTTCTATAGGACTCAAGCCTCTTGTCTCTAAATAAAAGAGCTGATCTCTATTCAATTGAGAAACGGTAGCACCATGAGAGGCTTTTACATCATCTGCAAAAATCTCTAGATTAGGTTTACTATTAGCAATTGTTCCAGGGCTTAAGAGTAAGTTATTATTTAGCTGATAAGCCCGTGTTCCTTGTGCTTCAGAATCTACTTTAATTTTCCCTTCAAAGCTTGATCGACTAAAATCATTTAAGATCCCCTTAAAGTGTTGTAGAGAACTAGTGTCTGGGGCTTTATGCTCAACTGTTAAATGACAATGTGAAGTAGCTTTCCCACAAAGATTAAGAAGGCCCTTCAACTGGGTTTTACTCTCTTTTTCCTTCAAACAAATATGCGCATTTACTCTAGAAACCATGCCACCTGCACTCAGATGCATCGCATTAAAAGAGGCTCCTTTTTTTAAAGCAGCTCTTAAGGAAGAAAAATGCCAGCGATCTTCTTTGTGATATTCTACAGAATAAGCATGAACCTCTGCTGCTTCTTCCAACGTAAAATCTAATAAAGGCAAGCTTAAATAGGCATCGCTTTTGTGATCTAAACAAGAAAAGATCCACTTTGTTTGCGTATGTGCTCCTGCTACGATTTGTATACGAGGCGCTGTAAAAGGAGTTTTTCCTGTTACAATTTGCAAACATTGAATAGGTGTATTGACTACAATTTTTGGAGGAATGTAAACAAATAAACCACTAGAGTGCAGGGCTAGATTTAAAGCAGAAAAAGGATCCTGTTCCGTTTGCATTTGTTTTTGAAGATGATTTTGTAAAAAGGCTTTATGAGAGTGCATGGCTTCTGATAAAGACAAAACTCTGATTTGATGAGGCAGAGCTGAAAAATCGCTCAAGTTCGGATGGAAACAACCATTAACAAATAGGAAATAACTGTGTTTGCTTTCTGGAAGGACCTCTGATTCAAAATATTTCTTATCTATTTCAGGCATATCACATGCCTGATCAATTGCTAAAGTAGCTAAGCCTTGTAAAGAAACATATTTAAACGCATCTTGAGTACGATTCGGCATTCCTAGCTCTTGAAATTTTTTCCAGGCTAGTTGACGTAAAAAGCAGAGAGCATCTGCTGTTTTAAGCTTTTCAAACTGTGCTTCTAAATGTTGTAAAAGCAAAGGCTGCGCTTGTTTAGTTAAGCCAGTCATACCCTTTTCTCTCCAGTTCTAATGCAAGTGCAGCTGAGCCTGATTTTACAATTACCCCATCCAAAACAACATGAACAAAATGAGGCTTAATATAATCGAGCAAGCGTTGATAATGGGTTATTAAGAGTAAACTTGAATCTGGTTTTAAGGCGCTTTGAACACCTTTGGCAACCACTTTCATAGCATCAATATCCAACCCAGAATCGGTTTCATCAAGAATAGCAAGTTTCGGTTCTAAAACGGCCATCTGCAGAATCTCATTTTTCTTTTTTTCTCCACCTGAGAACCCTTCGTTAATACTGCGCGATTTAAATTCGCTTTTCACCTCTACAAGTTGCATTTTTTCTTGCATAATTTCATGAAACACTTCTTCAGATATAGCTTCTAAGAGCTGCGCTTTGCGCTTTGCATTATAAGCTGCATGAAGGAATTGAAAGTTAGAAATCCCTGTAATCTCTACAGGATATTGAAACCCTAGAAATATTCCTAAATGAGCTCTTTCATGTGCGCTTAATTCTAATAAACTCTTCCCTTCAAAAATGAGATCGCCTGTAGTTATCTCATAAGAGGGATCTCCTGCTAAAATTTTTGCTAAAGTAGACTTTCCAGCACCATTAGGTCCCATAATCGCATGAATCTCTCCAGGATTTATCTGTAAATTTAATCCCTTTAAGATGGTTTTCCCTGCAACGGTTGCTTGTAATTGTTTAATTTCCAACATGCTATCCAACAGAATTCTCTAATTTTAAAGTTAATAATTTTTGTGCTTCAACGGCAAACTCTAGAGGTAATTCCTGAATGACTTTTTTGCAAAATCCATTAACGATTAAGTTAATTGCATCTTCTCGGGAAATCCCTCTGGTTTCTAAGTAAAACAGTTGCTCTTCATTCATTTTCGAAGTAGAAGCCTCGTGCTCTAATTGGGCTGTTTCATTAGCTATTTCTATATAAGGGAAGGTATTAGCAGAACATTGATTGCCAATTAACATCGAATCACATTGCGTATAATTACGTGCTCCTTCTGCACGAGGGGCAATTTTAACAAGTCCGCGGTACGTATTATGAGATTTATCCGCTGAAATCCCCTTAGATATAATTGTAGACCGTGTATTTTTACCTAGATGAATCATTTTTGTGCCAGTATCTGCTTGCATCATGCCATTGGTCAGCGCTACCGAATAAAATTCTCCTACTGAGTTATCTCCTTGTAGAATACAGCTTGGATATTTCCATGTAATTGCGGCTCCGGCCTCTACTTGTGTCCAACAAATTTTTGAATTGACCCCTTGACATCGTCCTCTTTTAGTAACAAAGTTATAAATCCCCCCAAGTCCTGTCTTAGGATCACCTGAGTACCAATTCTGTACTGTAGAATATTTAATTTCCGCACGATCCATGGCAATTAGCTCAACGACTGCTGCATGTAATTGATTTTTATTAAAAGCAGGAGCTGTGCATCCCTCTAAATAACTTACATAAGAGCTTTCTTCAGCAATAATCAATGTTCTCTCAAACTGTCCACTTTCTCGATCATTTATCCGAAAATAGGTAGATAGTTCAATAGGAGATCGTACCCCTTTAGGAACATAGACAAAAGAGCCATCTGAAAATACAGCTGAGTTAAGCGCTGCAAAAAAGTTATCTCCAATTGGAACAACACTTCCCAGATACTTTTCTATCAATTCTGGATAAAGTTTTATCGCTTCTGAAATCGAACATAAGACTACACCCGATTCTGCTAAAGCTTTATGAAAAGTAGTCCCCAAGGAAACAGAGTCAAAAACAACATCTACAGCCACATTAGCTAGCCTTTTCTGCTCATCTAAGGGAATGCCTAACTTTGCAAATGTTTTTAAAATTTCAGGATCTACTTCATCCAAACTATTTAAAGACTGCTTTTTTTTAGGAGCAGAATAGTAAGAAATATCTTGATAGTCAATCGGTGTATAACGGATATTTCCCCATTTTGGTTCTTTCATTTGCTTCCATTTGGCAAATGCTTGCAAACGAAACTCTAGTAAAAAAGCAGGTTCTTCTTTTTTTGCTGAGATAGCACGAACCGTATCCTCTGATAGCCCTTTTGGAAAGCTTTCTGTTTCAATCGAGGTCGTAAAACCAAATTTATATTCTGAGCGCTCTTCTATAAGTTGCTGGGTTGACATATATTTCCTATAAAATTCCTTCTATACTATCTGAATGCTATAGATTTTCTCAATCAAAAGCCTTAAAATTTCTATTCGTAGATATTTAACTTTATTAAAAACGGAAACACACCTATTTAATACGCAATAACATACGCGTATAAAATCAGATTAAAATTCAAATAATTTTATTCTATTTTTCAAACAAAATTGGAGCAATAAATCTATGTTAGCCATGTTTTACATTTATCTAAAGAATTGTCCTTATGTCATCGATCAAGAAAAAACCGCTTAAATTAAAATAAATTTTATTGATGAAAAAAGAATGCTTTTATAAAATTTTCTTTTTTCATTTAAACAACTTTTAAGGAGATCATATGCATATATCCGGATTAATACCACGCTCTATTGTTCCCTCAGCAGAGCAATTCCAAATCCCAAATGCTGTAAAAAACGTAGCAAGAAATCTCAATAAATTCGCTATTCCCATTATCACTTTAGTTGGATTAACAAGTATAAGCTCTGTAGAAGGAGGACCTATTACTTATGCTGGTTGCATACTGGGATGCGAACTTTTAGCTACCTCTGCAACTGGTGGAATTGGCTCAGTACCAGCTCTTCAAGCATGTCTTTACTCATGTTTACCTATTTTTGCAGCTCCATGGTGCCCTTAAATTACAGCTTCTATTACTTAAATTTTCTATTAAAACATAAGAAACACATGACTCATACATCTAATCAAAAAAATAAAAAAACAAAAGACATTTTAACACTGATCCGGCTTACAACTATGCAACCCGAACAGCTAAAACTGATGCTGCCTATGTCTATCATTCAAGCTATTAGCTTTTCTGGAAAAAATGCAAGCATTGAAGAAGTAAGCTCTATTGTTAGAGAAAAAATTTTACAAGATTCTTTTATAGAAAAATTTGCTTGCAGCTTTGATACAATATTTTCTCATAAAGAAATAAAACTCCTTATCAATTTTTATCAATCAAAAGCCATGGAAAAATTTTTAAAAAATAGTCAGGATCTTTTCACTCCTATCTACGATGCATATCGTCATTTAATCGGTGAAGTTTTGCAAGCTATGTAAGAAGATCAGTTTACATCACAATCAAATTCAGAATGGATATAATACAAGTCATCATCCATTCTTTTTATGATATCTGTTACATTATTGCGAAATTTCCCTGGTATTTTTTGTAAAAATTCGGCAGTGATTGTTAACATTTCTTCGCTTGTATCTATAAAATTACAGACCCTATTCATTAGATCGTAACAAACATGCATACTAACCGTTCCGCTTGAGCTTGATTCATGTGCACCTGATTCATAAAAATCTTTCTCACACAGATTTTTCTGCGTGAGCAATTGATCAACAGAAACAAAAAGCTCCTGCAAAGAACCATTATGTTCATGATTCTTTTGTTCAAAAAATTGATCTAGCAAAGAGGTATTCTTTTTGAGTTCTTCCAGACAATCGCAATCTGTATTCTCTTGAATTTGAAGATATATAATATAGACTGTAGCGACTATACAATAAATAGTAGCAGTTGCTCCAAATGCTTTTTGAGGAGTTGTACTATCCTTCCAGGCGTTAATCAAATGAGAAGGAATTTGAGTGATACTATGAATAGCTCTTAATACGCCTCTTGTGCACCAATTGTTGGTTGGATGGGAATTATTCTCTGAATTAAGAATCTCAGAGTAATCTACATTTTCTGTTCTTACTGCCCTCATAAATTCCCCTTTTCGAATTAGAGTTAGATTATTTATATAAAAAATCTTATAAGAACCTTAAAGATTTTTCACAAAAAAAATTGCGCCTTATATGTTCTATGTTTTCTTGCAATTCCTCTGGTCTTCTCTCTAGCTTGGACATTATTTTTAGCATAGATGCGCTTGCATTACATATCCTATCTATTAGGGGATAGCAAACATGCATGCCAATCACACCGTTCGTACTCGATTCATGTGCTCCTGATTCATGGAATCTATCTTCGCATCTTTTTAGAATGGCAGCCATCAATGGAGAACTATAATTTTTTGATAACTCCCCTGGATCTTCCAATAAGACTTGGTCTAAAAGCGAAGAGTTATTTTTGATCTCAAAAAAGCAATCAATGGGTGTATCCATATTATTCCTAGATTCAAGATATATGATATAGACTGTAGCAGCCGTGGAATAAATAATACCAGCTGTTACCATGCATCTTTGAGCAATTGTTCCCTTCTTCCAGGCGTTTATCAAATTAGCAGGGATTGCACGAATACTATCAAATGTCCTTAACATACCATTTGAAACACATATACATAAGCTACTACTTTGATTAGAAGTGCTATTTGTACCATTCATGCTCAAATTAATAGACATTTCTTACCCTTTTTTATATCAAATCTCGAATTGGAAAAATTAGCCAAACAATTTAGCATCTTTAGCAAAGATGAAAATCATAATTTAAACTTATGATTTTTAAAAAGATTTTTTTGAATTACTTACAAAACATTTCCTGACTGCAATCGATCTGTGGATTTTCTATCCAAGCAGAAAAAGGGGTGATTAGATCAGCTAAAAAGGTAGTTTCTAGCCAGAATGTGAAAAATATGTCCCCATACCTTTCCGCTCCTAATAAAGCTGCATTTGCATAAGGGGGGTAAGGGTTAATTTTGGGATGAGAATAAGAAGAATCAGTAGGTGCAATAAAAACATAAGCGAGCCAAAAATTAGGTAGAGAAATTTCAGGATTTAACCCTTGCTTCCAATCGCTTAAGATAACCGGTCTTAGGTGATACCCTTTTTCTCTTTGAATAAGTTTCGTTAAATCATCATGTGTCACCCACATTAATATTCCATTTACTATGTCAGAAGATTTGGTTTGGAATAAATTTAACATCGCTATATCATTTTCACTCGAGATTTTTTTTGAGAAAGTTGCCTTATAGTTAAATGCGCGTTGAAATCCGTAAGCCACTACCAAACGATATGTGTCAACAGTTGTTTGGGGAATTGTTTTGAGAGCAGATTTAGGATACAATAAACTTCCATATGCAAAAATGGGAATACGTTGATTAGGAAAAAGCTTAAACACTTCTTCTGTTGGTACAGGGAAAGGGAAAGAGGGATACTCTTTAAGATCTTTCTCTAGTTTTTGAGCATGTTCAACAAGCAAGGCATGTCTATTAGTCCCCCATGGAGGGCTGGCTCTTAAATCAGTGATCAAAAAAAGGAGCAATAAAAAGATTCTCATTTCTCGAAAGCTACTCAATACCAAAAAACATGTCAAGAAGGCAGCAACTCTAAATATTTTTCTGCTTTAGTAAGATGTTCGGGAAGATCGATCCCTAAAGAGCTTTCTAGGGTTTCATTTACACGAATGCGTAGATTATGAAACAAAAAGCGCAACTGTTCTAATTTCTCTGCTTCTTCAATTCCACAAGAACCTAATTGAGAGATCTTCTCTAAAGCTTTTTGAGAAAAAGCATAAAGCCCAATATGTTGATAATACAATTGCAATGGATTTTGATCTCGATAATAAGGGATCGCATTACGAGAAAAATAAAGCGCATGTCCTTCATGATTACAGATCACTTTGGTAATATGGGGCGATAAAATATCGGAAGGATCTACAATTTTTTTCTTTAGAGTCCATATATCGCTATTAAAGGGCGCTTGCAAAAGATCTTTGATCATTTGCTCATTGATAAATGGTTCATCCGCTTGCCAATTGACCCATATATCTGCTTGCATAGAACCTTTTTGCATAACTTCGACTAATCGGTCTGTTCCTGTTGGGCACTCTTGAGATGTCATGATACAATGAGCGCCAAAGGATTGGACAACGTCTCTTGTCTCTTCCGCATCTACAGCAACCACCACTTGATCAAAGCAAGAGATAGAACACGCTTTTTCCCATACCCATTGGATCAGAGGTTTTTTATGTAGTAAGGCAAGAATTTTCTTAGGAAATCGCGTAGAATATAATCTAGCAGGTATTACACAAATAATTTTTAGCATTCCAACCTCTTTGGATACTCTAGATACCATTGGATGGTCTCTCTTAAAGAAGCCTCAAAACCATATATAGGCATCCAACCAAGATTTTTTTTAATCTTAGTAGCATCAATAGAATAACGCAAATCATGCCCTGGTCTATCAGCTACTTTTTTAATGAGAAATCTTAACTGGTTAGGGTCTTCGTTTTTTAAGGTAGAAAAAGCATCGATGATACAATGAAGTACATCGATATTTGTTTTCTCATATCCTCCACCTATAGCATAAGATTCCCCTTTAATTCCTTGCTCTAAAATTGTCCAAATAGCCTTAACGTGATCCTCAACAAATAACCAATCGCGAATGTTCATTCCTTCTCCATATATAGGTAGAAAGGATTTATACAAACAACCTGCAATCATCCTTGGAATAAACTTCTCTGGGTGTTGATAGGGTCCGTAATTATTGGAACAATGAGAAATGGTGGTTGAGAGTTTATACGTATTGGCATATGCGCGCACAAAGTGATCTGCTGCTGCTTTGGAAGCTGCATAAGGAGAGTTGGGCTTATAAAGAGATGTCTCCTTAAAAGAGCTCTCTTGGTGGGTTAAAGATCCATATACTTCATCGGTAGATACATGATGAAAGTGAATCTGAGGAGATAAGCGCACAAGATCTAGCAGGGCAAGAGTTCCCCCTACATTGGTTTCTAAAAACTCTCTTGGCCCTAAAATGCTTTTATCAACATGGCTTTCTGCAGCAAAATGCACAATTGCTTCAATCTGATGTTCTTTTAAAAGTTTTGCTACTGCTCTTTGATCACAAATATCTGCTTGCACAAACACATGACGTGTATCATTTTGAACGGACTCTAGATTATGCATATTGCCGGCATAGGTCAGCGCATCAAGATTTATAATTCTTTCAATTCCATCAACCTTGCTTAATCCATAACGAATAAAACAAGAGCCAATAAAGCCAGCTCCACCGGTAACTAACAAAGATCTAAACCGTGATCGCATCTATAAAAAATTCTCCTAATGCCTCTTTCCAATGTCTGGGGGATTTATTTAACTTTTTAGAAATCTTCTCTGTTCCCAATGCATTAAACCTTGGACGTTTTGCTATAGTCGCATAATGAGCAGATGAAATAGGAATAATTCTCTTACAAAAGATCTGATCTTGCAGCTTCTCAAAGAGCTCTTTTGCAATATCAAAACGAGAACAAATGCCTTGATTTACAAAATGATAAACCCCCCTTTCTTGTATAAGATCCAAAATAATAGAGGCTAAATCATAACAATAGGTAAGACATCCCCATTGATCTTGAATTACATGAACCTCTTCTTGATTTTGCAATAGAGGCATTAAAGAGCTAATGAAATTTTTTCCTCCGGTGCCAAAAACCCAAGAAGTACGAAGAACACATGCATTAGGATGAATATCTAGCACTAGATTTTCTCCTTCTAATTTACTCGCACCATACACATTTATAGGACAAGGCGTATCTTCTTCGCAGTAGGGAATTTGCTGATTTCCTGAAAATACATAATCGGTTGAAATGTGCATTAAGTGTGCGTCCATTAGCTTTGCTACTTTTGCCACAAAAGAGGTCCCTGTTGCATTTACCAAAAAAGCTAGCTCTGCATTTTTTTCTGCTTGATCTACATTGGTATAAGCGGCGCAATTAATCACATGTGTTGGTTGTATCAATCTAGCTCTTTGTAGTAACTGATTATAATCTGTGATGTCAGCTAAAGATCTATCATCAGCAATAAACTGCAAATTTCTTTGTATGCACATTTTCGCACATACACTAGCCAACATCCCTTTGCCACCTAGAATCCAAATCTTCATATTATTTGCCGTAAAAATGGATGATTGCGATCTTTTTCAGAAAGGATAAACGAAGAAAGAGGCCATTTAATTCCTACATCAGGATCATCATAGCGAAATCCTTTTTCTTCTAATGGATCAAAAAAATTATCCACTTTATAACAAACATGAGCGGTTTCACTGATCACACAAAATCCATGCGCATATCCTGTAGGAATAAATAGCTGATCCCCTTTTTCCGCGTCCAAATAAACCCCTAGCCATTTGCCAAAGGTAGAACGCGTTGGACAAATATCTACTACTACATCAAAAATAACCCCTTGTACTACCCAAATCAGTTTTGCTTGACCAGGCGTTCTCTGAAAGTGCATCCCTCTCAAAGTTCCACGTTGAGAGAAAGAGTGATTGTCTTGAACAAATTCACAGTTAATTCCTTTCTCGATATAGCGTTGCTTATGAAATATTTCTGAAAAAAAACCCCTTTGATCAGAAAATCTCTGTGGCTTAATTAAGCTGATACCCGGTAAAGTTAAAGTTTCTATTTGCATATTGGAGTAGCGTATGTATAAAGCAATGCTATCATTTTTTATCTTAATTAATCTAACTTTTTCAAATGCTTATTACGGATGAGATACAAAATAATCATGAACATTTTTAAGAATTATCTAATACGTTTTGCTATTTTATGTTCTCCCTTGATTGGATTTGCAAGCTCTCCTGATATGCCTCATATCGCTCCTACTGAGCCTTGGTTTACAGGACCTTTACTTACACCAACTGCAAACGTTGTTCCTAAAGGCCACTACAACATACAATCCTATTTGTTTTTTACAAATGTCTATGGGCATTACAATGCCCATTGGAAAAACCACTCTATGCCCCACTTATTCACTGGTTCTTTTGTATTAGATGTCCAATTTGGGCTGTCAAAAATTTGTGATTTTCAGTTCAATCCTCTAATATTGTATAAGCATCAGAAAGATATTCACACATGGGCATTTGGAGATATTCCCATATCCCTTGGCTTCCAATTATATAAAGCAGCTCCTGCTGGACCTGCCATTAAACTAAGGTTGCTTGCTACCTTGCCTACAGGAAAATATCAACACTTGAGCTTGAGCAAAAAAGGCTTAGATGCAGGAGGATTAGGAGGTTATTTTCCAGGTATTGCTTTAGTTTTTGGAAAAACATTTCAGATGGGGTGCTCTCAATTTCTAGCAACTCGTCTTAGTTTAAGTTATCATTTTCCTACTCCAGTTCATGTGAAAGGATTAAATTCCTATGGAGGAGGGCCTCATACAAGAGGCAAAGTATTTCCTGGACAATTTTTTATTTCTCTATTAGGACTAGAATGGTCTTTTACCCAACACTTTGTTTTAGCTTGTGATTTAGAATATATACATACTAATAAAACACGTTTTAAAGGAGAAAAAGGTCATTTGCATGGTATTCCTCATTTAATAGGGGATGCTTCAAAAGAACAGGTAAGCATTGCACCCGCGCTTGAATATAATTTTAATCAAAACGTAGGAATTATCGCTGGCTGTTGGTTTACTATAGCAGGCCGCAATATACCTGCTTTTGCCAGTGGTATTATTTCTCTTAACATTTACAAATAAAAATTTTATGTTTTTAAGATTACTACTTCTTTTGTCTCTTTTCATGAGTTGCGACGGGAAAATACATACCCCCCATGCTTCCTATCTTAGTCTTTCCAAAAAAGAAGCGCATGCCATTGGCCAAAAAATTTGGCAAAATGAATGTGGGGCAACTACTCATAAATTGCTAAGCTGGAATCAGGGGGAAGATTTTCTCTCTTTAGGAATCGGACATTTTATTTGGTATCCAAAAGGCAGGCAAAAGCAATTTGCAGATACATTTCCTGACTTCCTTCTATTCTTACAGAAACATCGTGTTTCCATTCCTTCTTGGCTAGAAAAAGAAAAAGATTGTCCCTGGTATTCAAAGCAAGAATTTGATCAAACTCAAGATCCACGTAAACAAAGTTTAAGAAAGCTACTGACTCAGACCATTGAATTGCAGATGCTCTTTATTGCGCAGCGCTCACAAAAGGCCCTTACAAATATTCTTCTCTCCCTTCCTCTTAAAGAGAAAAAGTCTTTTATCAAAAAAGTACGTCTGCTCGCCCAAACCTCTAACGGGAAATATGCCATTATAGATTATATTAATTTCAAAGGAGAAGGAACTACTCTCAAAGAACAGTATGCAAATCAAGGCTGGGGGTTAAAGCAGGTGATACAAAATATGCCAAATCAATCAACCAATCCCGTTCAAGATTTTGTTAAAGTAGCTAATTTGCTACTGGAAAACCGGGTAGCAAATGCACCTAGAGATGAATCACGTTGGCTACCTGGGTGGAGAAATCGTCTATCGACTTATTCTTCCACGTAAGCTAAGAATCTCTTTATATTTATTTTTTTTATCTCTTCCATTCCTATATGCTTAGCAATTTCCTCTCCTTGATTATCTAAAACAACCAAAGTAGGCAAACTGGTTATCTTAAACTTTTTACATAAGTCATCCGTTTTTGGATTGCTTGCATTGATCTTAATAAAGATAATTTGCTTATCAAATAGACGGGCCCAACTTTCATATAAGGGCTGGAACTGCTCACAGGGAGGACAAGAATCTTTATAAAAATCGATAAAGACTATTTTTTGATTCTCTAAAAGCGCATGGAATTCCTTTAAAGAAGAGACTTCCAAAGGGATGTTTCCTTTAGTCAACTTATTTGCAGAGTAAATCGGTAAAGAGCAAATCATAAATAAACCACTTAAAATCGCTAAAATAGTTTTCATTTAATCTCCTTTTTCAATTTATTTTGTAAAAGCTCACACGGCCTGCAGGGTTTATTGATTTCTTTTTGTAATTGCATAGCTGCTTTAGCGCCATCTGCTGCTGCGCAAATTGCCTGCTTAAATTCAGGATCTGCTACCTCTCCTGCAGCATATACCCCCTTAATGGAGGTTTTTTGATGTTCCTCCAATCGAATATATCCTGCATCTAGCTTTAATTGATTGACAAACAATTTCGTGTTTGGCAAAGATCCAATCGCTAAAAATAAAGCATCTACTGGTAAATGATAGCTTTTTTTGTGTTTCTGATTGGATAAAATAAGATAGCTTACTTTATCTTTTTCTCCTTTTATTTCTTTTACTATGGTTTGATAGCGAATTTCTATATTTGGTAAAGATAGTACTTGTTCCTTTCTTTGTTTTTCTACAGTACGAAAATCTCTCCCGCGTACTATGATATAAACTTTTTTAGCAAGGTTAGCCAGATATTGCGCTTCTGTTAAAGCTCCATCTCCTCCTCCTACCACCGCTACGATTTTATCTTTGTAAAATCCTCCATCACATACAGCACAGCTATATACCCCCTTAGACCAATAATTTTGTTCTCCAGGAACATGCAATTTATTAGGAGTTGCTCCTAAAGCAATAACCACAATGGGAGCGTAGTATATGGTCTCTTCTTGAGTGATTAAAGAACGAGTGGTTATCTGATGTGCTTTTTGAGAAAGATCCTGAGAGAATAGCACATCAGTTACTTCCTCTCTAAGCAGTTCAGCTCCATTTAGGCGCGCTTGATTTTCAAGGTCTTTACCTAGTTCAATCCCTGAAATTACATCTCTTCCCGGCCAATTTTCCACCCTAGGGGACTGCGTAATCATGCCCCCTATACTATCTCCTGTAATGACAACAGGTTTAATCCCAGCACGCCCGCAATAAATAGCAGCTGTTAAACCAGCAGGGCCTCCTCCTAAAATTAAAACCGGTACATCTTTTGTTTCAGCAGCATAAATAAAAGTAGAAAATAAAATTAGAACTAATATTTTTTTCATTTACACCTCTCTTTAATTTACATGTAATTTTTTTGAGAATAAAAATAAAGATTTTAAAAAGCTTTTGAATTGTTCACAATATATTTCTAAAAAATTAGCTTGGCTTAAAAAGAAGATTTTATCTAAAATGCTTTTACTAGATCGCATAAGGGACTATCTTTAGTAAAAAACATTTTAAGGAGCATTTATGACACCATTGTCTACTGGTATCAATTTTGAGGATCATTTTTCTCCGAATTTTACAGGAAGAAGAAATGGAGGATCTCCAAAGATTCTTGTCATGCATTATACAGCTTGTCCTACAGATGAAGCTTTACATACACTCACTTCAAAAACCAGTCAAGTAAGCGCGCATTATTTGATTCCTCCAGAAGGCGATAAGGTTTATCGTCTTGTTCCAGAAAATATGCGAGCCTGGCATTCAGGGGTAGCAGAATGGAGAGGTGAAAGTGATGTGAATTCTCATTCCATAGGTTTGGAGAATGTAAATTGGGGATATACCTATGGCTCTGTTCCTAATGAGCCTTCCAATGCTTTATTAAAAAACATATGGAGTAAAAATATACATGCCAAACGTTCTTTAGGAGAGCGTGGGCTCCTTCCTTTTTTACAAAAAACATGGCACTCTTTCCCACAAGAGCAGATGAATACCCTAGCTCTTTTATCTAAAGAAATCATTGATAAATGGTCCATTGATCCTGAAAATGTTGTGGGTCATGCTGACGTTGCCCCAGATCGTAAAGTCGACCCAGGAGCTCTTTTTGATTGGAAATTTCTTGCTGAAAAAGGTGTTGGAGTTTGGTATAACCTCAACGCAGATAGAGTACATTCCAATCAACCTCAAGGAATCAGCGTTTCTTGGATGCAAAAGAGCCTTCAAAATTGGGGGTACAAAACACCTCAAAACGGCAGTTTAGATCCAGAAACCAAAAAAGTTGTAGAAGCATTTCAAATGCATTTTAGACAAAAAAAATATGATGGTGTTCTTGATAAAGAAAGCATGGATATTCTAGATATACTTCTGTGTCAGCGTAAAAATAAGCTTGATCCAAAGTAGAATCCTTTATTCTCTTATCTTAATTTTTATCTTTGGAAGAGCTCTGCCTAGCAAAGAATTTTATGCCAAGATTATTCCCTATGGGGTATGATTTTATAAGAATAAAAAAGAACTTCCTTTTTAGTGAAAAATTTCTTATCAAAAAAAATACATGCTATCTAAAAAAAACAGGTTCAGCTTGAAAATGCGTAAAAAGAAAACTAATTGGATTCTTTATCTGGCGGCTTTTCTGCTTGTGCTATGGCCTTTAAGTCAAAAAATATACCTAAGCCACTATTTTACTAAGGTTATCCTTCATCCTCAAAAAACGGGGATTACTACCTTGCATTTTTACGATGTAGAACGTAAGCGCCCTGTTGTTACAGAAATATGGTACCCCATTGACCCAGAAACACCCTCCATTAATCCTTTAGGTATGTGGGTTCGTTGTGGAGAAGCTAGAGATGCTGTGTTAAGTAATCAGAAAAAAACCTATCCTTTGATTGTTCTCTCTCATGGCCATGGTGGGGATCGTTTTAATATTGCATGGCTTGCTGAAGTATTAGCTGCTAATGGATATATTGTAGCTTCTATGGATCACTATGGCAATACTTGGAATAATAAAATTCCAGAATTCTATATTAGAACTTGGGAGAGGCCTAAAGATATCTCCTTTGTCATTGATCAAATTTTACATAATAGTTTATTTCAAGATCGTATCGATCAAAACCGCATTGGATTTAGTGGCTATTCATTAGGTGCAACCACAGGTTTATGGATAGCTGGAGCTTGTGTAAAAGAAATTGAGCAAAGCGCATTTCAACAAATCTGCAACCAACAATTAGGGGAAACCATTCCTCCGGACAAGTTAAAAGAAATGGATTTCAAGCAAGTATTCCAATCTTTTCATGATCAACGCATCTCTGCTTTTTTCGTAATGGCTCCTGCTTTAGGATGGATGTTTACAGAACAGAGTTTAAAAAATATTCAACCTCCCTTTTATATTGTAGCATCAGAGCAAGATGAAATCGCACCTACAGAACAGAATGCAAAATGGTTTGCCAAAATCATGAATCGCGCATCGCTCAAAATTCTCAAAGGAAATGCCAATCACTACACTTTTCTCAACCGAGCTACCAGTGTTGGCAGACGGTTTTTACATCCTAGACTCTATGAAGATCCTCAAGGAGTAGATCGCAAAAAGATCCAAGAAACCCTTGCTAAGGAAGCTGTTTTATTTTTTAATCAAATGCCTTCTCAGTGAAGCCAATGATTGTCCCATTTCTTCCTGTTATTTGATCTCGGCGATAGGAATAAAAATCTTCTGCATGGCAATATGTACACCTGCGTGCAATCTCAATATGAGAAGATAACACTCCTGCTTCTTCCAATTGATTTTTAGCAATAGCCCACAAATCAAAATGAAATGGCGTTACTTGGTATTTCCAGAAATCAGGGGGAAATTCCCTCTTATATTCTTTAAATTCTGCGTGTTTTGGTCCAAGACTTGGTGAAATGCAAACAAGTAAATCAGCAGGATTAGAACCAAAGGCTTTGTGCATAGCTCTTACTGTTTCACGATATGCATTACCCACATTCCCCCTCCAACCCGCATGTGTATTGGCTATCGCCCTTCGCAGGGGATCATAAAAAATGGCAGCCTGGCAATCTGCGTGGGTAATTAATAACCCGACCTCAGACAAATCGGTTAGTAAAATATCACAATTTCCTACATTCTGCTTAAATGTTTGTATCCGTTCAGCATGAACCCCATGCACTTGGTTACCCGTTACTATCTCTTTAAAATGAAACAGCTCCTGAACCAGCTTGCGATGATACATTACATGCTCTGCCAGATCTTCTGTATTTGCTCCTAAATTAAACGATGCATAAGGCCCCTGGCTGATTCCTCCATGTCTTAAAAAAACTCCTGCTTTAAGATGAGAAATCCCCTGTAAAAGTTCAAATTCTAGCCATTCGATCTCACCTGCCTTCTTACGCAACATAAATCCTCTAAAAACTAGCTGCTTCTACCAGACTTTATTTTTAACAATAACTCCTCTTTTTAAAAAGATGAAATACTTTGTCTAGATTTGACAAGACAAGGTGGAAACCAATTATCAAACAAACAGCCCACTTTTTTTTGCGGTTATTGTTCCACCGCCCATCTTGTGCTCAATCAGCCAATTTTAACAAAAGGAGGGCCCACTAGAAAGAAAGGCAAGGCCAACGCTGATCTTTTGTTGTAGAGTCCATTCTTCCGCAATTACTCCTTACGATTTTAGCACTGAAATTTGCTTCTAATTTATTTTACTTCTAGGGAGTCAAGGTTTACCTGTGTATTTACGATTCTTATAATTTTCTCATTGAGATTATATCGAGTTTCGATATACTGACATGAAAAGGAACACTCGAATTGATTATATCCTTCTCCGATGATGAAACAGAGAATATTTATAATGGCGTTAATACGAAAAAGGCTAGGCAGAGGCTTAGTCAAGCCTTATGGGAAAAGGCTACGACTAAGCTCGATATGCTCAACAAAGCATTTCGATTGGAAGATTTGAAAATACCCCCGAATAATAGACTGAAGAAGCTCTCGGGAAATCTTGCAGGAAAGTATAGTATTAGAATTAACGATCAATACCGGATTGTTTTTAAGTGGGATGCAGATAAACGCGAAGCATCTGAAATCAAAATAACGGATTATCATTAGGAAAAAATATGTTGCCAACACACAGAAAGCCAACGCTACCAGGAAAGATTCTATTAGAGGAATTCCTAGAGCCTCTAGGAATCTCTCAATCCGCATTTGCTGCCCATTTAGGAGGATCATGGACGCAGCCGAAGCTAAGTGCAATCATTCATGGTAAGCGATCAATTACCGAACAAATCGCTTTAGATTTTTCTGATGCTTTAGGAATGTCTCCCGAATTTTGGCTAGGATTACAATCCGATGTGCATTTGTGGGAGGCTAGTCAAAATCGCACAAAGATTTCGCGCATCAGGCTTCCTTTAGCTGGAAGAAGAACTGCTAAGAACCACAAAACTACCTCTACAAGGTCTTAAAGAGTTCTATACTAGAACCCGATGTCCAAAACTTAAAATACTTTGCAAGAGATTTATTGAGTTGCTTAAACCATTCAAAATTTTAGCTACTCAAAACCAAGAGAAAAAGTTTCGGTTTAATCTAATCACTGGAATTTATAACCTAGAGCTGATGGGTTTTGAAAAGAGCTCAAGGAGAGTTATGCAAATCAGTTCTTTTAGTAATAATCGTTTCTAAAAATTGTTCAGCTAACTGGAAATACCTATTTGAGCATTTCTAAATTAAAAATGCCCAAACTTGATCAGTGATTATAATGAAGCTTAAGAGGCGAACATTTCAGGAAATGCTTTGTCCAGATTTGATAAGACAAGATAGAAACCAATTATCAAACAAACAGCCCACTTTTTTTTGCGGTTATTGTTACACCACCCATCTTTTGCCCAATCAGCCAATTTTAACAAGATGAGGGCCCACAAAAATATTGCTAGCGGTATGGAAAGGCCATAAACGCCGATTTTTTGTAATAGAGTCCATTCTCCCACAATTACTCCCTACGGTTACATGGTTGTGTTGCTTTACAGATTAAAAACCATTTGCTCCTTACTCCGTTAGCTGCAATTCTCTTGGCAGTTTAGCAGCAGCTGTTAAAAAATCACGAGCCTCTTCCAATTCTTCATCTGAAATTTCTTCTATTCTTAACGCCAGTTTAACGTAAGAGCTATCATAACATATTGAAAAAGAGCCTTTTATCGTTTATGGTATTTTTGATTTACCCTAAAAATCCAAAAACAAAAAAGGCTCAAAATGGATGAACTAGCAATTATTGAATTATT
>DASZIJ010000069.1:0-31143 GCA_035949155.1 Candidatus Rhabdochlamydia sp. | reverse complement strand
TTAATGAAAATGTTATTGGTCTGCTTAAGCGATTCAAAATTTTAGCTGATCGTTATAGAAATAGACGAAAAAGGTTTGGTCTTCGGTTCAATCTAATTGCGGGGATTTATAATCTGGAACTGTGCTAATGGTAATGGGTTTTGAAAGAAGTCTAATGAATTCTTTTTCAGAACAATCCCATTAAATTCAACTTAACATTGAATTTAGCAGGATTTTCAAAAAGGAACTTAGGATTAATGCATCAATTTTTTTGAAAGCCTTTGCGAAACAGCTGTTTCGTAAATTCCATCTTAGTAGCTTATGAAAGAACACCTGTAAACAAACAAAAAAGTGGGCAAAGATCTGACTACTAATCCTTCTCGTTTTTTACTTGATCCCAAAGCAGTTATTGAAAATTAGCTCTTGGCAAACTATCTAAATGCCTTTGAATAAATTGGCATAAGCCATTCCATTGGCAATATCCCAAGGAGCACCATATTTTTCGATAGTATTTTCAAAAAACCGCTTAAATTCTACAAGAGATTCACGATATTTATCTTTGCAATCACTATTCCATACTCTAGCTGCTATATCTATCTGTTTATGTAAGCTAATTGTCTCCTTACATGGTTTTTCACTGACAAAATAGCTAAATAATTGAACTTTAGATAAAGGTCTCTCTACTATATTTTTTTCATCAATCAGAGACTCTTTAAAAAAACACATTTGGCTATTAATAGCATTATCCACTAAAGAAGGAATCTCTTCCTTTCTTTTTTGTAAACTTTGCTTAATGTTTTGAATGGACTTAAGTAATATATCTGGATTTTTCTTAAAGTCCAAAATAGCATCTAACCGAAGGGTAGAACGCAAATCAACCAAACGCCCAGCCCATTCCCGAAGAGAGTCTTTTTGATCTGAGGTAATTTCTCTTTCATTTAATAAAGCATGTTCAATTTTGTCTAACTGACCTAATAAACTCTTATTGGATAAGATATCTCTTTCAAGATTTAAATATTTAGGTTTGTGCGCTAATAATTGATAGTTTATCGCATTCTTATAGATGTTTAAACTCTCTATGGAACGTTTTAGGAGTTGGTCCTTTGCTTCTTTAGGAAGATAAATACGCAGTGTTTTAATAAATAGCACTAAGCGATCTAATAAAGAATTTGGATAAGGCACAACTACCTCTGTCACCCAAGGCCAGCGTGAGCTTACCTGTATATCCGTATTGACTGAATTACCGAGAGCTCTTAAATATCCAGCTAAATGATTTTCTAAAACTAAATTATTTTGAATCAAAATATATAATCCAATTTTTTAAATTAATAATATAATTATACACTATAAATATTAATATTATATTAATATGAAATATAAATACATTAATGTTTTTTGATATCTAAGTCTGAGGTTTTTTTAAGCACTAACTATTTGTGTTTCAATTAGATAAAGAATAATAAAAAATCATCGTTTCTCAACGCCTTCTAACTGACAGATCTCCTGTAATTGCAACTTAAATGAATCAGGTGCATGCTGATAGGCTAATAACAAATACTCTCTAGCTTTTTCTAAGTAGTTTTTTTTGTACAAGAATTGCCCTAACAGAAGCTCTATCTCCCAACGATACTGAGGCTCTTTGAAAGCTGACTTGTGTAGGTATTCAAGTAAGGGTTCTATGGTTTTATTAAGAGGCATGCCTTTGCGATCTCGATCATGAAATTCTATAGAAGCTAGATGAGCATTTATACCTAATTGATGTGTTCTATCTCTTCGTAGTATCTTTTTTTTAAACTCCAGAGCATAAGGATGAAATCCTTTTTCTTGTAAAAGCTGAGCATATTTTTCTAAATGAAAAAAATATCCTTTTTCTTTCTTCACTCCTTCTTGTAAAATTTCTTCTTTAAAGCAAGAAGTGGATAAACGAGATGCCTTTTGATACATTCTTTGCCATTCTTCTTCATCAAAATCAGCATCTGGAAGAAAACATATAGTTGAAAAATCCTCTATTAAAGAGATTAAGAGCTCTTTTAAGAGTTTGTAATCGAGTGGTATAAAGTTTAATCTTGCAAATTCCCTTCCTTTAGGATCCAATAATAAAATTAGAGGATATTCCTGCACCTGATACTTATCGCGTATTTCTTTTTTTTGTTTCAAAAAGACTTGCCACAGAACCATTTCTTGTGAGATCTCTTGAATAAATTCAGGTTTTTGAAGAAGTTCTGTTTTTAACTGATCTGACCAACAACAACCCTCTTCGACAAGAAAAACAGCAAGAATGGGTAGATTACGCTCAGAGGAAAGGGTTAAAGCTTTATTTTCTTCAAATACCCAATCCCCAAAGACTAAACTAGTAAAAGCAGAAAACAAACACCCTATCTGAAACATAATTACAAAAAAAACAAAATCAATTATTATTAAATCTAAAAGCGACACTGGTTTTTCTATAAGAAATGTCTGTATTTCCTACTACTATTATTTTGCGACATCGTAAAGAAAATTTAAGAAAATGCAGCCTACGTGGTATAGAAATAAGAGAAGATTGCAAGTTTTTCACATATCCTACTCCAAGCTTACCTGATTTATCTTCCTATGTTTTATTAACCCTAGATGCTCCTTGCCTTTCCTTGAAAGATGCAAATTGCGGTTTGTTTTTAATAGATGCAACTTGGAGATATGCGCAAACCATTTTTAAAAATCTACCACAACCCCATCGTTTTATTTCCCGTAGCCTTCCTTCCCACTTCCAAACCGCTTATCCACGCAAACAAGATGACTGCTTAGATCCCCAAAGAGGATTAGCATCTATCGAAGCTCTATTTTTAGCTTATTGTCTATTGGGAAGAGACTCTAAAGGGATCCTTGATTTTTATTATTGGAAAAACTTGTTTATAGAAAAAAACCAAGCGCATGGCCTAAGTATTTAACAACCAAGGCAATCTTGACTTTTTAAACCGCTTTGAATTAAAGTGTTTTCAATGCAAATTTATTTATTTTAGGGCTTTAGTGTCTCAACGCATTTATTCTTTCGAAGAACATCAGCTTTGCATGAAAAAAGTTGACTCCGATGCGCTGTATGTTATGCAAAAACTTCGTACTGCAGGTTATATAGCCTATCTAGTCGGAGGGAGTGTTCGTGATCTGCTGCTACATAAAAATCCTAAAGATTTTGATATTTGTACATCTGCACAACCAGAAGAAATAAAAAAAATATTCAGAAATTGCATTTTAGTAGGACGGCGTTTCCGCCTTGCTCACATTCGATTTGGGAAAAAAATACTAGAGGTTTCCACTTTTCGCTCTGGAGATAATGAGCTTGATGAGTTGATTGTACGTGACAATAAGTGGGGAACGGCAAAAGAGGACGCTTTAAGGCGCGATTTTACAATCAATGCACTTTTTTATGATTCAGACTCTCAGTCTATTATCGATTACATCGGAGGCTTTGAAGATATAAAAAAACAAGTTCTGCGCACTATTGGACAACCTTTTATTCGTTTTCGTCAAGATCCTGTTCGCATGCTAAGAATGCTTAAATTTCAAGCAAGATTTGGTTTTACTATTGATGATCCCTCACATATTGCTCTGCTTGAATGTCGTCAGGAAATCATGAAAAGCTCTCCTGCTCGTATATTAGAAGAGTTGCTGCGCATGTTAGAGTCCAAAGCTTCAGAGCCTTTTTTTCGCCTTCTTGCAGAACATGGGTTTATGCATTTATTAATGCCTTCACTAGGAGATTTCTTAGATTCTAAAGACGCAGAAGAAGTCTTCTCTTTCCTAAAAGAAATTGATCATTATTTTATGGAATCTGACTATATACATTTGCCACGTGCTGTTTTATTAGCTGCTTTGGTATTTCCTATCCTGGAAAAAAAAATCTATACACGTTATGTAAATCGAGATATCATTCTACATTTAGGACAAATAAATGAAGAAGTGCATGAACTACTTGATGAAATATTTCGCCCCTTTATAAATCTTTCTCGTAGATTACGTACAAGCCTGCAGTCGATTTTGGTTTCGCAATATCGCATTACTCCTTTTGATTCTAAAAAATCAAGACGCATTCGAATTCCTCAAGATCCAGATTTTATGCAAGCTATGCAATTTTTTGAAATTCGTTGTACATTAGAACCGGCCCTTAAAGTTGTGTGGGAACAATGGAACCTAGCCCTTACAAACCCTACATCTAATAAACGACGACGACGTAAAAAGAAAACAAAAACAGATGAAGCCTCTCCTTCTGCAACTTAATCTAGCTTTTGATATTCAGTTAGAATACTTAGGACCATCCGTTGATTCAGGTCCTTTACCCGCTGTATTTTATTTTGCTCTATCGGCTAAGGATTCTCTTTCGCTAGATCCCTTTAATCAACCAGCTATTTATCTTTCCCAGTTTCCTTTGAGAATTTTTTCTATGACTCTGCCTTATCATGAAGAAGGAGTGCCTGCTACAAAAGGACTTATAGAATGGGCAACAGCTATGCAAAAAGGTGAAGATCTATTAGGGAATTATCTGAAAAAGATCCAAAATGCGATCGATCTTCTGCTAAATCAAAACTTCATTCTACCAAGTAAGATTGCAACAATGGGACTATCTAGAGGAGCTTTAATTGCTGCACATGTAGCAGCAAAAAATGTTGAAATTCCCTATTGGTTGGGATTTGCTCCTTTAACTAAACTCTCCTTTCTTCCAGGTTTTTCAGATTTGGTTAACTGGGACCTTATGCATATAGTTGATCTGCTATCTGATAAAAAAATCCGTTGTTATATTGGAAATAGAGATATTAGAGTAGGAACGCGCAATTGTTTTGATCTGATAGAAGCCCTTACTGAGACAGCTTACCAAAAAAGATTCCTTTCCCCTCCCATTGAACTACGAATTTTACCTTCGATTGGACATCATGGCCATGGTACAGCAAAAGAAACATTCCATCATGGGGCAAAATGGATAGCTAAGCAACTTAAGGTCTTTTAATGTCTTGCGATCTTTTTATGTTTTGTGGAGAGCCAAGCGGTGATTTACATGCAGAATCTCTTTTAGCTGAACTTAAAGTAAAAAAACCCACCCTTAAAATATTTGGCGTTGCTGGACCTCGTATGCGATATCAAGGAGTAAACTCTATTCTTGCCATGGAAGAGTTACAAGTTATGGGGTTCATCGACGTATTTTGCGCATTTCCTAAACTGCTGCGTATGTTTTACAAAATAGCAAACGCTATTTTGGAACTACAGCCAAAAATGGTATTTACCATTGATTATCCAGGTTTTAGTTTGCGATTACATCGACACTTAAAAAAAAGGGGCTTTAAAGGACAAATCGTGCATTTTATTTGCCCTTCAGTATGGGCATGGGGAAAATATCGGGTTGCTTTTATGGAAAAGCATTTAGATCATTTATTTACTATCTTGCCTTTTGAATCGCAAATTTTCCGAAGGCTTCCGACACAATATGTTGGGCATCCACTTCAATCTCGCATTCAGTCTTACAAATATCAAGACCTTGACTTGCCAAAGGATAAACAAATCATTGCACTATTTCCCGGAAGCAGGCCTAAAGAGATCGAACGTAATTTACCTATTTACCTTGATACCTGTAGGCATTTATGTGCAAACAATCCTCATTTACACATTGCTCTTTCTATAGCACAACCTAAATTTCATACTCAAATTTTTTTAATTTTACAAAAAAAAAATTGGGATCATCCGATTACTTTTGTTCCCTCTACTCATAGCTATGAACTGATGCAAAAAACCTACCTTGCAATTGCTAAATCAGGAACGGTAACCCTTGAATTAGCTCTTCATCTTGTTCCTACAGTAGTTACCTACGGGCTGTCCAAACTCGATTTGATCATTGCAAGAGACCTATTACGCATCCGACTACCGTTTTATTGTTTAGTGAACATCATCGCAAATGAAGAACTATTTCCCGAACTCATTGGCCCTTATTTTACTAACGCCTCTCTTTTATCTCATGTGCATCACTTAACGGAAAATCACACAAATTATCAAAAAAAATGTAAGCATATATTGACCCTGCTTGGTGATGTAAATACAGAAAAGGAAGTGAGCAAACAGATTTGCCTCATGTTAAATAAGTAATTAAAATCTTGTTTTATCTAGAAAAAAATACAGGTTTTTACTAAATTTGGTTCTAATTTATGAAAGAATTACATATTTATATCGACCGCTTAAAGTCAGGTCAAACAGAAAAGATTTCTGAGAGCCTTTCATCTGATTTTTTAGAAATTGATGAACCAGATCTTGCTTTTGATAAAATCTTTAAGGTAGAAGCTGAAGCCTATTTGGCAAATGATCATTTAATTATACAGTTTACATTGAATATTAGCGCTTTTATTCCCTGTTCTATTTGCAATGTAATGACAGAAAATATTTTAAAATTAGATAATACCTGTTTTTCCATAGCATTATCTGAGATTAAAGGTGCTGTCTTTGACTTTACCGATGAAATACGCTCTACAATCCTCAACTCGGTCCCCTCTTTCTCTGAGTGTAACCAAGGCAATTGTCCAGATAGACCAACATTAAAAAAATATTTAAAACCCCCTGTAAAAGATGCAGCAAAAGACGTCTATTTTCCTTTTGCAGGAGACAATTTTTTCATTGACCTTTAAGTAAAATCTTAAATTAGTTATAAATAATCCAAATGATTTTTTAAGGAGTATTCAATCATGGCTGTACCTCGTAATCGCACCTCTAATGCTCGAAAGAATTCCCGCCGTGCTCACCACGCTAAAAAACCAAAAAACGTAAATAGCTGCACGAACTGTGCTCAAAGCTGCTTGTCTCATCGTATTTGTTCCCACTGTGGATTTTATGCAGGGCGTTTGGTAATCGGTGAGAGGAAAAATTAAGCCATCCCTATCCATTGGCATTGACTTAATGGGGAGCGATGCTCCTGCAAAAGAACTGCTTGAAATCATTCTCTTGCACTATAGCTCATTTGAAGATTCCCTTTATTTGACTTTGTTTGGCACTTCAGAAGTGTTTGAAGGAGTTTCTTCCCCCTCTGCTTGCATTTCTTTCTTTCCTGTAAAGGAAGCCATTTATATGCATGAGCTGCCCTTAGTTGCCATTAAACGCAAGCCCAACTCTTCTTTATGTGTGGGAATTCGCATGTTAAAAGAAGGACATTTGCAAGCCTTTATTTCAGCAGGAAATACAGGTGCTTTAATGAGCTGTGCAAAGATATACCTATCCTCATTATCTGGTTTAAAAAGACCCGCCTTACTAACTCTATTCCCTGGGCATCAATCGGAAATTGCTCTGCTCGATGTAGGAGCTAGTATTTCTTACAAAGCAACTCATCTTGTCCATTTTGCAGCCATGGGAATTGCCTATCAAAAAAGTCGAGGTATTTCTTGTCCTAAATTGGCGCTTTTAAATATTGGCTCAGAGGCAAAAAAAGGCACTCCTGAGCTAAGAGATGCTTACCAAACACTACAGCAGTTATCTGATAAAAATGATTTTATATTTATAGGAAATGTAGAAGCTAGAAACGTATTTCAAACGGAACTGGATGTATTAATCACGGATGGATTTACAGGTAATATATTTTTAAAAACCTCTGAAGGGATTGCTTTTAATATTCTAAAAATGATTGGTGATATTGACAAAGAAAATCAATCTTTACCATTGCAAAGAGCCCTTCATGAATTACGTCAAAAACTGGACTACTCTAAATATCCAGGAGCTCTTCTCGCAGGAATTGATAAAATTGTGATTAAGTGTCATGGGGAAGGCTCTTCTTCGAGTATCCTAAGCAGCATTAATAATGCTTGTCAGTTAATTAAATATAATTTTATTGACAAGGTTAAAGAACAGTTGCAATCATTGCTTTTTTCTGGAAAAAGAACATAAAATCTTATAGGATTACTTCTTTTAAGTCATATACTCACTAAAATCTGTTCTTATAAGGACCCGATGCAAGAAATTTTATTAAATATCGAGTCAAAAGAAGTTCGCTATGCTGTGCTTAAACACGGAACTCTTTATGATTTGATTGTAGAAAGAAAAAAAAATCGACAAATAGCCGGTAATATTTATCGCGGACGTGTAACAAATATTTTACACAACATCCAATCTGCTTTCATTGACATTAATGAAGGAGAAAATGGATTTATTCATATTTCTGATATTTTGGAAAACACGCAGAAATTCCAAGAAATATTTGACATGGATTTTGAATGGAATCATCAAATCTCCTCAAAACAGACAAAGCAACGCAGAGAAACCGATATCTCTAAACTCTTAAAGCCAGAGCAATCTGTGCTCGTACAAGTAGTAAAAGAACCAATAGGCACTAAGGGAGCGAGGTTAACTTCTAACATATCTATTCCGGGTAGATATCTTGTTTTGTTGCCCAATACTCCTCATCGAGGAGTATCGCGTAAAATAGAAGATCCTGCTTCAAGAGATCGCCTAAAAAAACTCATCCGGGCTTTTGAAATGCCCCAAGACATGGGTCTTATTTGCCGAACAGCAAGCATGAATGCTTCTGCCGAAATGCTTATTAATGAAGCAAGTGATCTGCTTAAAACATGGCAACATATTATCGACCAATTTCATAAAGCCAATAAACCTACATGCCTGTATGAAGAATCCGATTTAATCAAACGCGCTATTTTAAGTGCGATCGATAAGAAATTTGAGCGTTTGTTGATTGATGATCACTCTGTTTATCAAAGATGTAAACGCATGTATACAAAATATGCGTCAGAGCACCCTTTAAAAATTGAATTGTATAGAGATAAAGTGCCCATGTTTGAAAGATTTGGCGCAGAAAGAGAAATTGAAAGAGCTCTACGACGTAAAATTTGGCTTCCAAGCGGTGGTTATTTGTTCTTTGATCGAACAGAGGCAATGTATACAATTGATGTAAATTCAGGACGCTCTCAGAGTTCAGCGTCTGATGTAGAAGAAGCATTGGTACATATTAATATGGAAGCTGCAGAAGAAATCGCTCGCCAACTTCGTTTGCGCAATATCGGAGGCTTAATCATTTGCGACTTCATCGATATGCGCTCTCGTAAAAATCAACGCCGCGTTTTAGAGCGCTTAAAAGAAGCCATGAAAGATGATTCGGCAAAATGTACAATTTCAGGTATGAGCGAATTTGGTTTAGTTGAAATGACTAGACAGCGCAGCCGAGAATCCCTTACTCAAACCATGTTTATAAGTTGTCCTTATTGCCATGGAAGTGGAATGATAAAAAATCACGAAAGTGTCTCCATTGAAATTAAACGAGCGCTTAAAAAAATCATTTGCCAACAACAACACTTTGGTCTCAAATTAGTCACTCATCCAGAACTAGAAGCTTATTTGAATCAACACGATAAAAAAAATCTGATAAAACTAGCAGAAGGCTGGCATGCACAACTCTCTTTTGGTAGTAATGACAACTTACATCTAAATGAATTTCAATTTTATTCAACAATCAATGGAAAAAAACTCGAAATCTAATGCATTTTTAGAGCAACTGCAGCTTGCTACTAACCAGAATCTTATTCCTAAGAAATCCGCTGCCATTTTGCACGGATTTTATACAGAATATAAAGCAGCAACTCTACAGACAAGCGAAAAAACAGAGCAGATTTTTCTCACCTTTCTAGAACTTGTTATTCTACAATGCACTTCTCCTTTTACTTTTTCTCACTACCATCAAAGATTGCGTAAAGATTTTGATTATCACAAATTCGCTCTTGATTTTGTAAGACCTCTTATTGATCTACCTTCTTCTTCTTTAAAAGGAGAGCTCTACTTAGAAGAAATGAATTCTCACTTAAAGAACAAAGACAACATTGTTCTTTTTGCTAATCATCAATCTGAGGGAGATCCTCAAATGATTAATATTTTATTAGAGAAAACATTTCCAAAAATTGCAGATGACCTCATTTTTGTTGCTGGAGATCGTGTAATCAGCGATCCACTAGCGGTTCCCTTAAGTTTAGGCTGTAATTTATTGTGCATCTATTCAAAGCGCTATATTGATAATCCTCCCGAATTGAAAATGAAAAAGCAACTGCATAATAAAAGAACCATGGATACTATGAGTCGCCTCTTAAAAAAAGGGGGTAATATTATCTATGTAGCTCCTAGCGGTGGTCGAGATAGAAGCAACAATGAAGGAATTATTGAAGTAGCGGACTTTGATCCTCCTAGCATTGAAATGTTTTACCTCATGGCTAAACGCTCTTTACGTCCTACTCATTTTTATCCTCTAGCTTTAAAAACCCATGCTATCCTGCCTCCTCCTAAAGCTATCCAAGTAGAACTAGGAGAATCACGAACAGTAGGTTATGGACCTATCCAAATAGCTTTTGGTCCTGAAATTGACATGGAAAACTACACCTTAAAAAAAGCATCTGATAAACATGCACGCCGAAAAGAGCGTGCGGAATTCATCTGTAGTTTAGTACGTAAGATGTACAATGACTTTTTCTAATTCAAGGTTTAGATAAATCAGTAACTCATCTTACGCACATACAGAGGGAAAAGCAGACTAAGAAATAACAGATTCTCTATAGAGAGTGCGTAAGGTGAAGTTAGGAATTGAAGTGAAGAATCGTATCTTAAAAGATTCAATAAATGTGCATACCCATAAAGAGTATGCACAATCACTGTGGTTATAAGATGTATAGTGATTTTATCTAAAATTTAATTTTTTAAATTGCGCAAATATTTTTTCCTGAATGAGAGCTTCTATTGCCATTACAAGATCATCTTCTCGAACCGGATTTTCCTCTGAAGAAAATTGAGGGACAATTTCCAAGCAAAAAGGGATTAACTTTTCTCCTTCTCTTTTTCCTCTATCCGATAAATTTCCCTTAACATTAGAAACAGTAGCCCCTTGAACCCCAAGCATTCCAAAACTGGTCATTTCACCTTTTGAAGAACCTCTAGAGATTAACCTGCCCTCTGGATATTCAGCAAAAGAGCTATCACTAACAACTCCTCTAGACAACCTAGGACCATCATAACCAACTCTACCACCATCTAACCAGTATGATTGTGTGCGGGCTGGTGGCTTAGTAACGAGAATACCTATTACTGTAACCCTTGAAGTCATAAAATGAGCAGATACTCCAGCTCCTTTTTCTATCCCTTTCAAATTAGCTTGAGATAGAGCAACTCCACAAAAAGCCTCTTCATTTTTAAGTAAAATATCACATGTTTCTTCTTTAAACCCTTTTGCTATCTGAGAAGCAGAAGCGTCCCATGCTATATAGGCAATCTGCCCTTCTGATGCTATTTGAGGAAAGAAATTTCCCTTATTTTCATGATTTAAAGGAATAGGAGAGGAAAAAACAAACCTCGGTATTTTTGTTTCTTTGTTAAAAAAGGGTGATGAAGTTAGTTGTGGAAAGCTTGCTTTAAGAAGATCCAGAATAGTTGTGCATTCTCCTGGCTTTTGCAATGTAGCCGGAAGGGGTGCTGATAAATCAATAGTATCTTTTATATCTTTTCTAAAAAAAACAGGCAAATCCGCGCTCACTTCTGGTGCTTTAACACGAAGCTTTAGCTCTTGATCACTTACTTTAAATCTGATTTGCTTATCTAAAGACGATAATCTTTGTAAATCTTGAAAGTTTTTTTTAACTACTGATTTGCTCTGAGAATGCGCAACGATAGCATTAACTATGTTACTAGAAAAGGCTTGTATTTCTTCTGCTGGCATTTGATTTATAGAACTGTATACCGGAACATTTATGTCTACTGAAGGAATTCTTTGATGTCTTGCTGGATTATTTAAGTTATTCTCTAAAGGCATAATAGACTCCTTTTAATCTTGGTTTTAATGAAGCAGATCAATGATAGTAGATGCTCTACATTAATGACAACCTTATTATAAAGATAAAGTTTTAAAGAGGGAAAGTAAGAGTAATCTTTTCTGAGGTTCTCTCGACAAAAAAAGAATTTTAAATCAGAATGCAGACCATAACATTTTTAAGATAAGGGTTGGATCATGAAATATTTTTTACCTTTAATTTGCTTGAGTGCTCCTTTATGTGCAGTAGATCAATCCGCTCTTTCCTATACGATTATCCAGGATCAATGCGCGCTCCCTATTTTTACTCCGTCTCTTGCTGGAAGAGAAACAGAAAAAATCATCCTAGAAAATGGATTGAAAATTCTTCTTATTTCCGATAAGGAAACTCCTCAATCTAGCGCAGGTATTTGTGTAGGAGTTGGATCTTGGAATGATGATCACCCTGGAACAGCACATTTTTTGGAACACATGTTATTTATGGGAACAGAAGCTTACCCTGATGAAGCTGAGTTTATGCAATTTATTAAAGATCACGGAGGCAAGGTAAATGCCTATACAGCTCCAGATCGAACTGTTTATATGTTTTCCATTCATAACGATGCTTATGCACAAGCCATTGATCGTCTTTCTCATTTTTTTATCGATCCTTTATTTTCTACAAGTTGTATACAAAGGGAACTTAACGCTGTTGATAATGAACATGCTAAGAATATAGAAGACGATGGATGGCGTCAGTATATGATTTTAAAAGAAACAGGCAATCCAGATCATCCAAATTGCAAATTTTCTACTGGAAATAAGGACACTCTTTGTGAAATCCCCCAATCTGATTTAAAAAATTGGTATTCAAATCATTACAATGCAAACTGTATGCATTTAGTCATGATCTCTTCTCTAAGCATTGCTGAAATGAGAGATTTAGTGGTTACAAAATTTTCGCCTATTACTAATGCCCCTCATCAGAAAAAAAATCTTCAAAGTTCTCTATTCTCCAAGCAGCAAAAAGGAAGCATGATTTTTATCAAACCGGTTAAAGATTTAAAAACTCTTTCTTTATGCTGGGAGGTTCCAAGTGCATTCGCGACTAATCTAGAAGAAAAAGCACCGGAATTTATCGCCTATATTCTCAATAAAGAGGTAAAGGGAAGCTTATTTGCTAAGTTGAAAAAGGAAAATATCGCGGAAAATTTCCATGCTAGCTGTGATCGTTTCAGTAAAGATAGCTTGCTTTTTTGTATCGATGTTTCTTTAACCGATTCTGGTCTTTCACAAATCGATAGCACTATATCCTATATATTTTCAACGCTTGAGCGCTTGAAAACAGAAAGATTACCCGACTATTTATTTCAAGAATTTAAAACCATGGCCACTATAGATTATCAATACCAATCCAGGGAAGATGCCTTTGAAATGGCTTCGGAAATAGCCTCTGATATGCTTTATGAGGATCTTAGCTCTTATCCGATTAAAACGAAGATCCCAACAGTATTTGCCCCCCAAAGAATTCATAGCTTTTTAAATACTCTAAAACCCTCTGAATGCGTCTACTTTGTCATTGCAGATCCGAGCAAGGTAGGAGTGGTCCCCGATCGAAAAGAAAAGTGGATGCAAGCAGAATACACGGTGATTCCAATCGATCAAAAGAAACTACAAGCCTGGCAGAAACCCGAAGTTCATTTTGAAATTAACCTACCAGGGCAAAATCCTTACTTGCCTACTCAATTAACTCTGCAAAATACACCTTTGCAAGAAATTCCAACTTTGATTCATCAAGATGAAGGCTCTGAAGTATACTTTTTATCAGATAACTATTATCGCACTCCAGAAACCGTATTTACATTTCAGTTCAAATCGCCTCTTTTTGACCAGACTCCAAAAGCTCAAGTGCTAGCTGATTTATGGTCTTATGCCCTCCAGGACCTGCTTGCGGATGATCTATCCTTTGCTAAAGACGCAGGAATCCAAGTAGAGCTAAAACTAAAGCCTTTAGAAGCTATTTTCTACATTCGAGGGCTTAGTGAAAAAATGCCTTTATTCACTAAGAAAGTCTTTCAAGCATCTAAACAAGTTATTTGTTCGCAAGAAAAATTTCAGATCTATGCTAGCTCTTTAGCTGCTAATTATGAAAACGTTTCTAAAGAGCTCCCTTTATGTCAAGCTGCAGAGCAAATGAGCGGGGTTGTTTTTGATCAACCCACTAGCCAGCAAAAGCTACTTGCTTTACAAAAAACTAGCTTTAAAGATTTATGTGATTTTTCAGAAAAATTTAGCCACTGCCTTTATATGCAAGCTCTTTTATATGGAAATCTCAATCAAGAATTAGCAACAGAGCTTGGCAGAGAAATACAGACAATTTTGGCGGCAAAACCCTATTCTCTTCAGAGCCAAGCTAAAGCTAAGGTTCTTCTCCTATCCGATCTACATGGACCTTATAAGCTCGTTTTTGAGACAGACCGACAAGGAGCAGCTGCTTTTCTGCTTCTACAAGAAGGAGCATTTAGCTTTGAATCATGGGCTATTCAACAAGTTTTGAGTCAAGCTCTGCAAAGCGCTTTTTTTGAAACATTGCGCACTAAACAGCAAACAGCTTATATAGCTAGAGCCTGGGATGATGAAAAAGAAAAGCAGCTTCTGCAGTATTTTGCAGTACAATCTAGTACACATACCCCTGCTGATTTATTAGCGCGCTTTGAATTATTTCTAGAAGATTTTGATAAAAATCTGCCTATGGAAATTTCCTTAGAGCGCTTTGAAAAGATCCGCACTAGCTTAATTACCTCTCTTGCTATGAGACCAGAAAATATGTTTAATAAAGCAAAAGAAACCGCTAAATTAGCTTTTTATTATCAAGACTTTGCATGGATAAATCAGCAAATAGATAGTCTAAAAGCTCTATCCTATAGCAATTTTTGCACATCTGCTCAAAAGTTGATTTCTCGAAAGAACTCTCGTAGATTGGCTATTTTAGTAGAAGGCGTTATGGCAGATGATAAAAATTTTCGCTATGAGCTTACTTCTAAAGAAGATGTGCAAGCTCTAGGCCAACTTACATCTATTAATTAAAGGTCTTTTAGTGATTAGAAAATGGCTGCCTTTTTTACCTATTTTAATCATCTTGTCCTTTGTCTTGTACTTTTTCTTAACAGGAAAATACAAGGCATTGGACTTCAATCTTATCAAGTCCCAGCATGTCATTTGGGAACACTATGTACAGGAATATCCCATTTTATCTGGATTTTGTTTCATTTTGATCCATACAATCTCAGTAATACTGATTATTCCCGCTTCTACCCTATTAACACTGATTGCTGGGTTTTTGTTCCCCCTACCATTGGCAATTGCCTATACTTGTTTCTCTGAAACATTAGGAGCTGTTATATTTTTTTTTATTATGCGGACTGCATTTTTTCAATTTCTCTCCCATAGAAAAAAAGCCTATTTTATCCATTTAAGAGAGTCTTTTTATCGCTATGAAATCAGCTATCTGCTTTTCTTGCGTTTCAGCCATATCCTACCCTTTTGGCTGATTAATCTACTTTCTGCTGTTTTTCGAGTAAATACCTACACATTTATTTGGACAACCTGTGTGGGGGTTTTGCCCTTAATCATTGTGCTAGCACAGGCGGGAGGAGGTCTTTCTACCTTCTTCAGAAGCGAAACCGATTTCTCTTTTTCTGCCATTTTTAATACACAAATCAAACTAAGTTTACTTGTTTTAGCTTTTCTTGCTCTTGTACCTATTTTATTAAAAAAGTATTTCCCTCATAAAAAGGTTTTAAAATAATTAATCCCATCAATTTATATTCAATAAAATCCTAAAAACAAGTTAGTTAAACTATTAAATAATAGTATCCGAAAAAAATTAAATTCATAATTTTAATAAAAGTATTTACAAAATAATTTATTTATTCTACTTGTAAAATTAAGTTTAAACATTTGAGAGAATTATGAAACATCATACTAATTCAATATTCGGTTTAGGATTAAGCATAGTTGCTTTAGTCTATCTTTTAGGATGCAAAACACATGAATCTAGCTTTTCTGTCTCAGATTTATTCAATAGATGGGATAATAAAGGTCTACCTCTATTTAATAAAAGAGACTCTAAAGATGTTTTTCTCTGTTCGGAACCAAATAGTTTTAGAAAAAAGTTTTCTTCCTATAGAGAACCTGTATACACCGATTTTTGTGAACCTGATTGTTGCGATGAAAAAAGGATAAAAAGTTTTGATCCTTGTATAGATGTTACTCCTTCTGCTAGAGGTTGCATAGAAACAACGGGGCCTTATTTAGAAGCAGCTTACTTATATTGGCGCAGTTCGATTGAAGATTTAAGTGTTACTTCCAATATACAACTACAAGGCACTTTTCAAATTAAAGAAACAATTAAACAAATTGATTATAAATACGAAAGCGGTTTTAAGTTAGGACTTGGCTATAATCTATCTTATGACTATTGGGATATTTTTGCTAATTGGACTCGTCTACATACTCAACCACAGTCTTCTTGGAGCTCTACTAATCAAACCTTAAATGCTTCTTTATTAGATCCCTTTGAAGGATCTGGTATATTAGGATCTAGTTCTGTTAATTCACGTTGGAACTTACATTTTGATACTGTTGATTTAGAATTAGGTAGACGTCTATTTCTTGGACGTAATCTAGCAATTCGCCCTTATGCAGGATTAAAAGGAGCTTGGGTAACATCTAGATTGAATACTTCTTATGCTGGAATCAATAGTTTACTCTTTACCTCAGCCAATGTGTCTTTAAAGAATAGAAACCAGGGGATAGGGCTTAGATTCGGAATGCAAGGTAGATGGGATTTAGGCTGTTCTAATTTTGCTATCCTAGCTAACATTGCTGGAGCCATTCTTTGGAATAACATTAAAACAACAAATAATACCGATGAGCTTCTTTCAAATGGTAGTTTAGCTTTAGGAGGAGGTAGTAAACATGCTCATTACCGCACCCTAAAGCCCCTAGTAGAATGCTTTATAGGATTAGACTGGGGTTCTTGTTTTTGCAAGAAATACTACTTAGGAATTTCAGCTGGTTACGAAATGCAGTTCTGGTGGGATTATAACACATTTTTTGTTGCTACTAGAAATACCACTATGTATGACTTAAAGCTTCATGGTTTAACTGCTACTATCACAATTGACTTCTAGGATAACTTCATATTGTGATAAACAGCATCTACATCATCTATTGCTTCTAGGTACTCGATCAAATCGAGATTTAGTTTTTGGTTTTCCACATCGCATTCTATAACTGTTTTAGGAATCATTTGAAGCTGTGCTTCTTCACAAATAAATCCTTGTCCTTCCAAGATTTCTTTTACTTGAAATAATTGATCAGGAGCTGTTGTAATTATGCAAAAACCTTCTTCTAGATCAAAATCTTCTGCGCCTGCTTCTGTTATAAGGCTAAAGAGTTCTTCTTCGCTGGCATTTTTTTTTCCTTGAATAATTCCTTTACGCTCAAAATTAAAGGCTACGGAACCTGGATTTGCAATACTGCCTCCTTTCTTATTGGTAGCAATTCTCATTTCAGAAGCACTCCGATTTTTATTATCTGTCATAATTTCTACAATAATACCTACACCCGCATATCCATATAATTCATAAGATATTTCGCTATAGTCTGCTTGGGTAGCGCTCGTAGCTTTCTTAATGTTGCGCTCAATATTTTCATTAGGTAGATTTGCACTGCGGGCTTTGTGTAAAACCATTCGCAATTTGGTATTTGCTTTAGGATCAGCTCCTCCTTGTTTTACAGCACTAATGATCTCTTTGGTTAAGCGAGAAAACAGCTTTCCTTTAATAGCATCCGCCTTTCCTTTACGATGTTTTATATTTGCCCACTTGCTATGACCTGCCATAATTTTTCCTATACCTAATTAGATCAATCTTTTTTGCATAAATACTTTAGCGAGATATGTATTTTTTTCCTTAATAAATCTCTCTTGGCGCCCAAATTCTACAAACCCTAATTTAGCATACATTTTGCGGGCGGGATTTCCTTCGTAAACCTCTAAATGTAAAATGCTAATTTTAAATTTTTCCTTCGCTAATTCTATTAATTTTTCCATTAACAAGTGACCTATACCACATCCTCTTTTATCTTTTTGTACAATAATGGAAAAAAGACAGGTGTGTTTGAGTTTTTCATAAGCTTGTATATAAAGTGTTGCCATTCCACAAGGCACGTTATTATGCTCTACTGTTATCCCTGAGCCAAAGCGAGAATAACCAATCCAAATCCTGATTGCATCCGCTACCTCTGGCTGCGTAAGCATCGGGAACCAGCGCAGAACCTCAGGGTCAGAGAGCCATTTGGTTAAATAAGGAGCATCTGACCTATCTGTTAAACGAAAGCTCAAGTGGGAAAGAGGCTGTTTTTGTTTATTCATATCAATGAAATCCCAAATAGAAGGCGTGCATAGTACTGATCGTTTTCTTTGATATAGTCTTTTTGCTCAGCAAACTGATAAAAATCGTATTTATGAAGTAGATGAATCAAAGGATTATCTTCCACTACTTCTGTATAAATCTCTTCTAGCTTAAAATATACTTTTGCTAAATGTATGACGTTTTTTAATAAACTATTACCCACTCCTTTTTGTTGATAAAGGGGATCTACGATTATTTTAAATAAGCAGTGGTGAGAGACCTTTTGATAAGGCATTAAAAACAAGGTAGCTATTCCACAGGGTGTCCCATTAAATGTGGCGGTAAGACTTGCGCTATAACGACAAAACCCTAACCAACACTGCACTGTGTTATTTACCTCCTGCTCATTACTAACAGGAAGAAAGTGCTGCAGCTTAGGGTTCATGAGCCAACTGCGTAAATAGATCTCATCTGTAATATGAGTATATCTAATATCTAATTCTTCTTCTCTTTCTGCCATCGGTTAACCAAATTCTTGAAGATATGCATTAATAAAGCCATCTATCTCTCCATCGAGTACAGCTTGCACATTGCCCACCTCATACTTTGTTCGAGTATCTTTTACCAGAGTATAAGGTTGGAATATGTAATTACGAATTTGGCTTCCAAAACCAATTTCTTTCTTTTCTCCTGAAATCTGCTCTAATTTTGCTTTTCTTTCTAAATATTCTTTCTCATATAATTTAGCCTTAAGCATCTTCAAGCATGTTTCGCGGTTTTGTACTTGACTTCTCTCTTTTTGACAACTCACTGTAATCCCCGCATATCGCATACGCACAGCGGAATCGGTTTTATTCACATGTTGCCCTCCTGCTCCCGAAGCGCGATAGGTCTCTATCTGTAATTGATCTTCTTTGATCTCCACTTCGATTTTCTCATCAATTTCAGGAGTAATATCGACAGAAGCAAAACTGGTGTGACGACGTGCATTACTATCAAAAGGAGAGATACGTACTAGTCGATGAACACCGCGTTCTGCTTTAGCATAACCATAAGCAAATGAACCAATTAATCGAATAGTAATGCTTTTTAACCCAGCCACATCCCCATCTACAAAATCGAAAATTTCCGTTTTCCAACCTCTTTTATTCGCCCAGCGTTGATACATGCGAGAGAGCATGCTTACCCAGTCACAAGATTCCGTTCCTCCTGCCCCGGCATTAATTGTTAAAAAACAATTTTTTTTATCCAACTCTCCAGATAGCATTTTACGAATTTCTAAATCAGCAAGCTGTCTATCAATTTCTTTAAGTTCTTGCTCTAGTTCATAAAAAAATTCTGGTTCAGCTTCTGAATCCACCTCATTAATTAACTCATGCACATTTTCGAAACGCTGTTTTACTTGGTGGACAGGAACTGTCCAAGCTTTTAAATCATTAATCTCAGAAATAATTTTTTGAGCTAGATTCTGATCATCCCAAAAATCTGGATCTTCCATTTTTTTTTCTAGAAGAACAATTTTCTTTTCTTTTTCACTTAAGTCAAAGATACCTCCACATATGTGCTAAACGATTTTGAATTCCTTTAATCATATTTTGTATAGATTCCTGCATAAAACCACCCAACTTCCAAGTTTGATCCTTAAAGATGCCATAATAATATAATTCGATCCCAGCGCATTTTTTCAAAGAAGTGATTCATTTACATTTTTTTTCAAATTTAAAAATTTACAAAAATATAAAAAATATTTATAAAATCTGTATTAAAAAAAATAATTTTTTATTCCTTTTCACAACTTTCAAGAATTTTAGGAGATTTTATGTCAACGCAACCAATCAATAATCCCTCTATAGAAAACCATACAAAACCTGTTATCCTTTCCAAAATGCAATGGTTAGGCAGACAGATTTCTACATTTGGAAAAACGTTATATTCTCAATTAACTAAAATTACCCATCTTTTTTATCAAACAATTAAAACTCATCCTAAAAAAACTCTAGCTATACTGACAGCAGCAGCTGTCACTCCTTTGGTCTATTATAAAGGAAAAGCGCTAGTAACTTTTCTAAAATCACTGAATAAAGAACCCAAAGAAAAAGTTTTTCAACGAACAATTGACACTCTTTCCAAGCAATTTTCTGATGAATCAAAAAAATTAGAACAACAATTTACTGTTCTAGAAAAAAGCGTTCAAGCTGTTTTTACAGCTCAAAAAGCCATAGATGATTCCATAACCAATGCACAATTTCAAATTGCAACCCAATACCATCAAATTCAAGAAGATCTTAAAAAGTTAATCGAATCAACGCCTCAGGAAAATGCTCTACCTGAAGAGAAAATTGCCCTGTTAGAAACAAATATTCAGAATTTACTCGCTCTTAAACAAAAAACTGAACAATTAATAATAGAAACCAGTAACCAAAACACTCGTCTTGCTCCTTTTCTCAATCCATTTGAATCTTAAACTTTATACAAAAGAAGTGGATAAGAACTGCTCTTTTTTTTAAACAAATAGGATTTTTTTCCTATGTGCATGCTAATAAGACATTGAATTTAAGATGGATTTATATTCTTAAAGTGCCTTATAACTATTTTACGAATTGCAAGAAAAAAATTATAAACTAATTATTTTAATTACGCTCATTAAATATATAAGGAGATTAAAGATGGATTTAAAAATAGGAAGTTTCTTCAGCTCTGCCCGTACTGCTACTGCAAATGCAGCATCAAGTGTTTATGGCTTTGGTAAATATCTAGTTGAAAAGGGTTGTTCCATGTGCTCCCCTCTAGCAAGCAAGGTAAGTGAATTTACAGGAAAATTTATTCCTAATGTGGTTTCTAATACAGTACAAGCATATCCAAAGAGCTTTGGTCTTGTTGCTGGTGTTGGGCTTAGCACTATTGTTTATCAGGTTTTCCTTAAAAGCAAAGGGCAAACTCCTCCTCCTGGTGGAAGTGTATAGAAAAATACACCTATAAGTCTTAAGGCTAGAGACCTTATCTCTAGCCTTTTTTCTATAAACTTTCGCTAAGCGCACCTGTTTCTTGTAGAGAAATTGTATCTTCTTCTATCTTATAATCCCATATGCCTTCAGAAGGGATAAGAGGTTTTTTCTGAAAGATCACTTGGCCTTTTTCTTGAAAAGCTTGCAGACAAACTCCATCTTCTACTTCAATTTGCATCTCTTCTGTCAATTCGACATTTTCGGCGATAAAATAAGAATTGCCTTTTAGGGTAATTATGCATTTTTGATGGTAAGAGATCTGATCTTTCCAATAGATATTAGAAGAGGTGCGATTGATTCCTTGGTTTCTTATTCGGACGTTATTCAAACGGCATCTACCAAGCTGTTGGGAATAAACTAGGTGATCTTCTACGTAATGTCCTATTACATGCTCAGCAATAATATGGAGTACTCCATCTAAATAGAGATTTTCTAATTGCACCTCGGCTATTTCTAAACGCAACTCACTTCCCCAAGTCATATGTCCAGATTGGATCTTTTGAGCAATAATCGTGTATAGAGGACCTAGGGCGGGATGGTATTGAAACAAGGTAGAAGGACCTTTAGTCATATATTCTTGATGAGAAGAAAAGATAGGTAGAGAAAAATCGCATCGATTTTTTAATAGATCGTATCCGTTATACAAAATATCATAAAAACAGCCTTCTGGCGTCTCTAATAAAGAACTTGTCTTTGTAGATTGCTTTTTCACTGTAGAAATGGTTTTATGTCTTAAGTTATAGCTCAAAAAAGAACCTAAGCTATCTATTTGACTAGCAGAAAAGCACTCAGCGATATTTTGCATCATTGACTCTAGCCTAGCCATTTCGCTCTCTTCAAGATGCCCTTCCTTATTGATAAAACAGGTTTTTTTCTGATTAACGAGTATACCAGGAATAGGGCATTTCTTAGTGACTTCTTCAATAGCTTTTAAATCAGCAAATAAAATATTTGTATTGGAAAAAAAACGTGAATAAGAACTCCCTTCTTTTAAGGGAAGATCTTTCATTTGGTATTTTTCAAGATCACAATATTCAATATTTGTTATACAATATTGTTTTTCTTTATTTACACAGAGCACATTAATCCCTTCTGCAGCTTCTAATAACCGCAGACAAGAAGCAAAACCAAACTGTTTATTTTTCTGATAACCAATTCCACAAAATGCAAGCAGCCCATAATCAACAGAAGCTACTGGATTATTAATCTGTCGAATTAAAATCTTAGTATACCCTTGAGATCCAAGCCAAGCAAAGATCTTTTGCTCAACTGCTGTTTTCCATAGCATCCCATGGCCACCTGGCTTTCTTAAAATACGACTATTTTGCGTTTGTAACCACTTTCCCCTGCCGTTTAATGCAGGCACAAGAGGCTGCTGAAAAAACCGAAAAAAATCTTTAGAACGACCAAACCATTTATTTTGTTCACAGATGGATAAAATGTGAAGATGATTATCTTTTTCTTCAGAGGTCATCATAGCAACAGGTGTTGTGAGCTGTTTGCCAAATAGTTTAAAATAGAGATACTCTTTGGCTTGAAGATCGCGAATCAATCCTTCCAATAAACTTCTACCACAAAATTCTAGTTTTGCAGCAGGAAGAGAAGAGTGCGTTACTGCGTCCATTAGCTGTAATCGGTCAGCTGCTCCCCCTACAGGATAAATTTCTGCTAAAAAGGGAAGCGCATAAAGCCCTTCCAAGATATACTTACAAGTTAAAGAGTCTTCTTGTGCTATATTAACATCTTCTGGTTGTTCATAGCTCTCATATTCATGAGATAATGTATTATTTGAAAGTAATGATAACATCATGGCATGATAACCGACTATTCCCCCCATGGATTGATAAAAAGACTCAACTGGATAGAGATCTTTTAAAAGATTTTGTATATGATTTTTATCAAACGGATAAAAAAGATGGTCCTGATTAATAACTAGAATAGATTTCAAAATTAGCCGATCTTTTATAGTCAATGGCAGATCAATTTTTTTGGGAATAGGTTTTTCTAATAAGCGTAAACGCTCTTGATCGCTTTTACAAGAGCTAAGCTTACTTGCTAGGATAAAAAACATCTCCTGATCTGCTATCATTATACAAAATCAGCTATAAATTAAGGAATAAGACCAAATTGCCACGATCTGGTTCTAAATTGCAAGCGATCTTTTAAGGATAAAAATGATTTTATAGAGAAAATTTTAACTCATTTATCCACAATTAGTTGAAAAAAAAGAAACGAGAATCTTATTCTTGTGAAGTTTTTATAAAACGATTTTTTTTGACTATAAATTCCCTCTAGAGATACAACATGTCCTTCGAGGGGAGAATAGAAAACCCTCGAATTAGCTATCCAAAGTTCTCGTTCTTTGGTTTTTCCATAAGGGGTTTATAGAAAAATCGTGATACGATGTGGTTTTCATAAGGTTATTAGGATAGGAAAATTAAACGCAGTTTTTCTAAAAAAAGCAACTGTGGGTAATTACAGTCATTTCCATAAGGAGAAGCAAATGGCAAAAAAGAAAGAATCTAAATTTATGCAAGCGCTGCAGATTAGTGATGAATTAGCTGCAGTTATTGGCAAAGGTCCGATGCCTCGGACAGAAGTGACAAAAAAATTGTGGGAATATATTAAAAAACACAAATGTCAAGATACCAAAAACAGACGCAATATTAATCCAGATGAAAAACTTGCCAAAGTTTTTGGCGGTAAGAAATCCATTAATATGTTTGAAATGACAAAAATTGTAAGCAAACATCTTAAAAGTTAACTAAAAGATAAGTTCGAAAAAGTGCATGGATTTAAAGTGCACTTTTTTGGACTTAAATTTCAAAAATATGCCTCCCACACCTCTTATTTCAGCTATTTTACTCGCTGGTGGAAAAGGCACGAGATTTAAAAGTGCCACACCCAAACAATTTTTATCTCTCGGTTCAAAACCATTGGTCTTACACAGTTTTGAGCTTTTAGCAAAGTCCGGCCTTATTACAGAAATCATCATAGTTTGTGAAGAACTATATCGACATTTATTTATCCCCAGAGCTAACTTGAAAATTGGCTTTGCCAATCCAGGGACTAGAAGACAAGATTCTGTATCCAGCGGCCTGGAGCAGATAACAAAAGGCTCTTTTGTCTGTATTCATGATGCCGCTCGTCCTTTTTTGCAATTAGAGGACTTAAAAAAAGTGATTGAACAAGCGCTCATTCATAAAGCAGCAGCTTTAGCTATGCCTGCTAAAAATACCATTAAAGAAATAGATTCTACTGGGTTTGTCAGACAAACCCTAAATCGAGAAATTCTTAGAGAAATCCTAACTCCACAGGTTATTGCACTAGATTTATTGAAAAAAGGCCTTCTGGAGGCAGAAAAAAAGAAAATAGACATTACAGATGATGTTTCTGCTATAGAATTAATTGGTCATGCGGTTAAACTTGTCTCTGGCAAATCCTCAAATATAAAAATTACTAGTCCCGAAGATTTGCAATTAGCACAAAGCTTTCTAAAATAATGCATAACTATAAATTACTCATTGCTTATGAAGGAACGCGTTATTCAGGTTGGCAAATACAAAAAAACGGCATATCCATTCAAGCACTTCTGGAGAAGTATTTATCGATTATCTTGCGCACCTCTGTTAAAGTGATAGGATCTGGTCGCACGGATGCGGGTGTACATGCAGTAGGACAAGTTGCCCATTTTAAAACAACAACCTCTTTTGAATTTTCTCGCCTACTTAAGTCGCTAAATGACTTGCTTCCACCTGATGTTAGAGTATTGTATATCGAAGAAGTTCCGCTTGACTTTCATGCACGCTATAGTGCAATAAGCAAAGTATATCATTATTATTTATATACAGGTCTTGCTAAGGACCCTTTTAATCGTTTCTATGTCTATAGAGTTCCTCATCGTGTAGCCTTAAACACATTAATGCAAGCAGCAAAGCTTTTTATAGGCACTCATGATTTTACTTCCTTTGCAAATGAAGCTACCACAGGTTCTGCTGCAAAAAATGCAGTCCGTAGCCTTAGACGCTTATCCATTTTACCAAAGGAAGAGTACATCTGCTTAGAGTTAGAAGCAGATGGTTTTTTATATAAAATGGTTCGTAATATCGTTGGTACATTGCTTGATATCTGTGCAGGAAAAATAGCGCTAGAAAAAATCCCTGCTATTTTTCAAGCAAAAGATCGGAGACTAGCAGGGCGCGCTGCACCTGCACATGGGCTTATATTAGCTAAGGTAGATTATGAGACAACATCTCTTAATTTCGATCCATCCTCTCTTTTTTTACAAACCCTGGTCGTCAAAAGACATGGGTAAGAGCAATCGATCTCCAGATAAAGGTACTTTGTACTTTAAATCGGGATTGATAATATATATATAATCTTCGTGGTATAAAGGAATAACTGGCATTTCGTTTAACAAAACCCTCTCTGCCTGCTCTAGAACTTGAGATCTTGCATCTGCTTGTTCATAAAAAGATTTATCTAATAAACGAATATATTCTTGATTTTCCCAATTGGAATAATTTTTAATGTAATCTTTATACTTAAATCTTTCTAAAACACTCATAGGATCATTATATAGGGCGTCTCTGCGCATAAAGCACATGTGAGAATCCCCCTTAATCAGTTTATCCATACTAGTTTTAGAGTCTAAATATTCTGTTTTTATCAAAATGCCTAGGGCATTTAACCACTGTTGCTGGATCGTTTGCACCAATTCACTCGCTCCAAATGATCGAGAGTAATAGTAGAGAACTACAGAATCAAAAATTCCTCTATTTACTCCCAACTCAGTCATGGCTTCCTCCAGCAAAGTCTTTGCTTGAATCACATCATTATCTTTAAAGAAAGAGCGATGACGGTTTTCCTTTAAACAAGGAGGAATAAGATTCGTTGCACTCATACTTGCTTGATAGGCAATACTAATATAATCGGCCAAAATGTTTTTTTTAACACCTTTTCCAGATGACCCAATTAACTCCTGGCGATTAATCGCCAAACCAAATGCCCTACGGATTTTAGGATGATTAAAGGGAAACTTTTCTGTGTTGAGGTTAATAAACAAAGTGGAAGCCCTTGGTTTGCGAGAAATTGTCCATTTCTTTTCTAAACTAGGAACAGCATCTAAGGGGATAGAAGTTAGAGAATCTCCAATTACATCGATTAAACCTTTTTCGAACATCTGCAGAGTTAGTTGGTCATTCTTAATCACATTAAAAATAATTTTTTTGGGGCGTAGATCTTGTGTTTTTCGGTAATTAGGGTTATTTACAGCAATGATTTGGTTTTCATGATCCCATTTTTCTAATAGATACGGACCATTGCATAAGAAGTTAAGACCTGCATGATCAGCCCAATCGGAATATTTCCGGTCATTTTTGATATTTACAGGGGAAAAAGGAGGACAAGCAAGTAACTCGAAAAGATAAGGAGTGGGCTTGTCTAAAGTAATCATAAGCGTCTTTGCATCTATTGCTTTGATACCTACTTCATCAATAGGGACAAGACCTTGTTTTGCAACATCTGCGTTTTTTATTGGAGAAAATAGCTTTGATTGCATCGAGGGAAATTTAGGGTTCAGAATATCTTTCCAAGATTGTTCAAAATCATAAGCTGTTACAGGAGTATTATCTGACCAAACAGTATCTTTTAAACGAAAAGTAATCTTCAAATTATCTTCGGACATTTCATAAGATTCTGCTTGAGCAAGTTTTACAGAGCCATCTGGATAGAGTTTTACAAGTCCTTCAAAAAATAGAGAATGCATCTGGAAAGAATAATGTTCCCCTCCTTTACGAGGGTCCATTGTCTTAGGCTCTGCTTTAATATTTAAACGAAGAGTTGTAACTATTTTAGTTTGATTCGGGCTTTTAACAAATATAAAAAAAAAAGGGCGCCTGCGATAATGATTATAAGGAAAAAGGTTCTTTCCATAGAAAATAGCCTCGGGTCAACATTCAAAAAAAAGGAGAGTACTGCATTATAATATTATTTGCAAATCATAAACATGCAGTTTAATTTTCAACTAAGATAAATCCCAAAAATGCCTTTTAGAAAGAACTCTTTAAACAAATGCGATCAATTCTATCTAGATGAACAAATCCTTTGATTTCTTCTGGGCATTTAGGAGTTACAAGAACGGCTTCTACTCCAGCTGCTTGCAATGCATGAATGCCTTTTAATGTATCTTCAAATCCAATGATCCGCTCTTTTCTACCTAATTGTTCTATCGCTTGTAAATAACCATCAGGAGCTGGCTTGGCTAGCTGATAATCCTCACGTGTTATCCAAAGAGGAATAACATTTAAAATAGAAAGGGTTTTGCGAACAGGCTCTACTTGAGAGCGTGCAGAGTTTGTTACAACTGCAGATAGCGTGTTGCTTGTAGCTAATGCTTGCAAAAGAGAATCAACTCCTGGCATAAGTTTTAAAACAGTGGTTTTTAATAGCTCTTGATAAATCTCTTTTTTTTCTTGATACAATACATCTTTTGATTTCTTTTTTAGTAAAGAGGGGAACTCTTTTTGAAAAGCTTTCCAAATTCCAAGCGCACTTGAATGCGCTTCCTTACAAAAACGGGTAAAGTCCCAATTTAGATGAACCTGATTCTTAGAACACATTTCTTTATAGGCAAAAAAATGCAAAGGTTCTGTATCTACAAGCAAGCCATCAAAATCAAAGAGAATGATATCGTAAGATGTAAGGAATTTTTTAAACATGTATATTAATACCGATGACTGGACTCGAACCAGCACTTTATCACTAAAAGTAGATTTTGAGTCTACCGCGTCTACCATTCCGCCACATCGGCATATAGATGTAGCAGTGTATAGAAAATTGCAGATAAATACAAGTGCTCTTAAGTTAAAATCTGCCTAAGCACATAGGGCAAGATCCCCCCTTGCAAATAATAATCCACCTCAACCGCAGAATCAATCCTAACCAATAAAGATTTTTCTTGAATAGAGCCATCTTCTCGATAGATTTTTAAAGTAACATTTTGATGTGGTTTACACTCTTTTTCTAAGCCAATTAGATCGAATGTTTCTGTCCCATTAATCTGAAGACTTTCCCAACTGTTATTTTCTTGAAACTGTAGCGGAAGCACCCCCATACCCACTAAGTTACTACGATGTATACGCTCAAAACTCCGAGCTACCACAGCACGCACACCAAGCAACGCTGTTCCTTTAGCTGCCCAGTCACGAGAACTACCCATTCCATAATCACTGCCAGCAAAAACGATCAAAGGGACTTTACGCTCCGCATATTTCTGACACGCTTCAAAAATCTGCATTTCTTTTCCCTCTGGCATGAGTTTGGTAAAACCACCCTCTTTTCCTTGTAGCATCTGATTACGAATACGCACATTAGCAAATGTGCCCCTCATCATAATATGATGATTTCCTCTTCTACTACCATAGCTATTAAAATCTGTTTCATTAACACCATGCTCAATCAAATACTTGCCAGCAGCGGAACTTGCTCTAAAAGCACCGGCTGGAGAGATATGATCTGTAGTAATGGAATCACCAAACAAAGCAAGCGGTCTCATGCCGGTGAGCTCTGGTCGAGCAGGTAACTTTTTAGAAAAATGCTCAAAAAAAGGAGGACACTGGATATATGTGCTTTTTTTATCCCATGCGTATTGAGCTCCTGTCTTTCTTTCTATTTTTTTCCAAAGAGGGTTATCCTCTAGAATATGTTCATAGCGTTTTTTAAACATCTCAGGCTGCATGGCTTGAAAAATGGTCTCTTTGATCTCTTTTGCAGAAGGCCAAATATCAGCTAAAAAAACAGGATTTCCCGCTAAATCATAGCCCAATGGATCTTTTTCAAAATCAATATTCATGTTCCCGGCTAGAGCATAGGCTACTACAAGAGGAGGAGACATCAAAAAATTAGCTTTAACAGATCCATGAATCCGCGCTTCGAAATTACGATTCCCGCTTAATACACTAGCTACTATTAAATCGTATTGTTTTATGGCATTTTCAATTTTTTCATCCAAGGGACCGCTATTACCAATGCAGGTTGTGCACCCATAAGCAACTAAATTAAAACCCAAAACATCTAAATACTTTTGCAGTCCTGCTTTTTGCAAATAATCGGTAACTACACGTGATCCAGGAGCTAAACTTGTCTTAATAGAGCGATTGACTTGTAGTCCTTTTTCTACGGCTTTTTTAGCTATGAGCCCAGCTCCAATCATTACAGAAGGATTACTGGTATTCGTACAACTAGTAATGGCAGCAATCACGATCGATCCATGTTTTAGATGGATATCTCGCGAAGAATGTTGTGTATATCCTGGATTGATGACGCTATAATTTAAGGGACGATTGGTCACCATCTCGGTCTCGCTCCAAGTGGTAGCACTCTCTTTGACTAAGCAAGGAGTTCCCCCCATGATATGCGGTTCATATAAATGAAAATTTCCATCTGAATAGGTCGCAACAGCCACCTTTTTATCTTCTTCTTTTTTACCATAGCCTCCTTCTGAGATAGGAGCTAAGAACAAATGATTAAATCTCTCCTTTACTTGTTCTAAATCAATCCGATCTTGAGGACGCTTAGGACCTGCAACACAGGGCTTAATACTAGCTAAATCTAATTGAATGACACGTGTATAATCGATTTGATTTAAAAGAGGCATTCCATACATTTCTTGCGCTTGTAGATAGTGTTTAACTCTTTTTATCTCTTCCTTAGAGCGCCCTGTCATCTGTAGATAGCTTATTGTCTGGTCATCAGTGGGAAAGAACCCAATAGTTGCTCCATATTCAGGTGCCATATTTCCAATTGTGGCACGATCTGCAAGGGTTAAGCTAGCAGCTCCTTCTCCAAAAAACTCAATAAACTTACCCACTACTTTTTCACTGCGCAATAGCTCTGTAATCCTCAAAGTCAAATCAGTCGCTGTTACTCGATCTAATAATTTACCTGATAAATGCACACCAATTACTTCAGGAGCTTGTAAAAAATAGGGTTGTCCTAACATAGCAGCTTCTGCTTCAATTCCTCCCACGCCCCAACCAAGCACTCCCAGTCCATTCACCATTGTAGTATGTGAATCAGTTCCCACAACAGTATCAAAATATAAGAGCTTATCTTTCTTTGTGACTACAGTAGCTAGATGTTCTAGATTAATTTGATGGACAATACCAATTCCAGGAGGAATGATTTTAACTGTTTCAAAAGCCTGCTCTCCCCAGCTCAAGAATTCATATCTCTCTCGATTGCGTTGAAATTCAATCTCTAAGTTGAATAAAAACGCATCTGGGGTTCCCGATCTATCTACTTGTACAGAATGATCTATTACCAATTCAACAGGGACAATAGGTTCGATTTTTTTAGGATCTAATCCTTGTTTAGCCATTGCATCGCGCATAGCAGCTAAATCAACAAGCAGAGGAACACCGGTAAAGTCCTGCAACAAAACACGTGCTACTACAAAAGGAATATCGTATTCCAATGGCTCTTTATTCCAATGAGCTAGATGTTCAATATCTTCTTTTTTAATGCGCTTACCATCACAATTGCGTAAGATAGACTCCAACATAATCCGAATACAGATCGGTAGTCTGGATAGATCAACCCCTAGTTGCTTTGCTAATTTAGGCAAAGAGTAGTACTTGTATTCCGTACCCTCTAAAGATGTGAGTGTATTAAAAAAAGAGTTCTGCATATATTTCTCCGCATCGATGTTAGTTTTTCTTTTTAAGCCAACCGCATTTCCAGTGCAAGAAGATTAATGCTTAAATCCTTTCAAGAATTACTCAAAAAAGATCTGGTATTTGTCTAAAGACCTTTTTCGAAATCCAACTAGATTACGCCAGTTTAACATAAGAAGCCTTTACACATATTCAGCAATAGTTGTTTGATCAATTTCTTTTCGATGAAAAAATAAACGTGGCTTGTCTGGATTGAGGCAATAATTTGCTATTCCTGACATCAGATTGCTTAAAAA
>DASZIJ010000068.1:0-3174 GCA_035949155.1 Candidatus Rhabdochlamydia sp. | reverse complement strand
TTTACTCCGGTTAATCTTCGGAATTTCTCGTTGGCTAAACTTTTTGCTTTTTCAAATTTCATCATGCCCCTGGAATGTTTTTACGGGCATTATTTTATAGAATGGGTTTTTTATTTCCTAGTTTTGAAAGAGCTCTATTGTATGAGAAGACCAGTCGTGAACGGGTCGATCGCTGTAAACGTTTAGTTTTTCGTTGTAGTGTTTGTGGTAGTTTTCCGCTGCTTTAATGAAAAAAACTGCATTTTTTACTATCTATCCACGGTCTTGGCAAGAGTCCTCGTGCTAGTTCTACTCCTTCGGAAATGGGAAGGTTTGGTACAAGGGAATACCTAAATTCTTAGCTATCTCTAGTCTGGTTTGCGCTAAGGCATATGATCAAATTTTGCAATCACGCATTTAGAGAATCATTCTGCATTGCATAGATCACAACTTGCAGATAAAAAATCTGTTAGCTTCCTTAAAATTCATCTCGCATTGGCAAAAATTCTCTCAAATAACTTAAGAATTCTTAAAAAAATAAGAGCTTAAATTTTAACGCAAAAAACCCATTTTATTTCCTAGTAAAATTCTTCCTAAAAAAAATGTATTTACACCATAAAATAAGTTTGGAAGCGTTTGATATTCAGACATTTCAAAATAATTATCCGAAATAAAAAAACTTCTTGTTGACTTATCTTTTTTTTACTATTAACATATATTTCTTTTAAACACGAGGAGTTGGAGAAAACGAAGTCTTTAGTTTTTAAATCTATTAATACCAAGATCCTCCAAAAAATCAGGTTGTTAGATGAAAGCTTAACAACTCTAAGTGTTTAAAAGAACAAAAGGGAGAGGACCTTTTTATAGCTAACTAGAAGTTAGATGCCCAGGATGGAAAAGTGTACTTTTCCAAAATTATCACCATGATGATTAGAATCCTGACTAGTATTTAATGAACTAGAAAAGTGTGTGCTTAACACACTAAAGAGGTGTCTTATGACATGTTCGACAAACAATGACCAAACAAACCCCTTTTCCGCAAGAAATATGACTGGCCAATATTTGACGAGTCAAGACTTAAAAGATGAGCGCTTCAGAATAGATAAACTAAATAGAACTGATCCTACGCGTTCAAGCGGTTCAAGTAGTTCAAGTAATGAAAGCAATATAAAATCTTCTAAAACGACTTCATATAAGTTTACTCCCTTTACTCCAGGCAATGGAAGTACGCAATCAAGTCTTGAACCATCTACTACAAGCTCGAGGAACTCAGGAAACTCTAGTCTTAGCGGAAGAGTTAGTAACAATACTAAAAAAGATTGTTCTCTTTTATAAATATCCAATTTTAAGGTTAAACAAGCCTTCTGTTAGCTTATTAAGATAATAAGCTAACAGAAGCTAAAAATAGCTCAAAAAATAAACCTTGGTTAGTTTAATTTTATTCCAAAATAATCAAAAATGATTTCTTAAAACTAAAGTGCCGGCTAATAATTTTATGAACTAGAAAAGTGTGTGCTTAACACACTAAAGAGGTGTCTTATGACATGTTCGACAAACAATGACCCAACAAATCCTTTTTCTGCAAGAAGTATGACTGACCGATATTTGATGGGTCAAGCTTTAAGAACTAATCGATCTGAAATGGGAAGGCTCCTTAAGAAGCGCTTAAGTATCTCAAGTGATAGTGAAAGCGATGACGATAGGCAACCTCAAGAAATTCGAACTAACATAGTTGTAAAAAAGTCAAAACTTGTTTATAAATCTTTATCAACCAGAGATATGAAGACCCTGCCTAGTAGAGAATCTTCCTTTATTTTAAAAAATTTAATATTATCTTGTTGTTGTATACGATAGAATTTTTAAATTTTATAAATTCAAAATGAGCATTCTGTTAGCTTTTTAAAAGCTAACAGAATGCTTTAAGGTTTTATCCTTTAAGGCTTGATGAGTTACTTCGGAAAGCATTAAAATCTTTTAATCTATCAATTTCTTTATTAAGGCCATCGGTTGTTTTTTCTTGTTGAGCTTGGGCATTTTCCTTTGTTTGTTGATCAATAGTATTCTTCTGAGCTTTAGATCTTTCTATATCTCCTAAACCTTGAGATGCATGATACAATCCCTGTCCCAGTACAGCTAAGCCTTGTATTTTTCCTGCTTTAGCCTGAATAGCATCTTTATTAATTTCATATTCCCTATCTACCTGTCTAATAGATCTATAGCCTTCCTTTCCAGTCATTTTACCTTGAGTATTCTCTTTTTTCACCATTTGAGCTTCTTTTGTTTGCTCTTCTGGTTCAGTTTGTTTGCAAGATTGCACTTCTTCTTGTACCTCATAGAAGGTTTCTTCTTCTATTTCCTCTAATATAGGTTCATCTCCAATTGCTTCTACTTGCACTGTGATATCAGAGCTCTCTATCTCTTCTGTAGGTGGTTTTACTGATTCTATAGAAGCCTCTTCCTTTGGGCTCATTGTATTCTTATTGATCTCTGCTACCTTACCTTCTCGCCATTGTTTTACTTCGGCAAGCTCTGTAGCACTCTTACATCCAGCGACCCCTTGAGCCACTCCTGTTCCAGCAAGAATAGCACCGCCACCTAATTGAAAAAGACCTGCTTTCCCAGTCTCATCAGCAGAAGAAAACCCTGCTTTTATGCTTGCAAGATTTGATTCGGTTCTTGCTTTACTAAGTACCTCAGAAACTTTTATAAGGATATTGCACAACATCCATAGTGCGGCTTGTAATTTAGCCTGTGTATTAGAAGGACTGTTGACTTGTCCAAGAGAGGCAGTTGGGACTTTCTCTAATATTTGAGATTTAAGTTCTGTAGTTGGTAATTCACCTGACATAAGACCCTCCTATTATTTTTTAAGTAATTTTAATGTCTAATTGCAGATTTCTACCTTTATAACAATAAAGGTTAGCTATTAGTTATATAATAACACATTTTATTGTAATTAACAATTTAGACATCCTATAAATATATAAGAACAAAATTGAATTACCTGGGGAATTATCCCTAGATTTATTTTTTTCTTGGCTATTTTATAGGGGTTTAACGCCAGTTTAACGTAAGAGCTATCATAACATATTGAAAAAGAGCCTTTTATCGTTTATGGTATTTTTGATTTTACCCTAAAAATCCAAAAACAAAAAAGGCTCAAAATGGATGAACTAGCAATTATTGAATTATTTT
>DASZIJ010000067.1:0-13820 GCA_035949155.1 Candidatus Rhabdochlamydia sp. | reverse complement strand
TTTACTCCGGTTAATCTTCGGAATTTCTCGTTGGCTAAACTTTTTGCTTTTTCAAATTTCATCATGCCCCTGGAATGTTTTTACGGGCATTATTTTATAGAATGGGTTTTTTATTTCCTAGTTTTGAAAGAGCTCTATTTTAATTATACCAAAATGGAGCACTGAACGCTAATAACTTTGAAGTAACTACTGTTACTGCAGACTGCATAAATGCGCAGTCTACCACTGATTTATTTCAGAAATTAGAAAAGCAATATTTTCATGCAAAACGCATTATAGCGATATGCGATAATGCAAGTTACTATAGATCAAAACTGGTTACTGAATATCTCAAAAATTCTAGAATAGAAATCAAATTCTTACCTCCTTACTCTCCAAATCTTAATCTCATCGAACGACTTTGGCGATTCATGAACACCAAAGTTAGAAACAATAAATACTATGAAAAATTCTGGGAATTTAAAGAAGCCATTTTTGCTTTTTTTAAAAATATTCCCAAATACGAAGAAGAACTGAAGAGCCTTCTTGTTAAAAATTTCCCTATTATAAATCCATAATTTAAAATCTATCGAGTATATGTGAACAATAGTTAGGACAAGAGATATTCATTTATGGCTCCAATGCTTTTAGAGCATAATATATCCTTTATCTATAAATTAAAACTTAGATAATTACTACTTGTTTAGGACTACCAAAAAAATGACAATTATCAGCTTAAGAAACAATTAAGCAAATACACAAATTGTTTTCCTAATCTTACTCTATTAAAATTCTTGGGAGAGCTCTTCTTCTTATCCAATCTCTAAAGACCGAGGTTAAACAAAAAGAAAAAGCTATAGATCCTATCCCTAGACAACTCAAAACAGTAATTAAGAGATATAAAGATTCGATCTTTGGCAAAAAACTCATCGCTAAAATATTTAAAACAAGCGGTGCAATTAGAGGCAAAATACATAGCTCTTTTATCCAATGATAATTACTTGCTGGTATCAATTTACGATGAATAATGGGAAGGATCATAATAGAACATAAATTATGAATTAACCAAATTGAGGTAACTGCCAGCACCCCTAATCTCTCATAGAACAAAAATATGATCGGAAATAAAAGAGTTAATGTGATGATATTTTGCCAAATGATTGCTTTTAGCCATCCAAAAGAGTATTGCAGAGCCAAAGGCAAGCTCATCAATCCATTACATGCTGTTCCTAAAATAAAAAGGCGGAAAATAGGCGTTACTTTTTCTGCTATTTGTAGGTTGCGAACCCAAATAAAAATAAGTTCTTTAGTAAAACAAACACATAAAATGGCTAAAGGTAAAACCAAAATAGCTACTATTTGAGAATAGTTCTTATACAATTCATAAAGATCCACTAATTTTTTCTTCGCAATTAACTGAGAAAATCGGGGAAATAAAGAATAATAAAAAGGCTGGATCATTAGATAAAGCCCATTTGATAAATTATAGGCAAGTATGTAGTAACTATATGTTTCCAAAGAAGCATATCTGCTTATAAGAAGCTTATCCAAGGAAACAATACACGTACTTGTTAATGTTAAAAAGAAAGTCTGTGAAATAAAAGGCCATGATTGCTTTAAAAGTTTCCTACAAAAACATGCTTTTAAAAACCCCCTACCTTGAGGCATATATTTCCATAAAAGAGTAGCAAGGGTTAATGTATGCAGAATGACAATACTCAACTGCCAAACAAAAAAAGCACGTAAAGAACGATCAATAAAGGCAAGTACTACAATTGTCCCCACCGATTTAAGGAATAGGAAAAATACCTGGACAGAATTCACAAGTAATTGTTTCTGTAAGCCCATCAAACCGTTAGAATACAGAGAATTTGGCCATTGAAAGCTTAAACAGATTCCCATTAAAACAATTGCCTGAGCAACCTCCGTTAAGGAAAGATGTATAGGATGCACCCAGTTATAGGCGATTGAATTTGATAAACAACTAATACTAAGACCTACCAATATACAAATAAACCAATATACTCCTTCTAAAGATCGAAATAGATCAGCTGCTTCTAAACTTCTATTTTCTGCTACTGTAAGCTGAGCCATGTGACGATTAATGGTTGTACCAATTGCTGCTTCAATAGGAACTAATAGGAAGCTTAACAATAGATAAAATCCGGTAATCCCATAGGCTTCTATTCCTAGGTACTTCAAATAAAAGGGCACACAGATCAATAAGATCAGCCCTGAACAAGCTTTACTACAAAAATTTGCCATTACATGGATTCTAGAAGGATCTTTACTCATAGTCTTGATAAAAAAGCTCTCTTTTTTAAATGACAAGATGGTGAAATGGTTGCCTTCTGAGTAAGAGCATTAAGTACTGCAAGAGAGGTAAAGAACAAGATTTTTCCATACATTTGCTCGATAAAATAATAATCGCAACATCCAATCCATAAGAATCCTATAAATATACTCAAAAATAACGCTTGTTCTTGAGAAAAAGGTTTTCGAATAGATTTTTTTAAGATAGAGAATAAAAAAGCCCCAAAAAATATAAATCCGATAATTCCTGTTTCAACTGCAACTAACAAATAAATATTGTGTACTTTCGCACAGAGAAAAAGTCCAAATTGAATAGGGTTATTACAGAGTTGAAAATTATTAAATCCTATACCAAGCCAAGGGTTTGCTTTAATCATTTTTAAAGCTACTTCTTGATAAACAATTCTCTCTTCATCCGAAGATTGAACCACTTGATTATAGTTTATAATTCCTCCTCTATTAAAAAATTGCTGATGAAAAAAAGCTAAGCAAATAACACTACTTACAAAGAAAAGCAACAAAACTTTTTTAATCTCTTTTCTATACAAAAAATCTTCCATCCAAAAGTATTGAATAACCGTCCAAATAATTGTACCAATAATGCAGGCAATCATAGCAGCTCTACAAAAAGAAATACTTAAAGCCAGAAAATGTAGAAAAATAAGCGGTGTCAATAACCATTTAGTCCACTTCTCCTGATGAATTACATATAAATAAGATGCATTAAAGAGAGAGAAAAATAAAAAACCCCCAAATACATTAGGATGAGAAAAGAGCCCTGTTACTCGATAGAGTACATTTAAAGGCAGTTGAAAATGAGAGAATTGATCAAAAATCCACCGTTGCTTTCCTGGGTTGGAAAAGCTGAACCAATGTAAAGGTGGTTCTCCCATTTTATGAAACCCCAGTGGTCTTTGAGAAAAATATTGCATACAAGCAATAATACATTGCACTCCTATCGTAATTACCACTGCCCAAGCAATCCATTTGATAAGTTGACGAATTCTATTTTGAGCTACGATATATTCAATAGCACAAAAAAGCAAAATCATCGTCGAAAACTGCAAGAGACGTATATATTGCAACAAATAATGACGAGCAGGAGAGAGGGCAATCGAAAAGAAAGCAGTCAGACAGAATAAAACAAGCCATCGAACAGGTGTTTTTAGTAATTTACTGCCTAATGTTTTTGGCGCTTGTAAAAGAACAAGTAATACGAGTACAAAAATCACTAAATCACCCGGAAAAAACTCAATATGACGATAAAAAAAATCTGGTACAACCAAATCTATAGGGATCATTCGATCAGAAAATCCACTTAAGAAAGCACGCAACCTTTTTTGGAAAGGCAGAAGTAAAAAGAGGAGAATCAATACAGTGTTGGAGCATAAATAAAGCAATCTCTGGATCCAAAAATAAAAAGGTCTCTGAATAAGCATATTTTTATACCTCTTCTTCTAACAAACGCAACTCTTTATAAGACTGAAGTTGGTCGCGAAAAGCTGCTGCATCTTCAAACCGCATCTCTTTAGCTGCTGCTTTCATTTTCTTCTCATACTCTTTGATTTTTTGCTCAATTTCTTTAGTTGTTAGATGGGTTACTTGTTCTTCTTCTAAAGTATCTATGACACTTGCAAATGTTTGAGCAAGATCTTCTATTTTTCTCTTTTGAATCGTTTGAGGAATAATGCCATGTTTTTCATTATATTCTTGCTGTATGCTTCGTCTTACCTTTGTAGTATCAAGCGCACCTTGAATCGATTTTGTGATCTTATCTGCATACATCACAACTCGGCCATCTATGTTACGCGCTGCTCTCCCACAGGTTTGAATCAAAGCCGTCTGGCTGCGTAAAAACCCTTCTTTATCAGCATCAAGAATACAAACAAGTGACACTTCTGGGATATCTAGACCCTCTCGCAGCAAATTAATGCCAACTAGAACATCAAAGATCCCTTTACGCAGGTCATTGATGATCTGCATGCGCTCTAGAGTGTCTATATCTGAATGTAGATATTTCGCCTTGATTCCAATTTCTGTTAAATATTTAGATAGGTCCTCTGATAGTTTTTTAGTTAAAGTAGTTACTAAAACTCTTCTGTTTTTTTCTGTTTCTTGACGAATAAGTTCTAAGCAATCATCTACTTGACCAGTAGCTGGTTTAATTTCAATAATAGGGTCTAACAGTCCTGTAGGACGAATGATCTGTTGTACAATTTCTCCTTCTGCTTCATTTGCTTCCCATTCAGAAGGAGTTGCAGAAACATAAATCACTTGGTTGATTCTTTGGTGAACCTCTTCAAATTTTAGAGGACGATTGTCAAATGCGGAAGGAAGGCGAAACCCATATTCCACTAAAGATTTTTTACGTGCTCTATCTCCATTATACATTGCATGTAATTGTGGGAGGGTTTGATGAGACTCATCGATAAAAACCAGGAAATCCTCTGGAAAATAATCTAATAAACAAGGAGGAGGATCTCCAGGTATTCTACCACTAAAATGACGAGAGTAGTTTTCAATTCCCTTACAGAAGCCCATTTCTCGCATCATCTCCAAATCATAAGTTGTTCGCTGCCATAATCTTTGCTTTTCCAGCATTTTATTTTCAGCTGCTAAAAGCGCAACTGTTTGCTCTAATTCTTTTTTAATGGCATCTATTGCTTGAAAGCGAACCACCTCAGGAGTTACATGGTGAGAGCCTGGATAAATGGTAATCTTTTCTAAAACGGTGCGAACTCTTCCTGTTAAAGGATCAATCTCACAAATACGTTCAATTTCATCGCCAAAAAACTCTACGCGATAAGCTAGGTTCTCTTCATAGGCTGGAACAATTTCTAATACATCTCCTCGAGCACGAAAACTAGCGCGCACAAGATCATAATCATTGCGCTTATAATGCATTTCAACCAAATGTAATAAAATATCATCGCGACGACGTTTTTCTGCCACTGTAATTGTTAATAACATCTGACTGTAATATTCAGGCAATCCTAAGCCATATATACAAGAGACAGAAGCTACTATGATGACATCTTCTCTTTCAATCAAAGACCTTGTAGCGCTCAAACGCATCCGATCGATTTGGTCGTTAATCGCTAAATCCTTCTCAATATAGGTATCGGTTCGAGCAATATATGCTTCTGGTTGATAGTAATCATAATAAGAAACAAAGTATTCAACTGCATTATTTGGAAAAAACCCTTTGAACTCTTGATATAATTGAGCTGCTAAAGTTTTATTGTGTGCAATCACTAAAGAAGGTCTATTTAATCTCTGGATGACATTAGCCATCGTAAATGTTTTTCCTGATCCGGTTACTCCTAAAAGGACTTGAGCTTTTTTTCCCTCTTGTATTCTTTTCACCAATAGATCGATGGCTTGTGGTTGGTCTCCACAAGGAATGAATTCACTGTTTAGAGAAAACATATAAAAATCCAAATTAAATGATATTTGATCCCAGCATATCTGCTATCTGTAAAAGAAGAATAGAAACAGCAACAGTAAATATTAAAACTAAAGAAAGTTTACCAAAAGGAAATCGATAAGTTCCTCTCATTGATTTATGATAGCGCCCAATCCACACCATAGTTACTGGTAAAATTCCAAAAAGGATCACTGCGCAAACCCCTCCTGCAAAATTCAAAGCTTTAAAAAATAACTGCGGATAGCAAAGAGCAAAAAGTAAAGGGGGACAGAAAGCAAGCAAGCAAAGGTTTAAAGATTCATGCTTTTTACGCATAATCTTAAACCCATCAGTTAAAAAATGCACTAAGCTTAATGCTTGAGAGAAAAAAGAAGTGAGAATAGCAAAAAAGGATAACCCTCCAGCCCATATCTTAATTTGAGTAAGATTTAAAAATAAAGAAAGCGCTTGTGAGGAGTCTTTCCCTGTTTGTAAAGATTCCATAATTTGATCTAAAGGAAGGATTCCTAATACGATAAATTCCCAAATTAAATAGATGGCAAATGCCATTAGACTTCCCATAACAATAGAAAGACGAACGCGTTTTAAGTCTCCTTTCATATAATTGGTAAGAGAGGGAACCATATTGTGAAAACCAAACGCAATAATGAGTAGAGGAAAAGACTTCGGCGCATACATAAAATTCTCATATAAAAGCAGCTGAGGATTGACATAAGTTATGCTAGATAATACAAGAAGCCCAAAAAAAATGATCTTAACCAGCATAAGAAAACGGTTACACAGATCAACACTTCTTGTCCCTAAATAGACAATCCAACCAAACAACACAATTAATGCCACAGACCCTATCCAGTCAGGAATCTGTAGACTAAAAAAGGCATAAAAAAAAGAAGCAAACAGCGTACCGGTGCCAGAAATATAAGCAACTAGTAATGCATAAAAGAGAAAAAGATAAGTAATCCAGCCCAGTGCTTTGAAAGATTTTCCGACGGTATGGTCCAAAATGGACAAAAAGTTAATTTGCTCATGAAACCATCCATTTGTTTCTACAAGTAATAAAGCCGTAGAAGTCATAAAACCCCAGGCAAGAAAGAATAAGACAGTAGAGTAGAGAAAACCAGTCATTCCCGTCACTATTGGCAAGGCTAACATACCAGCTCCAATGCAACTGCCTGCAATGAGCAAAGCCCCTCCCATAACACTGCCTTGTTTCATCTAGTAGCCTTTAGCCGTCTTTTTCTCAATAATTCGAATCTCTTGATCTAAACGACCTAGCTCATATCCTTCATAATCGACAAATTTGAAAAACCGCTCAAAAATTGGCAAAACATGGCATACTTGTTTTGCCATCTCTTGTGCAATAAATCGATAGGTAGGATGGCCTGCTGGAGCAGAACGTAATTCGCAAAGCCATTGAAGAGAGCGCAAATTTACATGAAAATACCAATGCATATTAAAAGCCATAGGAGCTACATATTGTGCTTCTTCAGAAAACTCCTCTGCAATTGTATCATAAACTTTTTTAGCCCTTTCCATCGCTTCTCGATAGGGCTTCTCCATCTCTGTATCTAAAATTTCATGAGGAATAAAATAACCAAAATCACAGGTGATAAGTTGTCTTTCCTGAGTGAGAATTCGATGACGTTGTAGATCGCGATATACACCAAAATCAGCTACTATTTCAAAAGTAAAGGTTGCATGTTCTAGAGCTCTTGGAGATTTATGTCTTCTATTCTCACGGAAATTAGCAGCTGAATCTAAAATGTGATTTAATTCCTCTTCAGGAAGATTTTTACAATGCTCTTGCAGCTCAAACAACCCTGCATGACAATGCTCAAATAATAAAGCTGCTGCTACTTTTATAGGAGATTCTTCTTCATAACCAATCAATCTCACCCCTGCATGCTCCATTTTAGCTAAACCAACACAGTGTCTAGAAGCAAGTAGTTTTAATGTATTGCCCATCTGCTCACGAAACTGTGTAAAGCTAAGCTGATATTTATGATTAAGGTCGGCTCTTCGAACAAAGGAAGGAAGGATTTTATTTAGTTCTTGAAAGCTTTTTTTACCAATATCTTGCACTTCAGCTAAATTATGACTATTTAATTTCTGTATTAAACATTCGAAGAATCGTCCGTTTCCATATATCCCCATATTTGTCAATGTGCTTACAGGTAAAAGACCTCGTAAACAATCAAGAACTTTAGCACGTAAAGCAGCTGCATAGGCAACTTTGGAGACATCGTGTTCTTTAGGGAATTTTTTTTCCATTTGCTCCATTAAAGGAGGTATCAAAGAAGAATAAGTTTCAAATAAGGAGTTGCAGGTTTGCAAATACGTTTCACGAAATGCTGACGCTAGTAGAATAGGCTCTCGATAAAATAAATATTTTCCATCTATTTTTTGATCAAAATAAATATAACGAGTAGATTTTTCTAAAGGAGATCCTCCGATTCGAGCATCTTCAATAATTTTAGCCGAAATCATAGAGATATTTTCAATAGCAAGATGCCCTCCTCCTAGTTCTCCAATAGAATCATCACCATAGCCATCTAAAATTCGATCATAAAAATTTTGCGCTTTTTTGATTCCTATGGTTTGATCTTCGACTTGCTCCTGATCTAAATCCGCTTGAGTCCCTGTAATTGCTGCAAAAGCGGTTTCCTCATTAAGAATAAAATCTTTAAGCAATAAAGATCTCAGACCCAAACTGGATCTAGAATAGCGAGAAAATAAAGCACCTTTAATTACTTCTGGTAAATTTCGTAAACAAAAAATATTACTTGTAGTATGCGTTACATATCTTTGAAGGATTTTTATTTGACTATCTGTGAATTCTTCGTAACCTTCGGTCATGAAAATCTTCCTTTTAATCCTTAGTTTTTTTCATTTAATGATTTGCCTTAAATATTAATAGAGTGGCACATTCTTTGGGCACAATCAAGAAAAAACCATCCCATGCAAATAAGAATCAAGGTTCAAACATTTGCATAAATAGCCTTTGGTGTGCTTTGATCAATATGCGTTTTCTTAAATAAGGTGCCCTATGTTGATTAAAAGACCTCGTCGCAATCGAAAAACCGTAGCCATCCGCTCTCTTCTAGCAGAAACTGTACTGCTTCCCAGTGATTTTGTACTACCTGTTTTTGTGACAACAGAAAAGGAAAAAAAAAGCATCGTCAACATGCCAGGTGTATTTGCTTGGCCCCTAGAAAAACTCACCAAAGAAGCAGAAACTTGGCATGCTAAAGGAGTTTTGGCTATCGCTTTATTCCCCACTATTCCCCATGAATATAAAGATATAAATGCTACTTATGCGCTCTTAGAAAAAGGATTAATACCTCAAGCCCTACAGCAATTAAAAAAAGAAATCCCTTCTTTATGTGTAATTACCGATATTGCATTAGATCCTTTTACCTCTCATGGACATGATGGCATTCTCAACGAACAGAAAGAAGTTCTTAATGATAAGACAGTTTCTATTCTCTCTCAAATGGCTCTTTTACATGCACAATTTGGTGCTGATTTAGTAGCTCCTAGTGATATGATGGATGGTCGTATCAGAGCAATCCGCACTATTTTAGATAATCATTTTTTTCATCAAGTCGGAATTTTAGCTTATACAGCTAAATATGCTTCCTGTCTCTATTCTCCCTTTCGCAATGCAGTAGGCTCTCACTTGCAATACGGAGATAAAAAAGGCTATCAGATGAACCCAGCAAATTCTCGAGAAGCGATTCGTCAAGCCTTATTAGACGAAGAACAAGGGGCTGATATTCTCATGGTAAAGCCCGCTCTTTACTATTTAGATATCATTACCAAGATGAAAGCAGCTCTTTCTCTACCCATTTGCGCCTATCACGTCAGTGGAGAATATGCTATGATCATGGCTGCTGAAGAAAAAGGAATTCTACAAGCAAAAGAGACTTTCCAAGAAGCCATGCTCAGTATTAAACGAGCAGGAGCTGATTTTATTTTCAGCTATGCGGTTCCTTTGTTATTTTCATAACTACTAGAAATAAAATTTAATCGATGCTAGCCTCATACAAATAATTTCAGGCTAAAAATGCGGTATTTCACACTTTTTCTCACAATCATCTCCCTTGTTTTCAATCAAAAAGCCTCTGCCATCACTATTTATACTCCAAAAGCATCTGTTGAAACAACAACCTTGCAAAAATGGATCGGAAAAGGTCCTCTCTTTTTTTACGATGATATTATAGCTTTACTTGATGCCATTGAAAACGATGAAATAGAAGAATGCAGTCCTGAAGACCAAGAAGAGATTATTCAATTTCTGATCCTATTAGCAAGAGAAGGTGTATTACCTGGTGAAGAAGAAGCTTTGGAACAAGACATTCAAGAGTTATTATCCCAAGAGGATTGTTCTTTCTCCTTTTTATCTCCTGCAAGCAGCGCTTTTCCCATTCTTTCCACACAAACAGAAGCTATTCTCTGTAGAGGATGGATGAAAAAACAATGCAAAAGCGCTAAACGATTTATCAAAAAACATAAGACAGGTTTTATTATTGGAGCTGTTGTTGTTGTAGCAGCAACTGCTATTATTTTTGCAGTTGCTTCACCAGCTGTTGCTGCAAGTGCAGCTGGAGCATCTACTGCAGCGGTTTCTAAAGAAAAAAATAAACCCAAAGAGTCATTCCTCTCTACTACCAACATTGATGCTCCTTTAAATGAAGTCTTTGAAGAACATATCTCTTCTATCAAAGAGTTTATAGTAGAGGACACCTTCCCTATAAAAGAAAATCCTTCTTTTACAGAAAAAGCAAGAGATTTAGGTGCATTGCTAGCTCACGAGACTTTAGATGGAATTTCTGAACTAGGCTCTTGCATATCACAATTTACACAAGAGATCAAAGAAGTAGGATCTCGGATTTTACCAGAAAACATCCCTTCAGATGGCTTCTCATTAACCCCCATGGAAAACTACGAAAGTTTAGTTGCAAAAGGTCATCAGAAAATCGATCAGATCTTTTCAACAGATCATTCGGAGTGTTATACTTCAGAAACAAAAAATAGAAAAAATGATTTTGTCATTGGTACGTGTCCTCCTCCTGGTGTGTTAGGAGAAGTTTTTAGCGACATTAATAAGCTATTAAAAGCAGGACAAGCTCTAGATCGAGCAGGTTTTACTAAAGCTGGAAGAGCTCTAATGAAACATGGGAATAGAGAAGGAAGTATTTTTCCTAAGCCTTCTGGAAATGTAGAGCGAATGAATGAGCGTGGTCAAATAATTTTAGAACAAATTCTAAATGACCCAAAAAGAGAGTTAATTAAAATCCCAAATGGAGAATTCAAAATTTATTCCCCAAATGGGAGAGGTGTGCATTTTAAAAAAGATGGTACTTTTAAAGGGTTTGTAGAGCGTCAGTATGAATAAAAAATTTATTATTGAATTAAGCAGTGATTTAGATTTTGAAGGCATGGTTGTTAATATCTGTTTTGGCAATCAAGAAGTCGCTATGCTTAATTACGACAAAGGTATAAACAATATAGAAATTCAAATCCCTTCACAAAATGAAGAATCTCAAAGATTTATTTTCCCTCTACAAGATTTTCTTAACGTATTAGAAAAAGCAAAAAAACTTGTAATTCAATGCGCCAAAGAAGATGAACTTAGAGAAAAAGAATAATGTGTTTTCCAAAAAATTAGATTAGCTCCAATTGGATTTTTAGAATTAGATAAATAAAATGGAAAAATTTAGTATAACTATAGCAAGTCTCCCTGATAGAGAAAATCTTGTGGCTGAAATTTGTTACGAAGGTGTTCAGTGGGTTGAAATTTCTCAAGAAACAAGTGAGTCAATTATTCAATTTTATTCTCATCCTAGACAGGACTATTGGGAATTTGTTTTAGATGAAGCCTTAGAAGCTCTAGAACAAGCAAAAAAAAGATTACTGGATTTAGAAAAAAGAAGAACGTGATAACCCAAAGAGACTTATTTTAAAGCAGACAGAACTTTTAGAGGTTTTATCGAATATGAACACAACTAAAAAATTCAGCATAACATTATTTGGTGATTTAGATTTTGAAGGCATGATTGTTGAAGTTTGTTTTGATAATCAAGTAATCGCTACGTGTAATTACGAAAAAGGTATAGATAATATAGAAATCCAAATCCTACCACAAAATCAAGAATTTATTTTTCCTCTACAAGATTTTCTTAAAGTATTAGAAAAAGCAAAAAAACTTGTCATACAGTGTGCTGAAGAGGACAAGCTTAGAGAAAAAGAATTTTCTCAATAAACCGCTTTTACCTATGCGGCTCCTCTGTTAAAAAATTAAAGAGATTCTTCATGGAAAGAGGAAGTATAAATTTCAGAGTAGGTTTTTCAAAACCATTAAAGTTGGAAGCAGCAGAGATAGTATAGGCTCCCATATTTTTAAAAATGATCCAATCGCCAATATGAAGTGAGGGAAGATAACAAGTTTTTAAAATACAATCCATCCCATCACATGTAGGACCCCAAACGCTGCTTTTTTGTAGTTTACCTTCAGAAGATGGATTCATTTGGTAGGCTAAGGGCGTAATAACAGCATGATCAAAGATAAGACAGTTAAATGAACCATATAACCCATCATTCACATAATACATACTTATAGTATCTTCATTAGGAAAAGACAGCTCTCGTTTAGCGATGATATTTGTACAGAGTGTGAATGCAGAAGCTGTAAAATACCTACCAGGTTCAGCAATGATCTCAACACCAGAGGGGAAATGCTTATCCAATTTTTCATTTATAACATTAGCAATTTCTTTAAAGAGGATTATATCTTCTTTAAAACCAGGGAAACCACCTCCAATATACTAGTTTGATTTCAAATTAATAATTACATAACTAGGTTTTTTTGAAAAAGCTGCTCTATCTTGCAAGAAGATGTTATTCTTTTGTATAAAAATGTTTATATATTCAAACTCTTAATTTGAATGTCAACGAGTATATCTAGAAAAGTAAAATCAAAACCAAGGGTCTTAGCTAATGTAAAAATCCTGGCAGAGGCTTCTAAAGCCATTGTGTAAGCATGTGTGTCTTGACAACCGCTGCCCACGTGAAAACTTACTCCAATTACATTAAGATCTAGATCTTTAGCCACACGAAGCAAACCAGGAATGTGTTGCTCATAACATCCAAATTTCATTCCAAGCTGACAGATGGATTTACTATCATCTACTCTTATACGAAGAATCATTCTAGCTTGAGGAAATAATTTCTTTATTTTGTGAAGCTCTAATTCGTTGTCAAATGTCATAACATCGACCCCCATAGAAGCTGCATATGTAATAAAAGAACCTGCCTTACAGGGGTTGGCGTAAATAATAGATGAGCTACTAGCTCCTGATTTTAATACAGCATCAATTTCTCTTTTACTAGCACAATCAAAACCAGCTCCTAAAGCAGCAAGAAGGTCTAAAACTATAGAACAATCGTTGCATTTTGCAGCATAATATGGATGGGCTCGTGGTATTAAATCTTTCCAAAGATTATACTTATATACAATATCACCAAGGTCTACGACATAAAACGGGTCTTCCCAACCTTCTTGAACGGTATCCTTGATAACATCTGATACAGTTTTATCGATATCTATCTTAACGGCTGCATCTACAGTCATATTTATAAAGATCCTAAAAGTTTAGTTTACTTTCAATCAGAGCTGGTATAGCAATATCTTTTTTTTAGCTCAAGCCCTTATCTATAGATTTTTTTTGAACAAAGCTGGTCTTACAATAGTTGACAAAAAAACTAGGATAGCAATCATTGATGATTTTATTAGGAACTATATGAAAATCCTATTCTTTTTTATATTTATTTACAGTTCGATTGATGCTAAAATCATCGAAATAAAACATTTCAGTGAAAGTATTCCCTATCTAACAAAAGATACACTTTTCATTTTAGATATTGATGATACACTACTTGTTCCCAAACAAATGCTTGGATCTGATATGTGGTTTGAAGATAGAGTCAAGCAACAAAAAGGGTCTGCAGAAGCCTTTGAAAAAACCTTAAATGAATGGGAGGGGATAAGACATTTTACACAGATGCAAATCGTAGAACCAGGTGTGCAAAAAATCATTGA
>DASZIJ010000066.1:0-23694 GCA_035949155.1 Candidatus Rhabdochlamydia sp. | reverse complement strand
ACTCGTGCTGCCTCTGTGCAGCTATAGGCCTTTTGCGTCGCGATTAAAAAATCGATGTAATCTTCTTCTTTGCATTTAGGTGGATTCATGCCAAATAAATTAAAGTGTTTTTAGAATTTATTCAACTGCGTAACTCCTATCCCTCTCAAAAGAAAAGAGAATTAAAAGTTGGATCATTTGCTAATGACCTCAGTTTTGGATTTTTTTTCTTTGATTTTAAAATAGATAGGTATTTATCGTGCGGTCTGAGAATTTTGTAATAGTTTGAACAAATATTAGCTTCTAAGCAAGCTTTCTACAACTAGAAAAGTCATTTATTAACAGTGATTTAATTAAAGATTTTTATTGGATAAGAACTCAAAACTCAGGTTCATGAATCGATCGATACTTTACATATTGATAGAAATCACGATGTTGCTCTGAGCGATGCTCAAATAAAAGGGGAAATATATTTGGTTTGATAATGTTAATTGGTCAAAAATCCGCAAAGCTTTAACTTTTTCTAAAGTTGCATTGCACAAAGTGATACATTCAATAAGTAAGTATTTTCTATTTAGGAAGAGCTACTGAGTCTTGTATATTTTTTTGGTATGATCGAAAAACTCATGGTAATTCTGATAGATGCAAAACCGAAATCAATATAAGTATATAAAAAAGATATTTTCCATTTTACTGAAATGAATCATTAGCGTAAAATGCTTGACGATCACCAGGGGTGCCTAAAGGCTGAGATAAGCTATTGCTTAAACCCTTTAAATCTGATCTGGATTATACCAGCGTAGAGAGAGTGTTATGCAATCATCAAGATGTAGTATTCTTACAGGGTTTTTCGGAAATTTTTTAGAGCATTACGACTGTGCTCTTTTTTCTTTGTTAGCTCCTTTTTTGGCTCCTTTATTTTTTGATCAGAAAGATCCTGTTATCTCTCTGATTTTGACCTATGCTATGTTGCCATTGGGTTTTCTCTCTCGTTTTATAGGTTCTTTATTTTTTGGCTGGTTAGGTGACCACTTAGGTCGCAAAAAGGCATTATGTGGTTCTCTTACCGGTCTATCTATTACAACAGTACTAATAGGTTTTTTACCAACCTATGCTCAAGTAGGTGTGATAGCTCCTCTAGGTCTTCTTCTAGCACGCTTATTACAGGGTTTTTTTGCAGCGGGCGAAACAGTGGGTGGGGCTATTTTTGTACTGGAACAAACAGAGGGTAGAAAAAGAAATTGGATGAGTAGTCTCTATGATGCAAGTTCTGTTTTAGGGATGCTGACCGCTTCTTTTATGCTTTTTCTCTATAGTCATTTTGCTCAAGAGGTCAATTGGCGTTATTTATTTTGGGCAGGAGCACTCACTGCCATTGTTGCTTTGATTTTGAGAATGACAAGCAAAGAAGAAATACAGCCTAAAATAAAAAAAGAAAAAAGCTTCAGTGTTTTCCTGCAACATAAACGTGTATTTATAGCTGTTGCCTTAGTTGCGGGGTTTTCTTCTAGTATATATTGTTTAGCATTTACTTTAGCCAGTGGATATATTCCTTTAATTACTTCGATTACGAAAAATCAAATTGTCAAAATCAATATATATCTTTTGTGCTTTGACATGTGTATTCTTCCTCTATTTGGCTATTTGGCGACAAAGATAGGCAAGGAAAAACAAATGATTATAGGGGCAATTGGCAGCGCTATTATAGCTATTCCTTGCTTTTATTGCTTTTCTGTTTCTTCTATTTTAATAGTTACTATTGGGCGTATGTTATTGGTTATTACAGGAGTGGTATTTTCTGCAACATATCATGTCTGGGCACAAGATCTAGTTGAGCTAGAGCATCGCTATAGGATTTTATGCACCGCTCATGCAGTTGGTTCGCAAATCATTGGCTCTTCTACAGCTTTTATATCTCTTTGGTTATATAAAGCATCTGGTTGGATCGCAGCTCCAGCTCTATATGTGATTTGTATAGCATTATCAGCTGCTTGGGCGGTTTTTGCAAATATGCATACATATAAGAAGAGAGAGCCTCAAATGCTAATTAGCCATACTGCTTTTGATACCACTTGATAAAATAAGAGAGTCCTTCCTTCAGATCAACTTTAGGGTCAAAATTAAGAACTCTTTTGCTTTTTGATACATCCGCATAGGTGATATGTACATCTCCTGGAGGAGTAGGCAGAAATTTAATAAGAGCTTTTTTCTTTAAGAGAGTTTCAAGACAAGAGACAAGTTCTGATATGCTATAGGGTTTATGATGTCCGAGATTATAAATATCATTATATCCATTTGATTTTTGTAGAGAAGCTATAATTCCATCAACGATATCATCAACATAAGTAAAATCCCGCATTAACTTACCTTCTCCAAAAACAGGAATCGGTTGATTTTCTAAAATAGCTTTTGTAAAGGAGAAGTAGGCCATATCAGGCCTTCCCCATGGACCATAAACAGTAAAAAAACGCAAAGCTGTGCAGTGAAGCCCATAGAGTTTATGGTAGGATTCCATCATAACCTCATTGCATTTTTTTGTAGCTCCATAAAAACTACTAGGCTGGTCTGTAGATGCTGTTTCACAAAAAGGAGTTTCAGCTGTTTTTCCATATACGGAAGAAGAGGACGCGTAAGTTAGCTTAATATTAGGATTCTTTCTTATGATCTCTAAAATCTGGAAGAAGCCAGAGAGATTGCTATGCACATAACTTTCAGGATGGGTGATTGAATGACGTATCCCTGCTTGTGCAGCTAAATGTACGAAATGAGAAATACAAAATGTTTTAAGATGTAATTCTATTATTTCTTTATCATTGAGATCGCAATTAAGCACCAAAATATCTTTATTTTGTAAATAAGAAGCTCTTTGATGTTTCAAAGCAGGATCATAATAAGGATTAAAATTATCACAACCACTAACATAAAAACCTAGCTTGTGTAGCTTTCTTGCAAGATGAAACCCAATGAATCCCGCAATGCCTGTAATGAAAATTTTATCCATAACTTGACGAAAATGGTTACCCTTTTAACATTGATTCCATTAGTTTATCGAAAAATGTGATTTTAGAAATGATTAAGTCCGTGATTTTATTATTTTTATGGATTTTTTTCTACTTGTACAAATAGTACTTATCGAAGGAAAGATCTTCTTAAGAGCAAACGCATCAAGATAGAATTTTTATCCTCTGAAAATAAAACATATATACAAATTATTCGAGGCAATATTCTATAATCTAAAATATACATCAACCATTTAAGATGTATGATGAATTTACCTAGGCATAGTATGTTATTAATTCCTGGTGGTATCGTTATGGCTCCTTTGCTATAGAAAAGAATTATTAGAAGATAAAATGGATACAAAAAAACAAATTTTAGTGACGGGTGGTGCCGGGTTTTTAGGTTCACATTTGTGTGAGCGTCTTCTGCAGGAAGGGCATGAGGTTATTTGTGTAGATAATCTTTTTACCGGCTCTCTAAATAACCTGCAGAGTTTTATCAATCATGCCTCTTTTACCTTTATGGAAAAAGATGTCTGTGAAACTTTTGATCTTAAAGTGGATTATATTTGTAATTTTGCTTGTCCTGCATCACCACCTCATTATCAGAAAGATCCTGTAAAGACAGTGAAGACTAATGTATTAGGCGCTCTTAATATGCTAGATCTAGCCCAACATCAAAAAGCTACAATTATACAAGCATCAACGAGTGAAGTATATGGTGATCCTCAAATGCATCCACAACAGGAAAAGTATTGGGGGCATGTAAATCCGATTGGTCTTAGATCTTGTTATGATGAAGGGAAAAGATGCGCAGAGACTCTATGTTTTGATTATCATAGACAATATGGATTACCGATTAAAGTAGTACGTATTTTTAATACCTTCGGGCCTAGGATGCACCCAAATGATGGGAGAGTAATTTCTAATTTCATCGTGCAGGCTCTGCAAAATCTTCCTATTACTCTCTATGGAAATGGGATGCAAACCCGCTCTTTTTGTTATGTGGATGATCTTATTGATGCAATTATTGCTATAATGAAAACACAAGCGTATCAAACAGGACCTATTAATTTAGGAAATCCTTTGGAACACACCATTCGCGAAATAGCAGAATTAATTATTAAGCTAACAGATTCTCAATCAAAGATAACCTATCATTCATTACCACAAGATGATCCCAAACAACGCTGTCCTGATATTGATTTAGCTAAGTCACTATTGAATTGGCAACCAAAAGTTTGTCTAGAAGAAGGCCTTCTTAAAGCCATTCAATATTTTGATCAAGTATTGCATAATAAGAGGTTTTCTCTTTCTTAAAAGGGAAATTTGGACCTCTTCATTTAAAATTTTAAAGAGCCTAAATTAAAGTACCCTAAAGGGTGAAAATTTAGGGTATTGATTCGACAAGAGAATGAGCTGTTTCATTTTTAACGTTTTCAGCAGTATTTATTGTTTGTCCAGATATTTGAAATAGTTGTTTATAAAGATTTACACTTGTATTTATATTATATTTCTTATGATATTCCATCAAACAGGGTAAATAATCAGTCTTCTCATAACTCATAATTGCATTAGCAAGTTCCATAAAATTGCCTATTGTAAACATTTTGAAGCAATTGGGAGCATATTTTGCTAGTTCAAAAAAAGCTAAATTTTGAGAAAGAATTGTATTGGAATTAGTTTCTAAAGATAATGAAGCAATAGCTGAGCCGCCTTGATTCACTTCTAAATAGGGGAGTACATTAAAGTCACAAGCTACCAATGCTTTTAAAAAAGATTCGTCATTTAACATTCCACAAAATTTTACTCTATTTTGAAAATGGTAATGTTTGACTAGGCTCATCAAGGAATGTACATATTCATTGATAGACTCATTGTTTTGTATTGTATGAGGGTGCTGTCCTCCAAAGATAAGCACTTCATAATTAGAAGGCAGATAAGATAGAGCTCTGATAACTGTCTTATGCCCTTTGTATTTATTGATAAACCCAAAGATGCCTATATAGAACTTATCTTCATTAAGATTATAGGCCTGGCAAAAGTTCTTTTTTGTTGCTGTTTTAGTTAAAGATTCAATATATTCTTGTGTATAAAAACATAATGGATGATCAAAAACAGCATGATAATCATACTTAATAGCAATTAAGTTTCTGTCTCTTTGAGTATGTACAATGATAGGAATATTGTTTTTTTTACACAGCTTAAGGATCCTGTGATAAAGCGATGCATAATAGTTACTGGCTAGAGCCTTTAAATAGCTAGAAAACAGTAATTTAATATTTCTTTTAAGGAGACATTTTCCTATAAAAGCAAGGCTAGGAGGTTCTTGAAGTGCATCATAACGATGCATAGTTAAAACGATCTTTTTACAAGCGCTGGTAATTAGAGCAAATCGCTTCCAGATCAATGCGGTACTCGAGCCAAACAACCCCGCTTCAAATTGAATATTCACGTAGTCATAATTTTTAAGCTCTTTACAGATGTTTTTTATGTAAGCATTTGCGCTTTTAGAGTCCTTCTTTCTGAGAAGGTCTACATTTAAAGAAATGACGGAAACATCAAAGTGATCGGAAAAAGCTGCTACTAGAGCTTTTGTATAACTAGCGTTTCCACATGCTTCATTATAGCTACTTATAATACCCAGTCTTGATTTAGCATTTTCCATTTGAATAGCCTCTAATTGCATTTTTTTCATACATTGATGTAAACCAGTCCAGGGTTTCTAATAGGCCCTTTTCCATAGAGTAAATAGGCGCATAGCCTAGGGTTTTTAAATAAGTTAGATCTATTTCGTAAAACGCTCTTCCATTAGGCATCGCAGCATCCCATACAACCTTATCTTGCATTTCAAAGTGGGTTGCTAATAGATCTACTACCTCTTTTATGGAAACTCTTTTTCCAGAGGCTACATTAATAGGTCCTGTATATCTATTCATAAGTAAGATTAAAGCTCGTGCCATATCTTTAGAATATAAGAAATCTCTCTCTGCTGAACCATCTCCCCAAATGGTTACTTGCTCATGACTTTTTTTAGCTTCGTAAAATTTTCGAACTAATGAAGGAACGACATGGCCAAATTTGCTATCAAATTTATCATTTGGTCCAAAAAGATTTGTAGAGATAACATAGGCAAAATCAAGACCATAGTTTTCTTGATAAGCTAACAATTGCGCAAGCATTGCGCGTTTTGCATGGCCATAGCTATTCTCAGATTGATGAGGAGGTCCACTCCAAATGTTATTTTCTTTTACGGGGAACTCTGTTGGCTCTGGATAGGCGGCAATTGTTCCCATTGCAATAATCTTTCTTACCCCCGACAGTCTACTAGCTTCTATCACATGAGTGTTGAGCAAAATGTTATCAAGGAAAATAGAGCCTTTTTTTTTTGCATTTCCTCCAATACCATAAACAGCCGCTGCTGTATGAAAAACCACTTCAGGCTTAGCATTGCGGAAAAATAATTTTACTTCTTCGTAGTTTGTAAGATCGCATTGCTCTCTTGTTAGAGGGATAAGATTCGTATAGCCTTGCCTATTTAATTCTTCTATTAATGAGGTTCCTACAAGACCTTGTGCACCTGTTATTAATATTCTGCTATTGAACATGATCTACCTCTTCATATGATATAATGGATCCTTTCTCGAGTCGGATAATTTTATTGCAAAATTCTTGAATCATTTGATGGTCATGTGTAGAAAGTACTACGATATCTGTTTGGTGGATTAGGCTTGTAATGCGAGATTTGGCTTTTTCTATGAAACGAGAGTCTCCAACGCTCACTACTTCATCTATTAATAGAATGTCAGAGCGAATGCTTGTAATAATACCAAAAGCTAAACGCACTAGCATACCAGAAGAATAGCTTTTAAGAGGTATATTTAAAAATTCTCCTAACTCGGAAAACTCTTCAATACTGGGTATGATATGTTCTATCTCTTGCTTAGAAAGACCTAAGAGCAGTCCACGGAGCATGATATTTTCATAACCAGTAAGCCCTTGATCCATTCCTATCATGATATCAAAAAGACAGTTGGATCTGCCCAAAATCTTTATATGGCCTTCTGTAGGTTCATAGATTTGCGCTAAAACTTTTAAGAGAGTTGTTTTTCCTGCTCCATTATGTCCAATTAAACCTAGGCGATCTCCTGCTTTTAGCTTTAAATCTATGTTTTTTAACGCTTCAATTTTTATAATTCTTTCATCTTTATTAAGCCGTCCTCCTGTTGCCAAATTGATTATACTATTTTTTAAGGAACGGGAATTTGTTCCATAAACAGGATAAGTCAATGTCACTTTTTCTAATTCGATAGTAGTCATATTTAATCAACCCAAAATGATATACGGGATCTTACACGTCCAAAAAGATTTAGACTAAATAATATACCAATGAGAGCTATAGTCACGTTAACTAGCCAAACACGAGCAGTGGGATTTATGCCTAAGAGAGGCTGGCGTATAAGCTCAATGAAATAAACAAAGGGGTTAAACTTTACTATGGAAGAATCTTGCCCTAGTAATTTAGGCATCCATGTAATAGGGGTAATAAAAAAAAGGATCTGTATACAACTATTAATGATTTGCGTCATATCTCGATAACGCGTGCTAATTAGAGCTACGAGCAAGCATATCCAATATAGGTTGATGGTAAGTAGCAGCATCCCAGGAATCACCCATAAAATATTCCACCCAGGGTTGATTCTAAAAAACCACATAACCAGACAATAAACTAGTAAATTATGAGCTAAAATAATCAGATTTCTACTTAAAAATTTCAAAACGTATAAACTGTATGGTAATTGTATTTGTTTAATATACCCACTATTAGATCTAAATAGGTCTGTTGATTCATTAATACTGCTCGAAATAAAAGACCACAGTAAAAAACCTGTGGTAAAAAAAGGAATGTAATCAGCTAGGCTTTGATTGAGCAATTGACTAAAAATTTTTCCCATAGCAACAATAAAGATTAACATGCTGATGCTAATCCACCAGGGACCTAGAACAGAGCGTCGATAGCGCTGTTTAACTTCTAATAATCCTAAATGAAGCCAGATGCTATATTGAAGGCTAGCTTTTTTCAAATCTAACATGGCTATATCTAGATACTTCATTTGCACTTCTCTTAAAATTTACAACTTGAAAACGTTTAAACGAAATTCGCCATTAGGTTGAATAAAAGGCTAGGGTTTATTATAAGCTCTTTTTCATAAAATTTAAGTCATACTGTATTGAAATGATTTCTAAAAAGTCAATAGAGAAAGAGGAAATGATGACTAGTTACTTAAAGAATTGGTTCTTTTTTGTATAAAATTTTGTGCACAGCCATGGTTTTTCTGAATCTCTCGCCATTTTTTAATTACTTCTGCAGCAATGGGAGCAGCCTCTTTACCACCGGATTTGCTAAATGGTAAATACACTATAATGACAAGCTCTGCTGTATCTCTCATCTTTTGATGCTTTGGGAGAAAAGAGATGCCTGCGAACCAACTATGGTCTACTTTAAAAGCAGGGGTTTCTGCATCGATGGTAGATTTATAGAGAATTTCTGCTGTTCCGGTTTTCCCAATCAGTTGTCCTCCTTGCAGCTCTAAGTAATTTTTTTTCCATTCAGGATGGCGATTAAGGCTGCGGATGATAGAAGGTCTAGCATTGCCTTTTTCTCCGTTAACCACTTTATACATCCCTTCAAGAAGCATATTTCGTACTGAGTCAGGCAAAGGGATTTGTTGTTTGATACATGTGCTATTCATCCAAATATGCGGCTCTTGCTCTTCTTTTAAACAGGAAGTGAATAGAGGAAAATGAATACCGATCAGTTTTAAATGTTCTTGGAAGGGAAATTGTTGGACAGAAAAAGGATCGCTATATTCGCGCAGACGCTCTTGCCCTGCTATTAATTGCACAATCTTAGGTTTGAGAACACGACCTTTATTGGCGATTGTAGAAAGCATAATAGCTGTTTGCAGAGGAGTTACTGTTAAAGAGTGTTGCCCAATTGCAAAGGCATACAGTCCTGTGCGATTGAAGGAAAGATCATTAGGTAGTTGCCCTGTAAATTCTCCTGGGAGCTCAATTCCTGTTTTTTCTCCAAATAGAAAATTTTTTGAAGTCTGAATAAGAGTTTCTGGATCTTGAATATGTTCGCTTGCTAATAGGGAAAAATAAATGTTGCTGGAGCTTTCAATCGCTCTTAATAAATCTGTTTTTCCTATATTAGGGTTACTGCTGCGTGCAAGTCTGCCTTGTTTGTACAAACGAGTAATAGGCAGACCCTCTTGCGTATAACCTAAGATTTGTTCATTGCTATTGGGGTTAGCGTGCCACTGAATTTGATCGACTAAAGTAAGTGGATTTAGATCTTTATTTTGTTCTAAACGTTCCATTAAAGTTTGATAGGCAACGAGTAATTTGAACACTGAGCCAAGTGGAGTTGCTTGACGGTAAGCATAGGATTTCCCATATCCATATCCAGTAGTAGGATAAAAAGCTGCAGCTAAGTGCTTTTCTAATTGTTGTTTATTACTTGTCCTAAGCCCTCTATAGCGTCCTAATAAAGGGCGATTAAGTTCATTAAAACAGCGCATTGTTCTCAGAAATTCAGATTGCAAACTAGAAGGTAAGGAAGAAAGAGATTTTTTGAGTTCTTCTCTACATTCTTGCATAAGAGGATTCTTCTCTCTCTCTTTGATTGCGCACTCTAAATAGGGACTTAAGTGAGCGCTTGCTAATTCTGTGGATTCGAGAATAAAACTTTGAAAAAGGAAAAAATGATTTTCTTCCCAAAAGGCAGCAAAGAGATTTTTTTCTGCTAAGTCTAAATATTCCGTATAAGGCTTTGCCCATTTTTTTTGACTCCTTTCTTCTTGTCTTTTTTGTTTCAGAAAACTGGCAAAGTGTTGTTTGCGCCAAGAGGAAAAATCTAACTCATGAAACCATTGTTTAGCTTGTAATAGTAAAAATCGCTGAATTTGAGAAGAGAGCTGGTTCAGGGTATAATAATCCGATACTCTGATATGGCCAATTGCTTGTAGTAATTCCGGAGAAAAGGCTTCTTCATTGACCAATAAACGACATAAATCTAATAGAAGAAGTTTATCATCGTTGTATTTTATCTCTACTAGAAAAGAGTCTAATGTTGCTTTAAGCTGTTGTGGGAAAAGATGTCTTTGGATTTTTATTTTTTCATCAAGTGGGAATCTAGAACCTCTATGAGGGGTTGTGTTATATAATGTTGCAAGTAAATGAGGATAACTTGTTTGTTGTGATAACTCTAATAATTGTTTAGCTGTTTTCTGAAGATTGCATACTGCATGTAAGCTATCAATTCGATGGAAACAACTTTTAATTTCGCTTTTGGAGGATAGAAGCGCATCTATATAGCTCTCAAGGCAAAGATGTAATTTTTCTTGATAAAATCGATGGGTAAGTGGGTCGATTCTTTCTCTTTCAAGATCTTGGCAACCATCCCATATATCGGCGATTAATCTTTCATTTTCTAACCATTTTAAGACAGCAGATGAACCGTTAATAAAATCATTGGGATCAAATCTAGGGTAAGAAGCAAAAGCTAAAAGCTCCCCTGTGTTTGGTTCAATAGCTACAATCGCTCCTCCCTTAATCCATGGGTGTTGCAGAGTGGTTTCTTGTGTTGAATCACGCTCTTTTTCATAAATGGTTAGTAAACTTTCTGCAAATTGTTGTAGCTCTTGGGATATTGTTAAAATAACTCTTTGTCCCGGAGTAGCTTCCCGGCCGTTAGAGAGAGGACGTAATAGATTTCCTTTAGTATCAATTTCATAGGTCTTCTCTCCAATATAGCCTCTTAATTCGGCATCATATACAGACTCTATTCCTGTTTTTCCTATTAAATCATTAATTGTATAGGCCTTTTCCTGAAGGATCTGCAATCGTTCTCGAACTTGCAAAGGATTAGTGAATCCTTTGGGAAGGATGCAAATTTCATCCGATTCTCTTAAAAAGAGGTACTCTCTTAGAGATTTTAATTCTTCCGCTATATGGTAATACTCTTTTTGGTTAATTGCGCTCATATAGCCAATGACATCGCAAGCGGTTTTACCATGGGGGTAAAACCTCTTCGATCTTTTTTCTGCATAGATGCCGGCCCAATCTTTTTCTAAGATTTTCAGTCGGTAGTACTCCTGTTCTGAAATATTTTTTTTAATAACAAATGGTGTATGAGGAAAAAGAGAAGCTTTGCCATGGATAATGTCTTCAATTTGCAAGGCATCCATTTGCAGCTCTTTTGCCAGAAGTAAAGAAAGTTCTTTAATAAATGACAGTCGTTTATGCACACGAACTAGTTTGCCTTCCTGATTTTTCTCCCATTTAAAACGAGGAATTTGACGAATATCGGCATAGCGAACAGAGGCATAGTATTGGATTTTATTAGCCGCTAGAGGAATATTAAATCGATCTCGAATAGTGGCGCGCTCGACTCTTTCGATGACAAGTTTTTGTTTAGGTTTAAGAGCCTCTAACTTTTTTTCCTCATGCTGAATAACAGCTAAGTACCAGACTCTAATGAAGATCAGAAATAAAGCTAAAAGAATGATATTTAAAATACGGTTTACTTTTTCCGGTATTGTATACATAAAACCACTCTAACTCTTATGCTAGCTTAAGGATACTCAATCTTAAGACTTGTCGCAAAGAAAAGGATGCATTTTTTTTATGCTTCTCAACTTTTAGTTGAAAAAAAAAAGACTTCTAGGGAGAATTACAGCCGTAAACTTTAAGCGCCTGTAGTTCAATGGTAGAACAGTAGCCTTCCAAGCTACTTGTGTCAGTTCGATTCTGATCAGGCGCTTTCTTATTTTTAAATTTAAATTTTAACCAAGACTGAAATTCTTTTAAAGAATGCCGTCGTCACACAAGGGACAAAGCTTGGAACAGCAAGAACAATATAAAGAAGTTACTATTAAAACACTTCTAGAAAGCGGCGCTCATTTTGGGCACCAGAGGCATCGTTGGAACCCAAAGATGAAGAGATTTATCTTTGAGGAGAGAAATGGGATCTATATCATAGATCTTTCTAAAACACTGCAACAGATTCGTAATGCGATTCAAGTTGTTATGAATACAGTAAGCAAACGTAAATCCATTTTGTTTGTAGGCACAAAAAAGCAAGCTAAAAGCCTTGTTCGTGAATGTGCAAAGCAGTGTGGAGAATTTTATGTTTGTGAGCGTTGGCTAGGCGGAACACTAACCAATCTAACAACTATCCGTCAATCTATTAAAAAACTAGAGCGCATTGAGAAAAAGATCGCACTTAATGCAGATGATCTAACTAAAAAAGAGCTTTCTTTATTAACGAAAGATCAGATCAAGCTGGATCGGAATTTCTCCGGGGTTCGTTCCATGAGAAAACCTCCTGGTTTATTAATCGTAGTAGATCCAAGTCGTGAGCATATCGCAGTAGCAGAAGCTAAAAAATTAGGCGTTCCAGTGATGGCTTTAGTAGATACAAACTGCAACCCAGATCCCATTGATTATATTATCGCTTGTAATGACGATGCTTTAAAAAGTATCAAATTAATTTTAGAAGCATTAACACACGCTATTTTGCAACGCAAACAAGAATTAAAACTCACTACAGCTAAAGAAGATTTAGAAGAAGGAATTTCTTCTAAAGAAGAGCAAGAAGGAGCATAACCACTATGAGTAAAATAGCTGCTGAATTGGTAAAGCAATTGCGTGATCGAACAGGTGTAAGCATGAGCAAGTGCAAAGAGGCGCTTGAGAGTGCTAGTGGTGATATGGATAAAGCTATTGAATTCTTGCGTAAAGCAGGCATAACCTCTGCTATCAAAAAGCAAGGTCGCGATGCAAACGAGGGTTTAATTGGAGTTGATGAAGAAGAAAATGCGTTGGTTCTAGTTGAAGTAAATGCTGAAACAGATTTTGTTGCGCAAAATGCAAAGTTTAAGCAATTCGTTCAAGAGTTAATACATCAAGCGATTCTAGCAAAACCAGCTTCTGTAGCAGAATTGATGCAGTTATCTTATGTGAAAGACCCTTCAATTACTCTAGATCAATACAGAGCTTTAATAGTGCAGAGCTTAGGAGAAAATATCCAAGTAAAACGGCTATTGATTATTCCCAAATCCTCAGATGTTTCTATAGGATTCTATAGCCATATGGGGGGGAAGATTGTCTCCATAGTTGTACTCACAGGAGGAAAAGGACGCGAGAGTTTAGCTCGTGATATTGCTATGCACGTAGCAGCAGAGTCTCCTGAATATTTATCATCTGAAGAAGTGCCAGCTGAAGTTAAAGCAAAGGAAGAAGAGATAGCTCGTAGTCAAGTGCAAAACAAACCTCCTCACATTATTGATAAAATTGTCGAAGGAAAATTGGAAGCATATTATACGGAGATGTGTTTAACTCATCAAAAATATGTTAAGGATAACTCCATGACAATAGCTATGTTGCTTGATAAAGAGAGCAAAGAATTAAAGCATCCTATAGGGATTCAAGCATTCTATCGCTGGAAAGTAGGAAGTTAATGCATAGGCCCGCTTACAAAAGAGTTCTGCTTAAATTGTCAGGGGAAGCTCTAATGGGTAGGCAAGCTTTCGGTGTTGAACCGGCAGCATCTTCTCAGATTGCACAAATGATCAAACAAGCTTGCGATCTCAAAGTACAATTAGGGATCGTAATTGGCGGAGGCAACATATTTCGAGGGGCTCAGGCTAAAGCCTTTAATTTTGAAAGGACCCCAGCTGATCACATTGGGATGTTATCTACTACAATCAATGGGTTGGTTCTACAACAATCTTTAAAGAGCATTGGAATTGATACTCATGTTATGAGTGCTCTTAATACAGATGTTATCGTTGAAAAATACAATTGGAAACAGGCTTTGGCTTATTTAGAGAACGACGTACCGGTAATTTTTGTTGGCGGAACAGGCAATCCTTATTTTACTACAGATTCAGCAGCTGCTTTGCGCGCTATTGAAATGAAGGCAGAAATTTTGCTCAAAGCAACAAAAGTTGATGGGATTTATGACTGTGATCCTAAGGAAAATACTAAAGCCAAAAAATTCCATCGATTAACGTATGCAGAAGTTTTAGCAAAAAATTTAAAAGTGATGGATTCTACAGCAATTGCATTGTGTGCTGAAAATGAAATCCCTATTTGCGTATTTGATTTATTTGATCCAACCGCCCTGCTAAATATTGTGTGTGGCGAATCTTTAGGTACATTAGTAACAGGAGACAAGTCATGAGTATAGTTAAACAGACTGAATCAAAAATGAAAACTTTACTAGAGCACTTTAAAGATGATTTAAAAAGTCTGCGTTCTAATCGTGCAAATCCTGCTATGTTAGATAGTGTTTTTGTAGAAGCCTATGGCTCAAAAATGCGTATTAAAGAGTTAGCTTCTATTACAACTCCAGAAAATAGACAAATCCTGATTTCTCCTTTTGATCCACAAATGCTGCAATCTATTGCAAAAGGGATTGAAAAAGATCATACCTTGAATTTAAGGCCTGTGATAGAAGGAGGGCAGATTCGCATTAATATTCCTCCTATGGATGGTTCGATGCGTGAAAAACTTGCTAAGCAGGTTGATGCAAAAGCTGAAGAACAGAAAATCGCTATTCGTGGTGTCAGACAAAGCGGTAATGAATCTGCTCGCAAACAAAAAGCAGAAGGATTGATTACGGAAGATCAAATGAAGAAAGATGAGAAAGAAATACAAAAATTGACCGATACTTTCTGTAAAGAAGTCGAAAATGTTGCTAAAGCTAAAAAGCAAGAATTGATGACAGTTTAGTATTGCAAGAAATAAATGCGGTTAGTACAATAATTGCTTTTCTAAGGCCCCATCGTCTAGCCCGGTCTAGGACATCAGGTTTTCATCCTGGTAACAGGGGTTCGAATCCCCTTGGGGTCAACAGTTTTATTTTGAGACTTTAGCTCAGCTGGTAGAGCATCTCACTTTTAATGAGAGGGTCGTTGGTTCAAATCCAACAAGTCTCAATTGTTATTTTTAAGACAATTTCTAGCATCTTTATTCAAAACATAATAACCTTAAGCTTTGATTGCTTAAGGAAAATGGATATGTATATTTCAACTTCCCCACCTGAAAATTTTCTTCCCTCTGTTGAAGTAGTTGCTTGTTTTTGCTATTGGCAAGAACGCTTTCTTTTTCTTTTACGTCAGCCGAATAAGTTGCAAGGAGATACTTGGTGTTTACCTGGAGGCAAGGTAGAACAAGAAGAAACTTTGCATAAAGCAATTTATCGAGAAGTATATGAAGAAGTAGGGATTACGCTTATAGAAAAACATAGTTTTTTCTGGAAAAGCTTATTTGTTCGTGTTCCTCATATGGAATATACGCTGCATCTTTTTCATGCAGATCTTAATCAAAAAAATTTTTGTATTAACTTAAATCTAACCGAACATAGTAAATATCGTTGGCTATCTTTAGCAGAAGCTAGGAAGCTTCCTTTAATTGAAACGGGACAAGAGCTTATAGCAATGTTTGAAAAAGATTTTAAAAAATAGTATTTTTTATGCTTAAATTCCTTGGGATCTTTCTGATTAGAGGCTCTATGGCTTTTGCTTGCCTGCAAGAAGAATCCACCGATGTTTTGCTAATTGCGGAATATGTCGAAGAGATCATGATATCTATTGATAAGACGGTAGAAGAAATCCTATCTATCCCTTCTTATCAACAGACCTTTGAAAACACCATAAAACCCTGTGTTGTCTTAACAGAAGATCTATTTCATGCCTTTATATTGCTTTATATCTTAAGAGAAGAGAGGGCTCTACAAACAGTAATTGATTGGGAATTAAAAAAATTAAACAGTTTTCTCAAGACAGAAATTTTCGATAATCCTAAATTTCAGCAGTCTTTACTTATCTATCTAGCAACTATGTTAGATCAAAATGGGACCCTAAATGCTTATAAAAGGTGCTTAGCTCATCTGCCGCAATCTTAGTTCTATTTAGATCGATGTAAAGTGGGAAGTCTATCGAATATCTTCCACTTTTCATTCCACTCTTGCCATTTAGTGGCAAGAGGTTGAATACAACCCCTCCATAATCCTCCTGCAAGGCAACACTTGATTGCTTTATTTGTTAGTCGATTTACTAATGCATTCAAAACAAACCGAGCAGCAGGATGAGATTTGTCAATAAGAATCCTGGCGTATCTAGCTGTGTTATTTGCTTTTTCTATACAAGCTTCTACAGAAATGCGTTCTGGTTCAGGAGTATCGGAAACTAGAAGCTTTACATAAGAACAAAGTTCTACCGAATGCTGCTTTTCTGAGCACCCTGTGCATACATGGGCATCTAAGAATTCTTCTATGGAATTTACAACTGTATAGAACTTGTCTAATTGATCGATATTGGCATAAACAATAGCCAATCCAAAAAGAGAACGAAAATGCAGTGTGGGATCATCTTCTATAAGTTGAGAACCGGCTTCTAAATCATTTAATGCAAGATCGTAGTCCTGACATAACAGATAACTCTCTGCGCGATTAATATAAGAATCAGCAGAACCAAGATCAGCAATTTGTGCTGTTTCAAAATCAAGGACCTCTTGAATCGAATTAAAATCAGTTTGAGCATAGCTCAGTTGCCATAGAGTTGATAAAAGAAAAATCAAGAAACATTTTAGAATTTTCATAAAAAAAGAGCTTCTTTTTTAGAAGAACGCATTTCCCCTAAAGAGTAACACTGTAAAATTTTTTAGAGCAACATCAAAGAGTCATTCATAAAATTTTCATATGTTCCAAAAAAAATTAAATGAATAACATAACCCGAAAAATACAAAAGGAGGCTGTTATGTCAAAAAAGAAAATACATGGCTGGAAGATTTTAAGTTTTGCTTTTTTCTGTTATTTACTTCCCATTTATGGGCAAGCAACGGATAAGAAGCTCGAAATAGCAACTTTTGCTGGAGGTTGTTTTTGGTGTGTGCAACATGATTTTAATCAAATTGATGGAGTAGTATCTACAACGGTAGGGTATACAGGTGGGCAGAAATTAGACCCTACTTATAGAGAAGTCTCTTCTGGGACCACAGGCCATCTAGAAGCTATACAAGTGATTTATAACCCGCAAAGAATTAGTTGCGAAGAACTTTTAGATGCTTATTGGAAAATGATTGATCCTACAAGAGATGACGGACAGTTTGAAGATACTGGACCTCAATATAGACCTGTTATTTTTTACCATAATTTACATCAAAAACAGGCTGCTGAGAGATCAAAGCAAGCGCTTATTCAATCAAAACGATTTCCTCAGGTTTTGGTGCAAATTTTGCCAGAAGCTACTTTTTACGCAGGCAGAGGAATATCATCAAAACTATTCTAAAACACATCCTATACGCTATAAATTCTACCGTTATAGATGCGGAAGAGATAAACGGCTTAATGCTCTTTGGGATATGGCTTAAATTTTACTTCGATAAGGCTACCTGTAATAGAGGACTTAAGGCAATTAAGAGTTGCTTGTGCTACTTCTTCTGTAGAGAGTAGAGCAGAAGGATCCTCACCAGGAAATTCTCGATGACGCATGGCTGTAGCTGTTCTTTGCGGAGCAAGCGCATTGATATAAAGATGAGAGTGCTCTTCTGCAAGCCCTTGTGTAAAATTAACAATGGCAGCTTTACAGCTAGCGTAAATAGTATAGTTTTTTCTGCCGCGGGAATAGCTAGAAGAGGCTATATTGAGAATATGGCCTTGTGGCTTTATGTGGGCACATTTGCAACAGAAAAGCACACTGATTAAATTGGCTGCAACAATTTCTTGAATTTCTTGTTCTGAAAGGCGCATAAAAGGTTTTCTTATTAGAAACCCGATGCTATTAATTAATCCATCTATAGGGCCAAACTTATGGAAAATATCTGCAAATACTTTTTCCACATCGGTGTGGCAACACAAATTAGCAGGGTAGCTTTTAGAAGACCGAGATATATCGATTGCTTCTGCGCCTTCTTTTTTTAAACCCTTAATAATTGCCTGCCCGATTCCTCCAGATCCTCCTGTAATAATATAACGCTTATTTTTTAGTGTTTTTAAGCTAGGCTCTATATCAGAATGCTGTAGACGAAAAATTTGCTCTGCTAGAAATAGGTCCAACTCTGTTGTAATTTTAATATTGTACTCGCTTCCTTCCGTAAGGAAAACTCGATGATTATGAGCAAGTACAAGAGAGCAATCATCGGAACTGTTTTTTTGGGTAGCATGTAAATGAGCTTCTAAAATAAGACCATAGGAGAAGCTCTGTGGAGTTTGTCCGCGTAAATATTGATTGCGAGGAGGAATTGCATGAATTTTCTTTAGATCTGTTGTATGAACCAGAGTATCACCAGAGGGAATGCAAGTATCAACAGCTTTATGCAAACGAGCAAGAGAGATGTTTTTTTGTAAGATTTCTTCACTGATAAAAGGTCTGACTGCATCGTGAATCACAACAATTTCTGTATGAGAAGGACAGGCCAGTAAGCCTTTTAAAGAAGACTCCTGACGGCTTTGTCCTCCTGCAACTACGTAAACCTGGTCGTTGAAAGAGGTCTCTTTTTGAGTTTGTTTGATATATTCAGGGGAGCAAACTAGGATAATACGAGAAAAAAGCTTGGTATTTAAAAATTTATCTAAAGTATGTTGATAGATCTTTTTCCCAGATAAGCGATGAAATTGTTTAGGCGTTTGACTGCCGAATCTAGTTCCAGATCCAGCCATGAGGAGAATTGCTACAATCATGGTTCAAATGTTTAAAGCTATTCCTTGCAGCTGTTTGTGTAAGAACTCTGCACGTTTTCTAGCACTTTCTTGAGGATCTAAAAGGGCTGTATTGCAAATATAAGTCAGATGGGCGCGCCTACATGTAAATAATAGATCATTGATTGTTTTTTCAGAAACCCCTTTAATCCAGTTGAGTTCTAAACCAAGCTTAATTAAGCTCAAAGCATTTAGTGCTTCTTTTTCTTGTAGCTGGTAAGAGTGTAAAAGAAGGCCATAAGCACGACTTATCTGATCCTTAATTTCTGGATTCTCTTTTTCTTTTAAGTGTGTGCGTAATGTCTTTTCTAAAGCCATAAAATTCATAATGGTCTTATGTAAAGAGTCGAGAATTGTTTCTTCATTTATGCCTAATGTATAAATATTGCTTAAAATAATAAGATCGCCAATTAGCTCTTCTAGTGTACCTGACATGCCTATGGCATATACATTTTCTTGTTGGGTTTTAGTGAGTATTTCCTGTAGTTGTCCGCAATGAATAATGGCTGGTAGATGTAAATAAGCATGTACTCTAAGAGCTGTTCCTGAATATTGAGGGTAAGAAGTTAAAAATCCAAATTTATGGGAAAAAGAAAAATCAAGCGTTTTACTTAAATCTGTCTCTATTTGATTGAGTCGATTCCAGATTGTTTCCCATTCTCCTTGATAACCCATACAGCATATATGTAGATGATCTTCTTTATTGATTTGCGCAAAAAATAACTCACTCTCATCAATCACAAATCCCTGATGAGAGTGAGTGTTGGCGAGATTTTCTAGGCATAAAAAATGTTCAAATAAAAATTCTTTATCAAGAGCGGAAAGTTGGGTATTTTTTAAGGCAATGGATTTATGCAAACAAGAAGATAGACTATTACATAAGATACTATAGACCCTCTCAAATTCATCATCGAGCATTTTTGCAGGGAAATGGTGGCTAGCTAGATTACGGCTTAAGGAAAAACAAGTAGCAGTCCAAATTGCATTTGTTTGATTTTCCCAAGGAGTATGAGAGAGTAGTGTATCTGGTAAGCTAGATTTTTCCATCAGAGTTGTTTTTTCCCAGTAAGGCATTAATTTGATCACGAAGCCACGCTGCTTGTTCATAGTTTTCTTTTTTCAAAGCATCATTTAATGCTTCGTTTAAAGCAACAAGGCGGTTAGAAGAGGGGATTTTAGCTGATTTATTAGGAGACTTTCCTAGGTGCAGAGTTTGATTTTTACGATTTTTGGCTACTTTTAACAACTGTAAAGGAATTTTTCCCATGGAAATTAATTCTGCAACTAAGATATCTGCAAAAACGGCATAACATTCACTGCATCCTAGAGGATTTCCCATTTTGATAGACTCTAAGGTGGTTCGACAGTTTCCACAGCACATCCCAGTTTCTGCATGGCTTTCATGAGAGGCTGCCTTGCTTGAATAGCCGTGTAGCTTTTGTTCTAAAATAGGACAGGTAGCGCACATCTCATTACATGTAACCGAAGTATCGAGTATTTCTTTATAAGTTACAGCAATAGGTTTTTTACAGTGACTACATTCAATAGGTCTTTCAGCCATATTAAGTTCCTTTTTTTAGATTCTAGGTAACATAGGTAAAGCTAGTCAACTATTGTTTTTTCTGTAGATCCTTGCGGTGTTATAAGTACTAGAAAGAAAGCAACAACCATTAAAGAACTCATAATGTATAATGTAGAAATAATGGGTTGAATAGAAACCGTTTTGGAAATCAATCCTGCCCAAGTAGGGCCTAAATTCGCAATACACCAGGCAGAACCCATTAATAAAGCAGAAATAGTGCTTGGATGTTCAGATAAGCATTGATTTGCCCATGATACAACTAAAGGATTCATTGTTCCAATCATTCCACCCAAACAAGTAAGAAACACAACTGTTTTCCAAGGAGGAATAGAAGATTGCAATAAAAAGCTATAAAATAAAAACAACGCGCTTACGATTACCGTTAAGAGTACATATTTGCAATTGTATCTATCACACAAATATCCCGTAATAATCATACAAACCGCTCCACCTAAGATAAAACAAAGGTGTGCACCCCCTTGACATAGCCAAATGTGACATTCTTTTGTTTGCATAAGGTCAGGAAGTAAAAAGATAAAAGCTGCTGATAGCGTTACATTAGCAATTTGGATCAAATATAGCGGTAATAATAGTCGCTTATGTTGGAGAAATAGCTGGAGCGCTTGTTTAATAGAAAAAGGAGTTGTTTCTGTTTTTGCATCTAAAGGATAAAAGAGTAAGAGGATCAATAAAATCAGAACAGGAATATAAAAGATCAGAGCGTGGCCATTAAAAAATGCAATCGTTTTTGTAAAAGTGAGTTGAGAAATGGCCAAGCCAATTGCTCCTGAAGATGAGAATAAAAGAATATAACGTCCTTTATGATGTTCTGATAATTTACTTGCAAAACCAACTGCAGCAGGATGGAAGGAAGAAGAGCCTAGCATCATTAAAAGAAGTAGACAAAAAGAAAAAAATAGATGATCGGTAAATGTCATCCATAAGATAGATGAAGCAAGGCCAAGCCCTAACATCATGATTGTTTTGCGGTGTCCTCGATCGGATACATATCCAAAGCCCAGTTGCAGAGATTCCCCCATAAAGCCACTTATGCCTGCAAGGATACCCGCTTTTGCCAAATCAATATGGAATAATGTTTTATAGATAGGCCAAATGCCTGTAAAGAAATCGAGGATTAAATGGCTACACCATAAGAGGCATAAGCTTCTACACAAAGTTGATTTGAAGCGATAATTCATAAGCTTAAAAAGCCTTAGTTTTTTGCAGCATAAAACAGGATTGTAATATTCTTCTATAGCTAATTCACAATAGACAAAAAATAACTGGATCTATAGGTTTTATTTATTTAAAGATAAGAATTAATAAAACAAAAAATGAGGATTGTCATGAAAAAGCAGAAAATTTTTATTTTAATAACTAGTTTAGTGACATCTTATGCTTCACTTGAAGCGGTCTCTCAAAAAGAGATGCTTATTGCGAGGCTAGATGCTAAAGCCCAAAGTATTCATATACAAGAACTAGCAAAAAAACAAGAAATAGAAGATCAAAAACAATACGAAGCTAAAAAAGCAGAAGAACAAAGAATTGCCGCGCAAGAAAAGCGCAAAGCAGATCGACTAAAAAAGCAGGAAATACAAGAACAAAGAAATTTAATTCGCAAGCTAGAGACAGATGAGGATGCTGATTCCATTCTCGTTTCTGAGGAAGGATAATCATTAATAAAAACTCAAATTAAGGTGATTTATGAAAAAACAAATGTTATTTCTTTTAGCCAGTGTACTGGTAATTTATTCTCCTTTATATGCTGATTCAACTCTTGTTAAAGAAGCAATTGAAGTGCCTGAGCTAACTATTGATGAAAAGGTATTTGTTGCAAAATTAAGCGATGAAAATCGTAAAACATTTATTCATCTAGAAAAAGATAAGAGAGAGTCTATAATTACTGCAGTGAAGAATGGACTAGATCCTGATAAAGCTGTCCAGCATTTGATGGAACCAATGAGTATCGAAAGCTGTGCGGTAGAGCTTGAATTGAATAAATAAAAAAATAGCCTGGTTTAAAATCCAGGCTGTATTGCAAAAGGATAGCTAAAGAGAAGAAAATGAACTGTATTGAAGCCAAAGTGACAGAAAATGCTGGCTTCAATGGCTTGAGTCCAACGATAAATCACCCCATAGAAAAGGCTTGCACAAAAAGTGAGCGCTATCGCTGAGAAGTTAGGAGACCATCCAATGTGTAGAAGAGCAAATAAAATGGAGGTAATGATAATGCTGCAACCAGCGCCTAGTGGTTTCAATCCAAATGCTTGATCTAATTCTTGTTGAAAGAATCCACGAAAAAATGCTTCTTCTGGAATAGAGACAAAAACCAAATTCTGAATAGCCCAAATAAAGAAAACAGCGGGTAATTTAGGATCAAAGGTAATAGCTTTTAAATAGTAAGAAACAGCGGCTAAACTTAAGACCATTAGTCCTAATATCGGCGTAACTCTTTTTATCAATCCCCAAAGATTTTCTCTAGATTCCAAAGGTACTAGGTAAGCCAGCACAAAAAGACCAATAAAGGGCTTATCAAAATTTAACCATAGGGTTAATGGATAAGAGTTTTTGCCAATCGTCAGATCAGAAACAATTTTCCAATTAGTAAAACCTGGTAAAAAATGCATAAATAAAGAGATAGAAATAAAAACAGCGGTACCAAACAGTAAAAAACGAATAGAAGAATTACTGGTTTTCTTCAAAGCGTATTGGCAAATACCTAATAGAATAATAGAAAATAAAGATGCAGTTGTTGCGATATGCGTGTATAAAGCCAAAAAATAGGCAATGAATAAAAAAATAGCCCAAAGCCATTTCTTACAAACCCATAAACTCATTAAACTTATGCCTAGAGTAAAAAAGCATAAGGTGAAAAGAGGGTTCTCTTTAAATATCTCATAACTAAAAGAACTGATTTGCATACCTTTGAGTTCCTATTAAGCTTACCAGTTGTTAGAAGAGCATCCTTCTGGCTAGGCCTATATTTCCATTAAATATTCTTAAGGCTATTAGCAGCATATCTTCTATGAGAGCTTCATTTTATAGAAAGTTTTTTTATTCCTAGTTTCAAAAGAGCTCTATGAATTGCGTATAGTTTCTTCTTTGCCCATAAAACTTTAAGAAAAAAATAAATAACAGAAAATTTTTCCGAGTAAATCAAATTTATTTTATAGGTATTATATATTAAGCTAAATTGTTAATTATATTCAAATATGTTAATATTAACGCCAGTTTAACATAAGAAGCCTTTACACATATTCAGCAATAGTTGTTTGATCAATTTCTTTTCGATGAAAAAATAAACGTGGCTTGTCTGGATTGAGGCAATAATTTGCTATTCCTGACATCAGATTGCTTAAAAA